>SSFW01000042.1 GCA_008015595.1 Nitrosomonas sp. | reverse complement strand
CATCAAAATGGAGCTGCTCAATATGATCGTGCTGTCGCCCTTTAAGGGTAAAGACCTGTTGGCTTAATTGATGGAAGGTATGTTCCAACTCTTGATCACCCGCTAACACCAATCGATGGATATTGGATTGCAACCAAGCTACGTTGTCTGCAGTATATCCAATCAGGGTGTAGTCCAGTTGATTGGCGATACAAAATGCTAAAATTCGCATACACTTCTGACACGTGCCGCATGGGAGTATTTTGCCATTTTTGAAATGGGCATGATGGCAGGAAGTCTGTAATTTAAATAATTCAGGATAATCTAGCGCTAGCGTTTTTTGCACTTGATAGCCAGTGATAGTACGAACCGGCGCCCATTGTTTGATGCCATACCCTGCTGACTTAAACCATTCGGTCATATAACGATCAAATGCCTGACTCTGATCGTAGATTCCGGGAAAAAATTCGACATCATTGATCTTATGGCGCTCAGTCAAAATTTTAGTAGGTTCGACATATTCATTACCAACGCAAACATGACCAATCCTTAATTTTTCCATGAGTGGCAACGAAGCAAATACATAATGCGCAAACGTAAAAAAATGCAGCGGATCAGTAATGGATTTGATACCACGTATATTATTCTCGACGACCGGTGAATTTCTCACCATAAACGCATACAGCCGATCAATATTTGACCAAATACGTTTAGTCTTAGCATCAGTTTGCTTGAATGATCGATAAGCTGTAAGCGCTGTTCGCCAATGACCACCAGATTCATTGATATAAATGGGATAAACATCCATACCTGCTTTATTGAGTAGGCCATAGCAAAGTAGGCTCTCTTTTCCGCCCGAAGAAAGAACCACGATCTTATCGGGATCAGCTGGATAATTAGCAATATCATGGCCGATACCCGCTGTGAATTGCGCTTGGCACATAGCATTGGAAAGTTTTACATCAGCTTGCTTGGCGATAAAGGCAGGTTTGATAAAAAGTGGATCGTGATAAAAGCGGCTTACAAAAATTTCGATACTCATCTTCTTGAGCATCTCATCGAAGAAACTGTATTCTTTTGGTCCTAGATCAAACTCGAAGCAAATTTCTTTAGCAAAAAGTCCATGGTTGATAGCTGGAATACCCGATGTCAAATTGGCATAGCGCTGCGCGTTATCTCCCTCGATACTTTCTTCATATTTGTGCCGAAGTTCGCAAGTAATAGATTTACCTTTGCGAACAAGGATATAGTTGGTGTAAAAACAATCCTTCGAAACTTTGGGTTTTTCGACAATGATTTTATCGAAATGAACAAGCGGTTCCATACTAGGAATAAATACCTAATCGTAAGTAGAAATAAAGATTCTACTGAATCACTTGTTAAGTCATTGTGTAGATAACTTCGAAAATTGAATTTAGCTTTGTTAGCAGGTTAATAAAGGGGTGTATTTAGAAATCTATTATCACGTTGAACCTGACTATTTGGCTACAGAAAACCTAAGATGATCAATTCGTTAAGTTATCCGTAGCCACCTTATGCTCAGATAGGAGTAATTAGTCTTTTTCTAAATCTTTTAATAATTTTTTAGCATCGTCAATTTTGGAGAACGCTTTCCCTGAAGCTAATAAGTGCTCTAACTCTTGGCGTGCTGCACCTTTATCACCAGATTTTTGTAAACCTACTGCAAGGTGATTGCGTTTTTCTGCTGCCTCAGGCGCAAGTGAAACTGCTTTCTGTAAAAGAGAGACTGCGCGTGCTATTTCTCCTTTTTCTACGAGAATCCAACCTAATGTATCGAGAATCGCAGGACTCTCAGGCGCGTTTTTATAGGCTTTCTCCGCATAGTCTAATGCAGAAGGATCTTTTATCTGCTGATAAGTCCAAGCAAGATTATTGAGGATAATTGGGTTATCAGGATTTTGTTCCGATGCCATTTGGAATTGTTTAATCGCCGCATCAAACTGTTTCTTTTCTAAATGAACTCCGCCTAAGAATAAACGCGTGGAAGCATCAGTAGGATGTTGTTCAAGCCACTTCGTGATACGTTCATTCGCTTGTTTTTCTTTTCCACCTTGACTCAACGCTGCATATTGCTTAATCATCAATTGACTCGATTGATTGAGCGAAAAAGCTTTTTCGTATGCGCCGATTGCTTGCGCTGCTTTCTTCTGACTCATCAAAAGATCGCCTTCTAATTCAAAGCCAACAGGTAGTTTTGCATGTTGTTTCTGGATCGCCTTAGCAATTTTCATCGCTTCATCAGGCTTGTTATTCTGAATTTCAAGCCGAGCTTGTAGTAGATTTGCTTCCAGATAATCGGGCTTCAACGCAATTGCTTTTTTGACTGCTTCAGCAGCAGCTTTCTGGTTTTGTAGTAATGCTTGCACATTCGCAAGTTGAAATTGTGCAGCTGCTGAGTCTGGTAATCTAGCTGCTAGTTTTTGATAGTTTTCAAGCGCAGCTACCCTATCATTAACTGCAAGTTGAGCTTGCGCAAGCAATTCCACTACGCTCAAGTTATCGGGGTAACTCCCTTGAAGTTTTTTTGCAAGACTCAAAGCTTTATTTCCCTCCTGCAACCGCACATAAAGCGCTCCTAATTGCAATGCGGGCTGGAGTTCATTGGGGTTTTCGTTACTTGCACGCTCAAACCATGTGATCGCTTCATTCTTGTTATTTTGTGTCAGCGCGATCCCTGCTAGGGCATGCATGGCTTGAATATGTTTTTTGTCTCGCTTTAACACATCTTCAAAACGATTTTTAGCGCGTTCTAGATTATTTTCTTGTACATCCAATCTAGCAAGGTTAGAAATAGCAGGAAAATAATCTTGTTGCAATGCAAGTGCCTTCTCAAAGCTAGCGCGTGCTTTTGCTAAATCTTGCATTCCCACATAAATACTCCCTTTAAGATTCTGAACCAAAGGGCTATCTACTTGCTCCTTCTCAAGTTCTTCTGCTGCTTTTAAAGCTTTGCTGAAATCTTTTGTCTGCAAATGAGTCATAACGAGTAATACACCTGCACGCGGTGATTGCTCATCCAAATTCGCAGCCGCTTCTAGTTCAGCAATCGCACTTTCACGATCACCTTGGCCTAGCTTACTCAAAGCAAGCGCAGTATGAAGTGCAGCACTTTCTGGAAGCAACGCATTCGCTTTTTCAAAAAACTCAGTTGCCTTATCAAAATCTTTACTTTGCATATAACTTTCACCAGCCAATGCTAATAGCTGAGGATCTTGCTGCGCTGATTTGAGTGCAGGTGTCAATAAGTCGATAGCTTGCTTTGCTGCATGATTCTTTAGCAAGATAGACGCTTTTAGTTTAATTGCATAAAGATTATTAGGAATTACTTTTAGATATTGATTAACGAGTTGTTCAGCTTGCAATACTGACCCTAAGGCAAAGTGAGAAGCCGCAGCAATTAGCACGCTCGGCATATGGTTCGGGGCTGAACTTAAAATCTTTTGTAAGGCATCAAGTGCAACTGCATGTTTTCCTTGGGTGAAATCGAGCAACGCTTGATTAAATGCGATCAGTAAATTTCCCGGTGCTATTTTGCTAGCTGTATTCAAATCTTGCTGAGCGGAATCAAATTTTCCTAAACCGATTAAAACCGAGGCACGGTTAACATACCCAGTAACCTGATCAGGCCTAGCTTTGATTGCCTGACCATATACGTCGAGCGCCAGATCATTTTTACCTTGTGCCCGTAACAGGTCGCCCTTAAAAATTAAAGCATTCGTGTTATCAGGAAATTTTGTCGTCACCTCTTCTAGAAAACGCATCGCAGTTTCGACATCTTTTTGTGAAAGCGCATGTCGAGCAAGCCCAATAAATGCATCCGGAAAGTCCGGCTTGTCTTGAAGTGCTTGATCAAATAACTCTTTAGCTTCTTGAAATCTGCCAAGTCCCAATAAAGCATTACCTCTAAGTGTCAGAATTTCAGCAAAATCAACATTTTCTGGCAGTGTCTCGGTTTTATCTAATACTTGCTGAAACTCGCCTAAACTGAGGAGCGCTTGCCCCAAATCAGGAAGTACTCTCGCAGGATCCATGCCTAAACTAAGTGCACGGCTCAATTCTTTCTCTGCTGAGCGAACATCACCAGTCCGATTGTAAATAGCGCCTAAAAGGTGGCGTGCTTCACGATCATCTGGCTTTTGCTGTAATGCATTCTTGAGCTGGATAATAGCGGCCTTATCATCTCCTTTTTCATGATATTGTTTTGCTTCTGAAATAAGCGCGTCTGCATCTTTGGCTTTACCACAAGCAGTAATCGTTGTAAGTATCAATAAAATTAAAACAAGAACTGTTGTAAATTTTTTTTTCGTGGTACCTTTATAATAATTAGTTATTGCCATTACTTAATCTCCCTAATCAATAAATTAGACAGCCAATTCGATAGAAAAACCCATTCTAATCAGTTAATTCAATTCCCAAGATCAGTTTTCTCATTAGTCGAGTCTATACCTTTTTTGAATTTATACCATAAGTATATGATATAGATTTTCTAAAATAGCGCATCTTTGTTGTGTTGTTGCACGAGCTAACTTGGATGATTCCATGTAATCTATAGCACAAATGAGAAACTAATAGGGTTAAGAAACAAAAGCTTTTTGAATAATTAGCGAATAAAAGGAAATGTTTATGGATACAGTAGCTGTTGTAGGATTGGGATACGTTGGATTACCGTTAGCCGTTGAGTTTGGAAAAAAACGTAATACCATTGGTTTTGATCTTTCAACCAGTAAAATTGAGAGCTATAAGCGTTATATCGACCCAACAGATGAGGTATCTACCGCTGATCTAAAAGCAGCAACACAATTAACTGTTACGGCCGATCCAACTGAATTATCTAAAGCAGATTATATTATCGTAGCTGTTCCGACCCCAGTTGATCAGGCTCATCAACCTGATTTTTCTGCACTGATCGGTGCGAGTGAAATAGTAGGTCGCAATATGAAGCGCGGCGCAATCGTCATTTATGAATCAACGGTTTACCCTGGTGCAACCGAAGAAGTTTGCATTCCCGCAATAGAAAAATATTCTAGCTTGCAATGGAAAAAAGATTTTTTTGTAGGATATTCACCGGAACGCATTAATCCAGGGGATAAGCAACATACCCTTACAACCATTACAAAGGTCGTGTCTGGAGATAGCCCAGAAACGTCAGAAAAGGTAGCGCACCTCTATGAATCAGTGATAACTGCCGGCGTCTATCGAGCTTCAAGTATTAAAGTTGCTGAAGCTGCGAAAGTTATCGAAAATACCCAACGTGATTTAAATATCGCGCTCATGAATGAGCTCGCAATCATTTTTGACAAATTGGGAATTGATACATTAGAAATCCTCCAAGCTGCAGGAACCAAATGGAACTTTTTACCTTTCAGACCTGGCCTAGTTGGAGGACATTGTATTGGGGTCGATCCATATTATCTTACCCATAAAGCCGAGATGGTCGGCTATATTCCGCAAGTTATTTTGGCGGGACGACGCATTAACGACAATATGGCTAAATTCATCGCAGAGCAAACGATCAAACAAATTATTAAAGCTGGCTTTAATGTTAAAGGCGCTAAAGTAATCGTGTTGGGGTTAACTTTCAAGGAAAATTGCCCTGATTTACGAAATTCTAAAGTAGCAGACGTCATATCAGAGCTTAAAGATTATGGAGTTGATGTCTATGTTCATGATCCCATAGCTGAGGCCAAAGAGGCTGAGCACGAATATGGTGTAACCCTGCAATCTTGGGAAAATCTCCCCAAAGCCCATGCGATAGTAGCTGCTGTCTCGCATCGAGATTTCATTCAGAAACCATTAGCCGAAATTTGCTTAAAACTTGTTGATAAAGGATGCTTTATTGACGTCAAATCACAGTTTAACGAAAGCGAATTATGTAAAGCAGGATTAAGTGTCTGGCGTCTATAACTCGGTATTCCCAATATGACTCGGTATCAAATTATTCAGCAAACACTGAGCACCAGGCCCTATCGCTGGTTAGTCACTGGCGTAGCTGGTTTTATTGGATCTAATTTACTGGAAGCGTTATTAAAGCTTAACCAAGAAGTTGTTGGTCTCGATAATTTTTCAACCGGCTACCAGCATAACCTCGATCAAGTCAAAGCCGCGGTTAGCCCAACAATCTGGGCTAATTTTACGTTTCATCGCGGTGATATTCGATCATTGCAAGACTGCCAAAAAGCTTGCGAGAATATCGATTTTGTATTGCATCATGCCGCATTAGGCTCAGTACCACGTTCAATTGAAGATCCTATCCAAACCAACGAAAGCAATATCTCAGGTTTTATAAACATGTTAGTTGCTGCTCGTGACGCAAACGTCAAACGGTTTGTCTATGCCGCTTCCAGTTCTACCTATGGAGACCATCCCGATTTGCCAAAAATTGAATCTGTAATCGGGCGCCCGCTGTCTCCCTATGCTGTCACCAAATATGTCAATGAACTTTACGCTGATGTTTTTGCACGATGCTATGGCATCCAATCCATTGGTCTGCGCTACTTCAATATATTTGGTCCTCGACAAGATCCTAATGGTGCCTATGCAGCGGTAATTCCACAGTGGATTGCTGCGTTGATTCAGAACAAAACACTTAAAATCAACGGGGATGGCGAAACAAGCCGTGATTTCTGCTTTGTCGAAAATGTAATCCAAGCCAACCTTCTCTCAGCATTGGCTGAAGAATCGGCAGCCATTAATCAGGTCTATAACATTGCGTTAAATGAGCGTACAAGCTTGAATCAGCTTTATTCAATGATGCGTAAGTTATTGATTAACAAATTTCCCCATCTACAAAATCATCAGCCGATTTATGTTGATTTTCGCCAGGGTGATGTACGACATTCGCAGGCAGATATATCAAAAGCTATGAACTTGCTGGGCTATGCACCCACACATCGAATTGATAAAGGTTTGGAAGAAGCGATGGATTGGTATATCGAAAATCTTTCCTAATTCTATTGATCAATAAGCTAAATTGTACTAGCTTAGATCAAATTTATGAATGAAATCTTATCTTCTGATCAACGGATCGCTTAGAAAATTTCTTCCGATGTATATCCTGTAGAATGTTTAGTTCTAATATAACTTCATAAGGAAATCCCCCTCTATTCCGTTCTTTCTCAACAAGCACTAATTTTTCAATGAACACAAAAAATTCATCATATCCCCAAAGTAATTTTATCTGCTCCGCGATTCTCTGATAATTCTTATCAAGAATTGATTCTTTATCACCTAAATAAGTATTAAATTCAGTGATCGTACTTTTTAGTGTCATTTACCACTATCTCCTTCCATTTTTTCTCAATTCGCTTCTAATCTTTATTTAAAAATAGGCCTATTGATGAAAAAAACAATGTATCTTTGAAAATATCGGCAAATACAACTACAAAGTTAAAATGCTGAGTAATTTAGTTGAATAGGACTGAGCATTTAATAATCTAACTTAAGATTACTTAAGTTCATAACCTTATCAAGGTCTTAGTACTACCCAGTCCTAATTAAATTACAATAACATGCGTCTAACTAAAGAATCTCCCATGCAAAGGTTTAATTCTATCGTTCAACTTTAGTCGGCTTGTCGTCTTAAGAAAGCAGGAATATCCAGTGGATCGACCCCTGATTGCTGCATAGCAGCCACAGTAGCATTATTTCTTCTTCCCGTCCGCATTACGGCCGGTTCATCAAACGGTGAAAGTGCTCTATCATCGGTACCGGTTCTTGTATGAATAACCGTTAGAGGTCTTGACTGTGATTGAGTAACGCTACCCAATCCTGTCGCAACCAGTGTCACGCGAAGTGTATCTTGCATCGCTTCATCGATAACGGTACCTACGATAACGGTAGCATCTTCTGCAGTAAGTTCTTTAATGGTATTCATGACTTCATGAACTTCTCGCATTTTCATACCAGAGCTTGCAGTAATATTTACCAGCACACCACGAGCACCTGATAACGTAATTTCCTCTAATAAAGGACTAGCAACGGCTTGTTCAGCTGCCATACGCGCACGATCTACCCCACTTGCAATCGCAGAGCCCATCATAGCCATTCCCATTTCTGACATTACGGTTTTAACATCAGCAAAATCCACATTAACAAGACCAGGGCAATTAATTACTTCGGCGATACCTGCTACAGCACCATAAAGCACGTCATTAGCCGCTTTGAAGGCATCAAGCATACTGATATCGTTACCGAGTACCATCATCAGCTTATCGTTAGGAATCACAATCAATGAATCAACATGCTGCGATAATGCTTCCATCCCAGCTTGAGCTGTTTTCAAGCGCTTACCTTCAAAAGAAAAAGGCTTACTGACAACAGCTACAGTAAGTATACCCATCTCTTTTGCAATTTGCGCTACGACTGGCGCTGCACCAGTGCCAGTCCCACCTCCCATTCCTGCGGTAATAAACAACATATCAGCGCCCTGGATAAGTTCTGCTATGCGGTCACGGTCCTCAAGCGCTGCTTCGCGACCGATATCAGGATTTGCACCTGCCCCCAGACCTCTTGTAATTCCTGAACCAAGCTGCAGCAAAACTGGTGCACGATTTCCTTTAAGGGCTTGAGCATCTGTATTAAGGCAAATGAACTCAACACCTTTAGTCGCATTCTGAATCATGTGGTCAACCGCATTCCCTCCGCATCCTCCAACACCAACTACTTTAATGACCGCTTCCTGACCTTCAGAATTCATGATTTCATACATAACACCTCTCCTTTGCATGGTAAATTTCAAATAACTACGCTTCTACACAACGCATACAACCCAAAATTTTTTGGTCAGAAATTTTTCTGAAACCAACCTTTCATTCGTGCAAATACTTGCTTAGCTGAGCCACCTTTCAAATGATTATGGTGATGACGCTGCTCATCTATACCTGCCATGATTAAACCAATACCGGTCGAGTAGCGAGGAGTTTTGACCACTTCCTCCAACCCTCCTGAATACTTTGGTAGGCCTAGCCTAACCGGCATATGAAATATTTCTTCCCAGAGCTCAACCATTCCCTGCAATGAGCTCGTCCCCCCCGTAATTACAATTCCTGATGAAAGTAATTGTTCAAACCCACTTCTGCGCAGCTCAGCTTGGATTAACAAATAAAGCTCTTCTACTCGCGGTTCTATCACCTCAGCAAGTGTTTGCTTAGAAAGCTGGCGCGCACCTCGATTTCCTACATCAGGAACCTCAATCATTTCACGCACGTCAGCAAGACCACGGAGCGCACACCCATACCGACATTTGATATCTTCAGCATCTTTGGTCGGTGTCCGCAGTGCCATCGCTATATCATTAGTAATTTGGTCTCCGGCGATCGGAATAACCGAAGTATGTCGAATTGCACCATTGGTGAATACCGCGATATCAGTAGTTCCCCCTCCAATATCAACGAGACAAACCCCTAAATCTTTTTCATCATCGGATAATACTGCTATTGCCGAAGCAAGGGGTTGCAAAATAAGATCACGAACTTCTAACCCACAGCGATGTACACATTTAATAATATTCTGAGCAGCAGACACAGCTCCCGTCACAATATGCACCTTAACCTCAAGCCGTATCCCACTCATCCCAATGGGTTCTCGCACATCTTCCTGTCCATCAACAATAAATTCTTGATTTAGAATATGAAGTATTTGCTGATCAGCTGGAATATTGACTGCTTTGGCCGTTTCCATTACTTTCTCTACATCGAAAGCAGTCACTTCCTTATCTTTGATCGCAACCATGCCATGTGAATTAAAACCACGAATATGACTTCCCGCGATACCCGTGTAAACTTCACTTATCTTACAATCTGCCATGAGTTCCACTTCTTCAAGCGCACGCTGTATCGCACTGACTGTCGTTTCAATATTGACCACGACACCCTTCTTAAGCCCCCGCGAAGGATAACTCCCTAATCCTACAATTTCAAAACCGCCCTCTGGTCTAATTTCAGCGACAATAGCAACGATTTTAGAGGTACCAATATCAAGACCAACAATCAAATCTCTCTCAACTTTGGGCTTATTCATTTATCAATCCGCCTTTTTTCATGATTTTCTTCGAGATATTGGTTTTGGCGAAGTACTAGCTGGAATTACTTCGTCCATTCGCACTGCAAAACCACTTGGATAGCGTAGATCGACATAATCTAAGGGAATAGATTGATTCAAATTCACAATATTATTTTTATAAACTGAGATATACCGTTCTAAGCGGGATTTGATTTTCTTACGCCCTAACTTCAACAAAGTACCATTATCTAATCGAATAAACCACGCATATCTAGGAGAAAGCGAGATCTCTGCCACGTGTTGATTAATCGGGCTGAGCGTCCTATTCATAATTTTATATTGTTCAGCAATCAACGCGGCACTTTCTTCAGTTGGTCCCCTAAATACAGGTAAAGCTTTATCTGACGGAGCGCGAAATATCTCTCCTTGAAGATTAACCAAAGCAGTATCTCCCCAGTATGCCAATGCACTATGCTCTTCTAGTATAACTTTGATTCCTAATGGCCAATTACGCTGCACCTTTGCTACTCTCACCCAAGGCAACTCTTGAAAAGCATTCTTTACCCGATTCAAATCGACAGTAAAAAAATTCCCTATCACTGCATCACCAACAACACGTTGAATCTGTTGTCGGTTGATATGTTGTAATGCCAACTTATCTGATTGATCCGTATTACTTACACTTTCAATTCTTATTTCTTTGAGATCGAATAGCGGTAATTTTACCATGCTTGAGACAAGGAAATAAGCAACAGATAACACAACTCCAGTTAGAATCAAGTTAGCCAGCAAATTCAATGCCTTGTGATTATTCCACATGGGTAAGTGCTAAAATTTGAACCACTAACTGATCAAACGATATACCCGCAGCTCGCGCAGCCATTGGAACTAAACTATGATCAGTCATACCAGGAGATGTATTGGCCTCGAGAAAAAAGGGACGATGATCGTGGTCAAGTATTACATCAACTCTACTCCAACCATAACAGCCCAAAATAGTATGTGCCTGTAATGCTTGGCGCTGTATTTGTTCGGCTAGATCATCTGGCAATCCGCTGGGACAATAATAGCGCGTATCATTTGACAAATATTTAGCTTGATAATCATACAAATCGCCAGACACCTCGATTCTTACAAGTGGTAATGGCTTATTTCCTAAAATTGCAGCTGTTAATTCTTTCCCTTCGATAAATTGTTCAGCCAATACAATAGAATCGTGATTTAGCGCCAGCTGGCAAGCCTCATTAAATGCCTGGTGTGTTTTAATCTTACTTAAACCAATTGTCGATCCTTCTCTAGCAGGTTTTATGATAAGGGGTAAGCCAAGGGTGTCAATCACTTCCTCAGCCGCCTTTTGTCCATCTAGAATTAAGAATCGTGGAGTACTAATACCAACCGCTTGCCAAATTAATTTAGTCCGCCATTTATCCATTGCTAAAGCACTAGCTAGTACACCACTTCCGGTATAGGGAATTCCTAATAGTTCTAGTGCACCTTGGATCGAACCATCTTCACCAAAACGACCATGAAGCGCAATAAATGCGCGATCGAATCCTTGACGTACTAATTCCTCTAGCGATTGTTCACTGGGATCAAATGGATGGGCATCAATCCCCTGTCGGATAAGCGCATTGAGCACCGCCTCACCACTTCTAAGGGAAACTTCTCTCTCTGCTGAACGCCCGCCCAGCAATACGGCAACTTTTCCAAAATTAACTGTATTCATTGGGTTATCACCTTAGTATTACCAATGATTCTGACTTCCTGAGTCAAACTAACACCAGTTTGCTCTCTAACGCGATGACGGACTTCAGTGATAATTGTCTCAATATCAGCAGCTGTGGCATTTCCCGTATTGATAATGAAATTAGCGTGCTTAGTTGATATCATTGCACCGCCAATCTGCAATCCTTTCAGGTTGGAAAATTCGATCAAACGCGCCGCATAATCTCCGGCTGGATTTCGAAAAACAGAACCGGCATTAGGGTAATTAAGCGGTTGAGCTGCAATCCGTGCAGTTAATAGCTCCTTTATTTTTTGCTTGGAAACACTACCATCACCTCTAGCCAATTTAAACCAAGCACCAGCAAACCACTCTTCATCTCCTTGTTTATTGTCATTCGATTTTCTGATCACAGAACGATACCCGATTTGATAATCATCAATATTTTTTTCTATGATGTTTCCTGAGCGCTCAATAACTTGAACGCGTTCAACGATATTCCAGGTTTCACCACCATAGCAGCCAGCATTCATAGCAAGTGCTCCTCCCACCGTTCCCGGGATTCCTGCTAAAAACTCAGCCCCGACTAAATTACTCATGCCCATGAATCGAGCCAATTTAGCACAAGATACACCGGCCCCTGCAAAAACACTCCCCCCAATACCATCCGTGTGGCTAATAAACAAATCATTCAATCTTGCGTGCAATCCCACAATTACTCCATCAAACCCACCATCCCGAACCAGCAGATTACTTCCCAAACCAATCATATAGAGAGGTATTTTTTCAGGAAGCAGCGACAAGAATCGTGATAAATCATTGCGATCTTGGGGAATATAAAAATACCTCGCAGTACCACCTGCCCGCCATGAAACATGCTTTCCCATTGGCTCGTTGATTTTCAGTTGACCTCTCAGCTGACCCAAATCGACAATATCCTGCTCAATCGAATTATCAAAATCAAATAGATCCATAACCGCTGCATTCAATTGCATTAAAACCTCTTACCAAAATACACGGAAAGTTTTTATTCCTCGATTATCCAATCGCAACCAACTTTTTTGCAGCTTTTGACACCCATGCAGCAACCTTTCCAATTGAGCCTGCTCCCATAATAAGCACAACATCTCTATCTTCAACAATCCCATGAATTACACTGGGTAACTCATCTGGCATCTCCACATAGATGGGTTCTAATTTTCCTAAAACACGAATCGCCCGAGTTAATGATTTACTGTCTGCCGCAACGATCGGCTCTTCCCCTGCGGCATATACTTCTGTGAGCAACAAAATATCTGCTGTGGATAATACCTTAACAAAATCCTCAAACACATCACGTGTACGTGTATAGCGATGGGGTTGAAATGCCAATATGAGCCTCCTCCCTGGAAAAGCGCCTCGGGCCGCTGAGATTGTCGCAGCGATTTCAGCAGGATGATGGCCATAGTCGTCAATTAAGGTAAAACTTCCTTTACCGGGGATTTTAATATCGCCATAACGTTGGAATCGCCGCTCAACTCCTCCAAAAGTTGCAAGCGCTCGAACGATAGCAGCATCAGGCACACCGATTTCATTAGCAATGGTAATTGCAGCAAGCGCATTCTGCACATTATGTAACCCTGGTAAATTTAACGTAATATCAAGCTGGCGCGCGGTTCCATTAACACCAATATTTACTCGAAAACACATTCTGCCATTGTCGTGTTGAACTGAAGATGCGCTGACTTGTGCATCTGGTGATAAACCATAGGTTGTAATTGGTTTCGTTATATTGGGAAGAATTTCACGAATGTTTTGATCGTCAATACATAGTACAGCCATACCGTAAAAAGGGAGATGCTCAATAAATTCCACAAACGTTTGCTTGAGCCTTGCAAAATCATGGCCATACGTGGACATATGATCTGCATCGATATTCGTTACAACTGTTAAGATGGGTTGCAAATATAAAAATGAAGCATCAGATTCATCTGCTTCCACGACAATGAATTCACCTTTGCCCAGCTTAGCATGACTGCCTGCAGCTTCAAGCTTTCCGCCTATAACAAAGGTAGGGTCATATCCAGCTTCTGCCAGAATACTCGCAACTAAACTTGTCGTCGTTGTTTTTCCATGTGTTCCTGCAATGGCTATTCCTTGTCGCAAACGCAGCAATTCTGCAAGCATCATCGCTCTCGGTACAACCGGTATATGGCGCTCACGCGCTGCGATAATTTCAGGGTTATCTGCTTTAACAGCCGTTGAGGTTACGACCACATCAACATTTGCCACATTTTCTTTGTCGTGCTCATAGTAAATCAAAGCGCCTAATTTCTGTAAGCGTTCAGTCGTCATGTTTTCCATTAGGTCAGAGCCGCTTATCTTGTAACCTAAGTTAATTAACACCTCAGCAATACCACCCATACCGGCGCCACCAATTCCAACAAAATGAACAGATTTCACCTTATGTTTCATTGTTCGTTTTCTCCATTGCGATACATACTTGCGCAACTTGTTGCGCAGAATTGAAATTTGCCAAATTTCGTGCAATTTTTGCCATATCAAGCAACTGCGCTCGAGTCAATTCCATTATTTTGTCGGCTAAACTATCAGCGTTCAATTCATGCTGTGGTAGCAACACTGCCGCACCAGGTTTGGAAAGATATTCAGCATTTGCCGTTTGATGATCATCAACTGCATAAGGAAAAGGTATTAAAATGCTTGCAACACCAGCTGCTGCTAATTCAGTAATCGTTAGCGCACCAGCTCGACAAATAACTAAATCACACTCGGCATAACTGGCTGCCATATCATCAATAAAATCGATTAACTGCCCTTCAACACCTTGCTCACGATAATTCTCTCTCAATTCATCGATATGCTGCCTACCTGCTTGATGTTGCACGATGGGACGTTTTGCTTCAGGTATACGACTAAGCGCCTGGGGTATTACTTTATTCAATACACTCGCTCCCAAGCTGCCCCCAATGACCAAAATCTTTATAGGGCCAGTGCGATCTAAGAATCGTTGCTCAGGCAAAGGTAATTCTGAAATTTCACTTCGCACCGGATTTCCCGTGACAACAACACGATTATCTTTTTGAGGAAATGTACCGGGAAAACCTAATAAGATTTTATCAGCCACTCGAGCAAGGATTTTATTTGTTAACCCAGCAATCGCATTCTGTTCATGAATGACTAGGGGTTTATTCAAGAGAACTGCCATTAATCCGCCCGGAAATGCGGGATAGCCTCCCATTCCCAATACAATACTCGGTTGATTGCGTATCAAAATTTTGATGCTTTGCCAGAAAGCGAGTAGCAATTTTCCTGGCAATAGCAACCAATCCATTATTCTTTTTCTTCTAATACCAGAAAAATTAATATATTCGACAGGATAGCCATATTTAGGCACGAGTACTGCTTCCATTCCGTTTTGTGTCCCTAACCATACAACCCGCCACCCAAGTGAACGCATATAATCGGCCACGGCAATCCCAGGAAACACATGCCCTCCCGTACCCCCAGCCATGATCAACAGTGTATGTTTCACATTGACCTCTAACAAAAAACACGCTTTGCATCAGTCATACGGCCATTCCCCTAATTCTTTGGCGATTCTCGCTATCGATTCGCAACAAAATGGCTAATGCAATACAGCTCACTACGATGCTACTTCCACCGAAACTCATCAATGGCAACGTTAATCCTTTCGTTGGCAACACCCCCATATTAACCCCCATATTGATTAGCGCCTGGAGTCCTAGCCAGATTCCGATTCCTTGAGCAACCAAAGCCGAGAAATAGTTTTCCAGTGAAGCTGCTAAACGCCCAATTTGATAGGCCCTTATTAATAAGCAAGCAAATAACATCATTACAACCATTACGCCGATAAAACCTAATTCTTCGGCAAGTACCGCGAGTAAAAAGTCTGTATGCGCTTCAGGTAAGTAAAAAAGTTTCTCTACACTTCCACCCAATCCAACGCCAAACCATTCTCCTCGACCAAAAGCAATTAATGCATGGCTTAATTGATAACCTTTACCGAATGGATCAGCCCAAGGATCCATAAAGGCAATGATACGGTCCATCCGATAAGGTTCAAATAACACTAATAACACCAGACCGATTACCAAAATACTTGCCAATCCCGCAAATAGCTTAAGACTCATTCCTCCAAGGAACATGATAACCACTGCAATCGATGTAATGACGACAAAAGCACCATAATCAGGCTCGCGTAGTAACAATACACCGACTACCCCAATAACAAGCCATAAAGGTAAAAAACCTCTTCGAAGATCATTAAGATATAGGGATTTGCGTACTACATAATCTGATACATAAAGAATCATCAACAGCTTCATGAGTTCTGATGGCTGAAAATTGACGATAACGAGCGATATCCACCGTTGACTCCCATTAACTTCACGTCCGATTCCAGGAATCAGGACTAAAATGAGTAAGGCAACTCCACCTAAAAACAAATAGGGAACAAGCGTTCGCCACACTCGAGTAGGAATTTGAAATGCAATAGAACCTAATATCAAGCCGATGATGATATAGCTGGCATGTCGAGTTAAGTAATGAAAAGAACCTGCTTCCCCATACTCTGATTCAGCAATTGCGATGGATGCAGAATAAATCATAATTAAGCCGAGGCTTATCAATGCCAATACTGATCCAATGAGATAATAATCCGATGTGGCTGCAAATTTTTGTCGATTAATGGTTGGTTGGACAATCATAGGCTAGGGCTGCTCTCAACTAATGAAATACCTTTACTCTCTAATTCTTTAACCGCCACAGTAAAAACCTCGGCGCGATGAATATAATTTCTAAACATATCAAGACTTGCACAAGCTGGAGAAAGCAAAACCATATCGTTCGGTTTGGCCAATAAAAAGCTCAACCGCACCGCATCTTCCATCGTCGATACATGATGAATCGGTTTAGCAGCTCCTTTGATAGCCTGGCTTATTTTTTCTGCGTCTCGCCCCAGTAGCACAAGCGCTCGAACGTATTGTTTAATGGGTTCAATTAAAGGTGAGAAATCCTGCCCTTTCCCATCCCCTCCCGCAATTAACACAATATTGCCTTTCATCCCATTTAATGCTGCGATGGCAGAACCGACATTGGTACTTTTAGAATCATCGTAATAATCAACCCCTTGTATGGTTGCAATTTTCTGCATCCGATGAGGCAATCCTCTAAATTTCAGTAAAGCATCGACTAAAGGTTCATGCGGTAACCCTACCGAACGACACAGTGCCAATGCTACCAGCGCATTAGCCACATTATGCATGCCAGGAATTTTTAGCATATCTGCTTTCAGAAGCTGCCTTTTTCCCTCAACTAACCATAAAGCAGAACCAAACTCCAGCAAACCAAAATCGACGTCTCGGCTTGGTTTACTCAAACCGAAAGTCACTTGCTTTTTATCAGGCAACGCCATTGCAAGCACGTTTGGATCATCCCGATTAAGAATCTGCGTACTATGAGTGCCGCCAATAAAAATTCTTGCTTTTGCAGCAGCATAGTCATCTAGGCCATCATAGCGATCAAAATGGTCTTCGCTAATATTCAGTACAACTGCGCTATTAGCAAAAAGTGTTTGGGTCGTTTCAAGTTGGAAGCTGGATAATTCAAGTACCCAGCATTGCGGTAGTCCTTTGGTAGAAAGTCGCTGCAGTAAGACTTTTAATACAGCAGGTCCAATGTTTCCAGCGACTTCCACATCCCATCCAGCCGCTTTTACCATGTCACCCACCATGCTCGTTACAGTCGTTTTTCCATTGGAGCCTGTAATGGCAAGGATAATCGGTTTCGGTTGATTTAGCTGGTTCAGTGCTAGAGCAAATAACTCAATATCACCGAATACAGGGACATTACGCTTAATAGCTTCTTGCACAAAAGCTTCTGCTAGCGGAACTCCAGGGCTAATTGCGATCGCATCAATATTTTCTAGTAACTTCAGGTCAAAATGACCAGAAAACCTTTTCTGGTGAGGGATAAAATCATCCAAGAAATTTTGATTGGGTGGGCTAGCGCGACTATCGGCAAGCGATAAGTGCGCTCCTAAATATGAAAGCCATTTAACCATGGAGATTCCTGTCTCACCTGACCCCAGAACTAGAACCTTTTTTTCATGGAAAATCATCGTAATTTAAGCGTCGAGAGCCCTAATAGAACTAAAATTAAAGTAATAATCCAAAATCGAACAACAACCTGATTCTCCTTCCACCCTTTCAATTCAAAATGATGATGAATCGGGGCCATACGAAAAATTCTTTTACCTCGGAGCTTAAAAGAGGCTACTTGTAGCATGACCGACATAGCTTCTGCAACAAACACCCCGCCCATAATCACTAAAACAATCTCTTGGCGAACAATAACTGTAATCACACCTAGCGCGGCTCCAAGGGATAACGCTCCCACATCGCCCATAAAAACTTCAGCTGGGTAAGTGTTAAACCAAAGAAAAGCCAGGCCAGCACCCGCTAATGCTCCACAGAAAACTGCAAGCTCGCCCACATTCTGAATATAAGGAATACCCAGATATTTTGCAAAAACGATATGCCCTGTTACGTAGGCAAAGATAGCTAATGCACCACTGATCATGACAGTTGGCATAATAGCCAAGCCGTCCAATCCATCTGTCAAATTAACTGCGTTACTCGTTCCAACAATAACAAGATAAGTGAGCACGATAAAAGTGACCATTCCTAAAGGAATCGCAACCTCCTTAAAAAAGGGAACGATCATATTGGTTTGCTCAGGAGTGTCTGCAATCCAATAAAGATAGGCTGCAACGCAGCACGCGATTACGGATTGCCAGAAAAATTTAGCTGCGGCCGAAAGACCTTTAGAATTGCGATGCACGACCTTCCGATAATCATCCACCCAACCAATGACACCGAATCCCAATGTCGTCAGTAAAACGACCCAGATGTAAGGGTTCGTTAAATCCGCCCATAGTAATATGGTAATGACGATCGACGTCAAAATTAAAGCACCACCCATTGTTGGAGTGCCTGCTTTAACCAAATGAGACTGGGGCCCGTCTTCACGAATTGATTGCCCAATCTTGTAGGCTGTTAATTTACGTATCATTGCCGGTCCAATAACAAAAGATATCACCAATGCTGTCAATACAGCCAATACCGTCCGTAATGTTATATAGTTGAAAACATTAAAAACACGAACATCTTGTGCAATCCATTGAGCAATGAGTAACAGCATTTTTATCCTTATGTGATCTCCGTTTTGATCACGCGTATTTAACCTTTGTTAAGCAAGTCAATGTCACACTTCAAATCGCTGAATGACTCGCTCCATTTTCATAAAGCGAGAACCCTTAACTAGCATTGTGACATTGTGATCCAATAATTTTTCAGCTTCTTCTAATAACTCATCGATATTGGAAAAATGCATGGCTCCTTTTCCAAACCCTTCTGCCGCATTCACACTCAATTCACCCAGCGCAAGTAATTTTTCAATACCTGCTCGGCTTGCTTCCTCACCGATTTTCCGATGAAGATCAGCACCCCCAACACCAAGCTCACCCATATCACCCAACACGAATATTTTTCTTCCAGATAAATGCGCTAAAACTGAAAGTGCTGCACTAACGGATGCGGGATTTGCATTATAAGTATCATCAATCAAAGTTGCTTGATGCAATCCACTTTTTTTCTGCATACGACCTTTCACGCCACTAAATGCCGACAAACCTTCAATAATAACTTGCTCACTGACTCCAGCACCTAACGCTGCAGCAGCTGCAGCCAATGCATTCATTACATTATGTTGTCCGAGTACTTGTAGTTCGATCTCACTTTCTTCCTTTGGAAATTTTAAGATCCACTTATTACTCGATGCTAGCAGGTGGCAATCCGCTCTAATCTGAGCTTTTGCATTCATTCCAAAACTTATTATCTGGCGATTACCTGCTAGTTGATACCAAAGCTGTGCATATTTGTCATCTGCATTAATGATGGCTACGCCTGACTTATCTAAGCCCTGAAAAATTTCGCCCTTCGCATGCGCAACCAATTCAATCGAGCCTAATCCTTCGATATGGGCGGCACCGGCATTGGTAATCACTGCAATATCGGGTTTTGCTAACTGCGTTAAATAAGCAATTTCTCCGGCATGATTCATCCCCATTTCTACTACTGCATAAACGTGATGTTGTCGAAGTCTTAGTAAAGTAAGTGGGACGCCAATATCATTGTTAAGATTACCGATTGTCGCTAACACCTGATCAATCGAAGCATCGGTAGTAAAATTAGATTGACGGGAAGCCGCCTTAGTAAAAATAGACGCAATCATTTCTTTGACCGTCGTTTTTCCATTACTTCCTGTCACAGCCACCAATGGGAATGAAAATCGATCACGCCATTGAGACGCCAATTTCCCTAGCGCCAGTCGAGTATCAGCAACGTGTATCCATCCGAAATGTTGCGGCAATTTGGTTTTTTTGATCTCTCTTGCAACTAGGGCTGCAACGGCACCTCGCTCGATTGTGTCACCAATATAATCATGTCCATCAAATCGATCACCCGATAATGCCACAAACAAATCACCTGCTTTAATTTGACGGCTGTCAGTACTGACATCACCAAACACGAGGTCATCGCCATGCCAATCAGCATTCAGCATGCGAGCAGCCTCTTGAACAGTCATCATCTGCGTGCTCGCATTTTCATATTCGCTAAATCGTGAAGTACTTGTTGGGTAACTTCACGGTCGTCAAATGGCAATCGCTTACCTTTAATCTCTTGGTATGCTTCAGCGCCTTTTCCAGCAATTAGCACAATATCGTTCTTATGTGCATTATGAATCGCCTGATAAATTGCAGAAGCACGATCTTCTTCGATTATATAATTCTGGTATCGAGTACCGGCCACGATCTCATTGATAATATCGCGTGCCTCCTCGTTACGGGGATTATCACTGGTTACGATAACCTGATCCGCTAAACGCGTTACGATACCCCCAGCAATCGGTCTCTTACCCCGATCTCGATCCCCACCACATCCAAATACACAGATCAATCTAGCTTTTCTAGAATGAGGTTTTTGTTTAAAATGACTATTCACTAATGTCTCACGCAACCCAGTTAACACTTTTTCAAGGGCATCCGGTGTATGGGCATAATCGACAATCACCGTTGGCTGAGCTCCCCCACCAAATTTTTCCATTCTACCTGGGACGGGCTTTAAACGTGACAGGACTGCAACCGCATCCTGCAAATTAACACCGCTCGCTATGAGAGAAGCAATGACTGCTAATAGATTATTGGCATTAAATCGACTGAATAATGTAGTCTTGATATGCGCTTTCTCGTGCTCAAATTCAACATCAAATTCCAGACCATCAATGGTCGCTTGTAAATTATTGCCACTAAGTACTCGCAGATTTCCTTGATTTAGTTTTAAATCGATTGATTGGTTAAAACCATAACCGATAATTTGCAGATCCCTTTTTCCAATCTGCTGAACGAGTTCAATACCAAAAACATCATCGAGGTTCAATACTGCACATTTGAGATTTGGCCAGAAAAATAGTTTGGCTTTTGCCGCAGCATACTCATCCATATTTTTATGGTAATCCAAGTGATCTCGGGACAAATTAGTCAGCACTGCTACTGCGAACTCGCAACCATTGACACGCCCTTGAACGAGACCATGAGAAGATACCTCAATCGCTAAATTTTGCGCACCTTCTTTTAAACAACTTGCTAGCGTTTCCTGCAGCAAAACAGCATCAGGCGTTGTATTAGCAGTATATTTCAGATCCTGTAGGAAACCATTCCCTAACGTACCAATTACTGCTGTTTTTTTCCCAAGCATCGTCATTGCCTCAGCATACCAGTGACTACACGATGTTTTTCCATTAGTTCCAGTAAAACCAACGAGCCACAGGTGACGCGAAGGGTTCCCATACACTCGACTTGAGATCAACCCTGCCTTTTCTTTGAGATCTAATACCGCACAATTTGGGATAACCCACTCTGGATTCCATGAAAATTGCTGCTTCTCCCAAATTACAGCATTTGCACCTGCAGCAATCACTTTAGCTATATCAGAACGCGCATCATAACGATCCCCCGCATAAGCTAGAAAAGTATTTCCTGCTTTAATGTGACGATAATCAGTTACTAGTCGCTTAATTGGCACATTGAGCTCAGCAAGAATGCGATCTACAAGAAGCTCATCGGACTTCCATGAGATTAAAGAACTCATCCCTCCTCCTTAAATTTCACTGGCAAAGGAGAACTCACTATATTTCCTGGGGCATCACGAGGAACATTGAGTTGCCATAAAGCAGCTGCCATCACCTCACTGAAGAGCGGTGCAGCAACGGCACCTCCAAAATATTGACCGGCAGATGGCTCATCGATCATGACAGCAACGACTAATCTTGGATTAGATACCGGCGCATAGCCTGCAAACGTCGAAATATATCGATCTGCAGCATAGCCTTTTTTGTTTTCGAGACGCTTATGCGCAGTCCCCGTCTTACCTGCTACTCGATAACCGCTCACCTGAGCTTTTAAACCGGTTCCTTTTGTTTGTACTGCGGCCTCTAGCATGCCACTCATCGCATTTGCCGTTTCAATGGACAAAACACGCTGACCAAGCACTGAAGAATGCCTTTTAAGCAAAGATATCGGTTTTAATTCACCTCCTGATGCAAAAATAGTATAGGCGCGAGCAAGCTGCATTAAATTAACCGAAATACCGTGGCCATAGGACATTGTAACTTGTTCAATCGGCTTCCATTTCTGATAGGGCCGCAATACCCCATTGACCTCCCCTGGAAATCCAGATCCGGTTGAAGTACCAAAACCAGATTGACTAAGCATTTCCCAAAATGTTTTGGGTGGAAGCATCAATGCAATTTTTGCAGTTCCTACATTACTTGACTCTTGAATCACTTGTGATACCGATAACGCCCCTTTATTTCGGACATCCCGAATCGTCGCTTTCCCTACCTTAAGAAAACCAGGTGCTGTTTCTAATAGCGAAGTCGGTTTGATTTTGCCGGTCTCCATGGCAATGGATACTGCAAAAGGCTTCAAAGTTGATCCCGGCTCGAATGTATCGACGAATGCACGGTTACGTAAGCTTTCCTTGCGGATAGAAGAACGTTGATTAGGATTATAGGTAGGGTAATTAGCGAGCGCTAACACTTCGCCGGTTTGCGCATCCAGTATAATCACACTCCCTGCTTTAGCACGGTGGGATTCTACCGCTTGCTTTAATTCTCGATGTGCAAGATATTGAATTTTACTGTCAATCGATAAGACTAAATTCTGACCAGGCTGAGGCGATCGAATTCTTTCAACATTTTCCACAACTCGACCGATGCGATCTTTAATGACACGCCTGCTGCCATGCTTCCCTGTCAAAATTCCTTCCCAACCCAGCTCAACTCCTTCCTGCCCTTTTCCATCGATATCTGTAAAACCGAGGACATGAGCTGCCATCTCACCTGTCGGATAATATCGATAAAATTCTCTTTTGAGATAGAGGCCTTTAATGTTTAAGTCCGCGATATTTTCTGCAGTTTCAGGAGGTAATTGGCGTTTCAAATAAACGAAGCGTTTATCCTTATCTGAAATTCGTTTATGAATCTCTGCAACATCAACTTCTAATATTTGAGCTAACTTTATTAATTGATCGGAAGTCACATTAA
The DNA here is from genome assembly GCA_008015595.1 of Nitrosomonas sp. Taxonomy (GTDB): domain Bacteria; phylum Pseudomonadota; class Gammaproteobacteria; order Burkholderiales; family Nitrosomonadaceae; genus Nitrosomonas. The sequence goes on along the minus strand of SSFW01000042.1, from coordinate 9,310 downwards.
GCTGTTGGGGATCGACCCATACGGATTTTACAGGCGCACTAATTGCTAAAATCTCACCATTACGATCGGTAATTTTTCCACGCTGTGCGTTTAATTCTACGACTCGACTGTACCTCGACTCCCCCTGCTGCTTTAAAAAGTCTTTATTTAAGCTCTGTAAATAGATTGCACGTCCTGATAGGGCTATTAAGCTCAATAAAAGCACAATGATCAGAAACCGTGAACGCCAAACTGGTAAATAAATTGCTGTAGCCGCTGTTTGATATCTCATCATTAATCACCCATCGATTGGCTTAGCTCAATTTAAAACATGATCGGGAGTAATAACCGTAATATGGCTCGATGAAGGCGCAATCATATCGAGTTTATTTTTGGCAATTTTTTCAACATAACCAGGCATTGCCCATGTGCGCTGCTCAATTAACAATTGATTACGCTCGATTGCAAGCTGATCAGTTAAGTTGTGCTCTTTCTCAAGTGAAATGACAAGCTTTCTCGTCTCATGCTGCGCTGTCACGACACCTAGCCCCGAAAAAATGAGTATCAATACCAGCAAAATGTTGAGCTTAATCATTTCACCTCCCGTTCTTTAATTTTTCCGCAACACGCATAACAGCACTTCTAGCACGCGGATTTCTTGCAATCTCAATGCTTGTAGGCTTTAGGGCATCGCCTATCAACAGCACCTCTCGATGAATCAATTCTTGAACTTCCTTTGAAGTCAACGGAATCTTTCTTGGCAAATTACCCTCTGGATTTGCTTTTGCTCGCATAAAACGCTTCACAATTCTGTCTTCCAAGGAATGAAAACTAATCACTACCAACCTTCCTTTGGGATTCAGCAGCTCAACACATTGCGGTAATACTAACGAAAGCTCCTCAAGTTCTTGGTTGAGATGAATCCTAATTGCCTGAAAGGTCCGTGTCGCCGGATGCTGCTTACCCCCATGCTGATACCCACCCGTGCGCATGACCTCTGTAATAATTTCGGCAAGCTGAAACGTGGTAGATATCGGGTATTTCGCTCTTGCCATAACAACTGCTCTTGCAATCTTCCGAGCATGCCGTTCTTCGCCATAATTTCTGATTACCTCTTCTAATTGTGTTTCGGTTACCGATTGCAGCCACTGTTCTGCGGTTTGCCCAATATTCGTATTCATGCGCATATCTAGGGGCCCATTACTCCGGAAACTAAATCCGCGCGCTCCTTCATCGATCTGTAACGATGAAACCCCTAAATCTAATAAAATCCCATCAACCCGCTCGATTCTTAGCTCATGCAAAACTTCCTGCATTTTTGCAAAGCTGCTATGGATAGCCTGGAATCGATCATCATTGATTGATTGTGCTCTATCGATAGCGCTTAAATCCTTATCAAACGCGACCAATCTTCCTCTCTGGCCTAGATGCTGAAGAATTGACTGGCTATGCCCCCCGTAACCAAAAGTACCATCCACATAGATGCCATCTTCCTTAATTGCCAGCGCGTTAATCGCTTCGTTAAGCAATACTGGCAAATGCACAGAGGCACCGCTTACAAAGAAAAACCTTCTAACTCTGGTGGCATATCGCCATCTTTAAACTCAAGCGCTGTTTCAATTTCTTGATTCCATTTCTCAGCATCCCATAGCTCGAATTTTTCTCCCTGCCCTACTAGCACAACATCTTTTACTAACCCAACAAATTGTCTTAGCTGCGCAACCACCAATAGTCTTCCTGCATTATCCATTGCCACATCACACGCATTTCCCACAAGCAGTCGCTGCATAGCCCGGATCTTGGGGTTAAAACTTGAAAGACCTGTCAATAACCGTTTTTCAATAGGTTCCCATACTGGCTGGGGATAAATGAGTAGGCATTTAGGAGAATCGACCGTTATGACTAACCGATTGTCACAGCTTGATTTCAGCACATCATGATATTTCGCTGGAACAGCAAATCTTCCTTTGCTATCAAGACTAAGCGGTGTAACGCCACGAAACATATCACTCCATTTTTATACTCATCGCCCACATTGATCTAATTTTACCCCACAATCTACCACATAATTACCCTAATAACCCACTTTTATCCACTCTAATTAAAAAAAAATACTACGTCAAGCAAAAACAATTAATCTTTTCAATCTACACAATGAGTTACAGACGCCACATCCAATTTGATTTACGCAGAGAAGGTATAAAAAGTAAAATTACCAATGACACTCACAGCACTTCGCACCTGGGAAGAAACCTTTAATCAGAATTGACATGGCAATTAAAACAACTAATCCACCAATCATCCCTAGTTACTGGGAAACCGCACTGAAAGAATTGAGAGAACGCGATAGGATTCTTGGTAAGCTGATTTCAACCGATGGAAGCGAAGTACTGCGCTCTCAAGGTGATGCGTTTACAACCTTAGCTAGAGCGATTGTGGGACAGCAAATCTCTGTAAAAGCAGCAGCCAGCGTTTGGCATAAGTTGACATTACAATTAACTGAGATCTCGCCATATACGGTATTTTCTGCGGATACAGATTTGCTAAAAACCTGCGGCCTTTCTGCAAGAAAAGTAAGCTATATTCAGGATTTATCGGCAAAATTTCTCGAAGGCGTCCATGATGAAGCTGAGTGGCAACGCATGGATGATGAATCGCTCATCAAACTACTTATCCAATTCAGAGGGATCGGAAGATGGACCGCTGAAATGTTTTTAATATTTTACATGCTACGCCCCAATGTGTTGCCTTTAGATGATATCGGATTACAGCGCGCTATCAGTATTCACTATAACCAGAATCAAACAATCGATAAACAATCAATTCAAAAGATTGCTGAGGAATGGCAACCTTGGCGGTCTGTCGCCACCTGGTATCTCTGGAGAAGCCTAGATCCCATCCCGGTCGCTTACTAACCGACTCAATCCTTCTCAGAGCAAGTAAAGAATTTTCTCTCTGCAGTTCTTATTTTCAATCACACGAAATTGAAAAAATAATCGTCTCAATTTAGAGACAAAATTTAATCAATATAATCATATTGTTATCAATATCGCCCAAATAATGCGTTACCTTAGAGCGACACAATCAAGCCAGACAGAAATTCACCAAACCATTCAACCCATTGAATATTATCAATTATTTATGGTGGCACGCTTATTGCGTAAGTCAAAGATACAGCGCTTCTTACGAGAGCTTACATAGAATAAAAGACTCGTTTTATAAGCATCTAGGCTGACAGTAAAGATATAGAAACTTCTGAAATCAATCAGAGCTAAGCTTTACATTCATAGGCCATTTGGCTACAAGAAAAGAGGAATGGATTATGCAAACAAAGATGGGAACCGCGAAATCTAAATCGATGTATGATGTACAAACATACTCAAACAGTTCATTAGTCAAAAAACTATACCTCAATCAACTGGCTGTTCCAGAAAAAACAAGCAAAGCAACACATACTCCATCCGAGCAAAAAACCTCTAAATTAGAATCCGATTCTGACAACTGTCTACTCAGGAGGAATGGTTATTTTATTAGAGAAATCTCATCACTTAAGCAGCGCCTGAAGGTTAACTCTCTCATCAAGCGGAGATATGCCTCTCGTGGATATAATACTGACCAAACAACGGTATTCTCAGCGGATAAAGATCAAATAACCTTTGAAGCATGTAACGAAAGTGGTCAGCTAGGAACGCTAACGCTTATCATTGATTTAGGCAAAGGGTTACTTGCTGATCAGCACTATCAGGAAGAAATTGATGCTTTCCGTGGCCAAGCAAAAAAAGTATGCGAAGTATCCAAACTTGCTTTTAATCCCAGCTCAAGTTCTAAAGAGATTTTTGCTTCATTGTTTCATATCGCTTATTTATATGCTTACTGTATTTACGGCGTAAAGAACGCATTCATCGAAATCAATCCTCGCCACGCGGCCTTTTATAAGAGAATGTTAGGATTTGAGCAAATCGGTGAAGAACGAGTGTGTAAACGTGTTGATGCTCCCGCTGTATTGTTACGCTTAGACTTGGAATATATGCGAGAAAAAATTATTAGAAACCAAGCAACATCGGGTTCTAATAATAAATCTATTTATGGTTACTTTCTAAACCAAAATGAAGAGCACGCTATACTATCAATCATTCAGAATTTACCAGAGCAGCAAAAGAAATCAGGGAAAGAAAAATTATCCGCTGCAATACCACTTGCAGCATTAAATACCAAAAATACAAGTACTTTGCTTTATAACTTATTTACTGAAGCAGTTAAAGAAGATAGCGCTATTCAGCTAGAAAAGCTGGTATATTGTTAGTCAATAGGTTTGAAATTACTCATCATTCCCCGCTTGGCGCCAAGTCGCGACGGCTTGTGCACCCCTTAATGGGAGCTTTACACCTTCGGTTATACGGGGCAGATCCTAAGAATAGTCTAGATTATCAGCAAAAATTTGATGAAGTTGCTGCACAAATAGCAAAATCAAAGCCAATTCGCCTACAAGCAAAATGTTATTAACACGAATTGTCGTGAATGGCTAACACTTATTTTTAGTGTTCAACAAGTGTGCTAAGGATATGATCGGAGATTAACTAATCTTTTAGTTCACATTGCGCGAACACAGAATGCGTACTTAAAATTACCACATAACGCCCGTCTTGAAGGCTATACCCCAAAAATTTTACAAGAGCAATATGGTATGAAACCTGAATTTTAAACAAATTATGCTAATACACCAATTACCTAGAAGCCTTTGCATCTTACGCAGGCTTCTAGGTTTCTTTATATTATCGGAATCTTCTTCCTAGACTCATACCTATCAAACCCAAGCCTAGTAATGCCATTGTTGCTGGCTCAGGAACAGTTACCGTTCCACCAGCGATATCTGCTGTACCACCAAAACACCAGTCACCTTCACCCGCTGTTCCATTAAAGCAGCTTCCGTTTACTACTGCTGTATCAAATTGATTCAAGCGCGATCTCAAGTTAGAGAAAGAAGCAGTAATATCGATATCCGCAAAACCACCCACGCCATCGTCAACCGTATTTGCGTTCAAGAAATCTCCTACCGCTCCACCAGCAACAACATCATACAAACCAGCGGTTGAACCAGATAATACGCTCGCCCCAACTAAGGTACCGGTCCCTGCAATGTCGCCATGATTATTAAAGGTTGCCCACAAAGGTAGCGCAGAAATATCAGTAACATTATCTGGAGAACCGCCTGGATTGGTTAGTAGATTACCAAGAGGATCAGCCGCGAAAAAGATGTTAATCGTCGCAGTATCAAATGTAACAGCCGTTCCGCCTGATTCTGTAAAACCAGCAGAATTTTGGAAAGTTGCTACATAATATAATCCACAATTTGTATCGCCTGCTACACCACAGTAGCTCGTGTCACCATTAACAGTCGTGATTTGACCATAAGAAGTAACGGTTTGTCCGTTTCCATCAATTAAAGTCTGAGCCAAAGTAGCGGTCTCAAAATGTAAGTTGCTTGGATCCGCTCCTAGTGCACCAAAGTCTATCCCACCCACAACAATCGCATTCGCTGACATTGAGGCAGCCATTAAACCACCGCTGATCACTGCAGCAATCGCCGTTTTCTTTATTTGTTTTATCATGTTAAACCTCATTCCTATATAACTCGAATTAAAGAATATATCTATTAACGTGGATAACCCAGTCACTTTATTAATAAGCAATATTCATACCATCTCTGGAATAGAAAACATAACCCGTTAATAAATATAGCATTAAATAGAAATCAAATTAAAGAATGTAGCTTTGAAAGGGATGGGTGTAAAGAAAACCGACACCGCTCTTTGAGGGATTCGTTCACATTTTAATAGAATGCGAACGAATCATATTTTCTCTTATTTTACGATTAGCAGAGCCTAATTTATGCGCGGCGGAATCTTCTTCCCAAGCCCATGCCTACTAGACCCAAGCCTAGTAATGCCATTGTTGCTGGCTCAGGAACAGTTACCGTTCCACCAGCGATATCTGCTGTACCACCAAAACACCAGTCACCTTCACCTGCTGTTCCATTAAAGCAGTTCCCGTTTACTACTGCTGTATCAAATTGATTCAAGCGCGATCTCAAGTTAGAGAAAGAAGCAGTAATATCGATATCCGCAAAACCACCCACGCCATCATCAACCGTATTTGCGTTCAAGAAATCTCCTACCGCTCCACCAGAAACAACATCATACAAACCAGCGGTTGAACCAGACAGTACGCTCGCACCGACTAAAGTACCGGTTCCTGTGATATCGCCATGATTACTAAAAGTTGCCCACAAAGGTAGCGCAGAAATATCAGCAACATTATCTGGAGATCCACCTGGATTGGTCAGCAGATTACCAACGGGATCAGCCGCAAAAAAGATGTTAATCGTCGCGGTATTAAATGAAACAGCTGTTCCACCTGATTCTGTAAAACCAGCAGAATTTTGGAAAGTCGCTACATAATATAATCCGCAATTTGTGTCGCCTGCTACACCACAGTAGTTTGTATCACCATTAACAGTCGTGATCTGACCATAAGCAGTAACGGTTTGCCCATTTCCATCAATTAAAGTCTGAGCCAACGTAGCAGTTTCAAAATGTAAGTTGCTTGGGTCATCCCCTAGCGCACCAAAATTTATCCCACCCACAATAATTGCATTTGCTGACATTGAAGCAACCATTAAACCGCCACTGATCATTGCAGCAATTGCGGTTTTCTTCATTTTATTAATCATTTCTTTCCTCCAGATAAATTTTGAAAATAATTACTAACTAGCTAGCTACTCTTTATTAAGCAGAAAGCATGCCATATCAAAATATATAATTATTTTCTTTATTTAACAAAGGGTTGTGCATTGCTGCGCTTCCCTTGCATCTTAGGAATAGGGAAAAATGTAAAAAATTTTACCTCTGCGAATTACTTCAATAGAGCGAACTACTTAGATGGCAACCGGTATAACTTACTTTGTTAATAATATGATTCTTATAGCTTTTTATGATTAAATCAGCCATTAAGCCAGACTGCCAAATAAGCATTTCAGCAACGGTAGGAAACTGTAAAGTTTCTTGACTATTACAATTGGAATAAAGCAACATCATGTATTATCAATGCGCAATAAACTAATGGGGCAGGATCATCAAGCTAGGTGTAAGAATTTAAATGCTTTTCTAGCTTAAATAAGGTTTAGTCGTTAAATTTATCAAAAAATAACCACAATCTAGCTCTATCAATGATCTGAGCTTATACAAACAATGCCTACTCGTTCAGGTGTTTTATACGCCGCTGCCCAGTAACTGACTAGTCAATACCATACCTACCGGGTGAAAAGATATTTTTTGGATCCATTGCTAATTTGATCTTTTGATTAAGTTCCTTAAGCTCCTGGCAATTTTGATATAGCTTCTTCCATCCATTTATTCCAGCTCTAAAATGCTGATAGCCCATCTGGTGAGAAACATCAAGAATAGCCAGGTATAGTTGCTCAGCTCTCTTACTTTCTTCAGTATCTAAACGATCATAGAGAATAGCCATTAGAGGACAAACGCTACGAGCGTTAAAAATCATGGTCGTCATATAAATATCAAAATTATATTTTGCAAATAAAGATTCACATTCTTTGGTAAACAGGACAACTTCGCTACCTTTGAATGGTAATACAGGAACAGACCACAATATTCCAATATCGTCTCTACCAGCATGTATATCTTTTTCTGGTCGTTTTTTCTGGTAGCGAAAATAACCTCGCCTTACGACAGTCTCAACCGGTTTCCCTTCGTGAAGATCGATTAATCCTGGGAAAAGTCTTATAAGCGCAAGTGAGGTTCCCAGAAATTTTCTCAATATGAAATCAACTAAGCTCGAAATAAATTTAGAATTGGTTCTCTCAACCAGTTCAATTTTTTCTCGCAGAAATTTAGCGCGTAATTTAGTAAAAATATTTATTCGATCGCAAGAATTCGACTTTTCTAATTCACGCTTTGCAAGATTAATGGATGTGCGCACCATGGCTCTCCGCCCATAAATCCCGAACGAACCTGTCCACCCAGGAACATGATACTTTTGCTTTAATCTCGCTAAATCTTCTCTACTTATTGATTGTTTTGGATCGATCCCCTCGTTAATCGCTTGAGTTATAAGCGTCAAGATCGCAACATCGTTAGAAAAACGACCTGTTTCATGAATTACGCCTGAGAGCATTAATTCGCGAACAGAATCCATACATTTGGCTAATGCAGTATTATCTTTAATATTCAATCCAAACAAAGCATAATCTTCCGGCTCGCGCATTAACCATATGCCAGCTTTCGTAACAATTCCAAAGTTTGATTGACTAAATAATCCTTCAATATAAGGCCCTACTCCCCATTTATACAAATGAGCTGCGCCATTACTCGCATTCTTATTAGCAATTCCAGTATGGATAATATTTCCATCAGCCAATATTACTTCATATCCGCACAAATGAGCGAAATGGTCTCCATACTTAGTTACCCCAACCCCTCGATCCAAAGCATTTCCTATAACACTTCCAGTTGGAGGTCCTCCAGGTGAATCAGTCCACAATGAATAATTATTTACCTTTAAATAACGATTCAAATCTTCATAAGTAACCCCTGGTTCAATAATTGCGTAGGCAAGATCTTGGTCGACATGAAGAATCTTATTCATCCTATTCAGGATGACGACAATGTCACTCTTTTTACTACCAGTGTTTAGATAACCCCAATTCTTTCCTGTGCTATATACCCAAAGCTTCGTATCATACTTACTTGCTAAATTAACGATAAGCTGAGTTTCTTCTACCGATTCGGGAAAAATGAAAGCGTGAGGCTTACAAGCATTTACAGCGGGATCCTTAGAAAGGAGATTGTATTCGCTATCTGAACTCCTTATTATCTGATTTTCTTTGAATACACTTTTCAGATCTAGAATAAACTTATCAACATTAACCATATCTAGATCGATATGCTCAGGAGAATTTGAGTTCGTGATATTAACTTGTTCCATATACCCCCCATTTAGAAATTTTACTCCAACCCAATGTATCTATCTGATTGGGTGAATATTATTTACTGGAAAACCATCGATTAAAATAATAAATATAATGTCTTTTACCAGCGATTCCGATTATGTAGTTTCTTAAAATTGCAGGCCAGGTGATTCATCGAGTATATGTCATATTTCTTTGGTTATAACTTCAGTATAGTAGTCCGCAATTTAAATCGTCACAAACGCCGCAGTATTATTTCATTAGGGGCCATCATATTTGGCGTTTGTTCACTCATTTTAGCAAGTGGTTTTATTGAGTGGATTGTTATCGACTTCCGGGGAAGTT
>SSFW01000094.1 GCA_008015595.1 Nitrosomonas sp. | reverse complement strand
TTGTTTATATTTTGCTTCATTACGCATTTATGACCCCATTGACGTTTCAAGAAATGATTTTAGCGCTTCAAAATTACTGGAGTCGACAAGGCTGTGCATTGCTACAACCTTATGACATGGAAGTTGGTGCTGGAACGAGCCACACAGCCACTTTTTTGCGTTCCATTGGTCCTGAGCCTTGGCGATCCGCCTATGTGCAGCCTTCACGGCGTCCCAAAGATGGTCGTTATGGGGATAACCCCAACCGCCTGCAGCATTACTATCAATTTCAGGTTGTTTTGAAACCGGCACCGCAAACAATTCTAAATCTTTATCTCGGGTCGTTGCAGGAACTTGGTTTTGATCTAACTTGCAACGATGTACGATTTGTCGAAGATGATTGGGAAAATCCAACGCTCGGTGCTTGGGGCCTAGGGTGGGAAGTGTGGTTGAACGGTATGGAAGTGACACAGTTTACTTATTTTCAGCAAGTCGGTGGTATTAACTGCAAACCTATCACAGGAGAGATTACCTATGGCCTGGAGCGGTTAGCGATGTATTTACAGGGTGTTGAGAATGTGTTTGATCTGGTCTGGACAGAAGGGTTAACTTACCGCGATGTTTATCATCAGAATGAGGTCGAGCAATCAATTTATAACTTTGAGCAAAGTGATACCGCATTTTTGCTGCTGGCATTCGGTAAATATGAGCAGCAAGCGAACCATCTCATGGAAAACCAATTGCCATTACCTGCTTATGAACAAGTACTTAAAGCAGCCCATAGCTTTAATTTGCTGGATGCAAGAGGTGCTATTTCCGTAACTGAGCGTGCGGCTTATATTGGTCGTATCCGCAATTTGGCCCGACGGGTAGCACAAGCATATTACGATAGTCGAGAACGATTAGATCCACCGTTTCCAATGGCACCTCGTGAGTGGGTAGAGCAAATGTTACATAAGGCAGGATGAAGATGGGAACGAGAAATTTACTCGTCGAATTGCTGGTAGAAGAACTTCCACCCAAGTCGTTAAAAAAATTGGGAGAAAGTTTTGCCCATACCTTAAGTCAGTCACTAGCTATGCAGCAGCTTACGTCGATTAATACGACTATAACGCCCTACGCTACGCCGCGCCGATTAGCAGTTCACTTAACCGAAGTATTGAGTCAAGCTCCCAATCAACAGCAGTCGCATAAACTTATGCCAGTAGCTATAGGACTGGACTCTGCTGGGCAGGCCACACCTGCGCTGATCAAAAAAATGAGCAGTTTAGGCATGGAAATTTTTAGTGTTGCAGAGCTTAAACGCGCCATGGATGGCAAAGCGGAAGCATTGTTTCTAGAACGGACCGTAACTGGAACATTGCTGGTCAATGGATTGCAAACAGCATTGGAGCAGGCCATAGCACAACTACCGATCCCTAAGGTGATGGCCTACCAGCTAACCGATGGTTGGAGTACGGTTAATTTTGTTCGCCCCGTCCATTCACTCATTGCGTTACACGGAAAGGAAGTTGTAGCAATCAATTTATTGGGACTGACTGCCGGAAATACCACACGCGGGCATCGATTTGAAGCCAAATCCAATTCAATTGTAATTCAAGAAGCGGATAGCTATGCGCAGCAGCTACAAAATGAGGGTGCTATCGTTGCTAGTTTTGTAGAACGTCGCCAAGCGATCAGCGATCAGCTTATTGCTACTGCAAATAAAGTAAATTTAAACTTGATTGCTGATGAAGCTTTACTCGATGAAGTAACTGCTTTGGTAGAACATCCGAACGTGCTGATGGGGCAATTCGCTGAAGCTTTCCTGGAAGTTCCGCAGGAATGTCTTATTCTTACCATGAAAGCGAATCAAAAATATTTTCCGTTATTCGATCAACACGGTAAGCTAACCAATCAATTCCTGCTTGTTTCCAATATCTGCCGCGATGATCCTCATGCGATTATTGATGGCAATGAACGCGTAGTTCGTTCTCGCTTGGCCGATGCAAAATTTTTCTTTGATCAGGACCGCAAAAAGCCCCTGATTTCACGTCTTCCTGGGCTAAATGCCGTCATTTATCATCATCAGTTGGGGACTCAAGGTTTGCGAATTGAGTACCTCTGTGCATTAGCGAGTAAAATTGGCGCGATGATAGGAGGGGATCAACTCGCGATTGAAGCTGCGCAAGCAACAAAGCTTGCCAAAGCGGATTTACTTACCGATATGGTTGGCGAATTTCCCGAGCTGCAAGGGGTAATGGGGCGTTATTATGCGCAGCATGAAGGGTTGAGTGATGCCATTGCTTACGCGATAGAAGATCACTATAAACCGCGCTATGCCGGCGATGTGTTGCCACGGAATTTGATCGGTGTGTGTGTTGCCCTGGCTGATAAGTTAGAAACACTTGTTAATTTGTTTGCCATTGGCCAGATTCCAACTGGCGATAAAGATCCTTATGCGCTAAGGCGTCACGCGCTAGGTGTTATCCGAATGCTGATCGAAAAAGATTTACCCATTGAATTAAATAAACTGCTGCAGTTGGTTTTTGATATCGTACAAGATGAAGCGATTGCGCAACAATGGCAGCAAACGATGGGCGATGAGCAGCGTTCAGTAGTGATTCCTAAGCGTCCAATTTTGACGACTGAAATCGTTGAATCATTGCAACAGTTCATATCGGATCGATTGGCAGGCGTCTTACGTGAACAAGGTTATACTGCTCAGGAAGTTGATGCTGTTTTAGCACTTAATCCACAATATTTGAACGATATTCCTAAACGATTAGCTGCTGTACGCGCATTTTCTAGTCTGCCCGAAGCTGCGAGTCTTGCCGCTGCCAATAAGCGTGTGAGTAACATACTCAAAAAAGTTGAGCATGAGATTCATGGTCAGGTTAATTCCAACCAGTTATGCGAGGAAGCTGAAAAAGCCCTCCATGAAGCGCTGCTTGATTTAACTGATAAAGTAGATCAGGCATTTAATGAAAAAGATTATGTCGTAACGCTTCAGATTCTTGCTGAATTAAAAACAGTAATCGATGCTTTCTTTGACCATGTCATGGTCAATGTCGAAGATGAAGATTTGCGTACTAATCGATTTGCGTTACTCAAGCAGTTACAACAAATTATGAATCGTGTGGCGGATATTTCAAGGTTAGCGAGTTGATATGAAGCTTATTGTGCTTGACGATAAAGGAGTAATCAATGAAATCAATGATCCTTTCATCCAAACACCCGAACAATGGGTGCCAATACCCGGAAGTTTAGAAGCTATCGCAAAGCTTACGCACCAGGGTTATCGTGTCGTCGTGGCTACCAATCAATCTGGAATCGGGCGTGGTTTGCTCGAAATGGATACTTTTAATGCTATCAATGATAAGCTTTTTAAAGCGGTTCAGGCAGCGGGCGGTTACCTGGATGCCTTATTTTTTTGTCCACACGCACAGCAGGAGCATTGTCATTGCCGCAAACCTGAGATAGGTTTATTTAAAGAAATTATTCAACGCTATAGCACCGATTTGAAAGATGTTCCCGTCGTGGGTGATTCATTGAAAGATCTTCAAGCTGCAAGTAGCATTGGAGCAACACCGATTCTCGTTCTGACTGGAAATGGACAGCAAACACAAGCAACCAATAATCTGCCGACTGGAACACAAGTTTATCCGGATTTAGCATCCGTGGCGAACGCTTTATTGAAATGAGTCGTATGCTTGCTATCCTTCGCTCTCTGGTTTATACCGTGCTGCAAATTGTCATTACTCCACCTTATGCAATTTTCACATTGTCTTGCTTCTGGTTACCACCGCATCAGCGTTATCAAGTAACGTATGGTTGGACCCGGATCATGCTTTTTTTACTTAAGACCATTTGTGGTTTGCACTATCGAATTATCGGTGCGGAGCACATTCCGAAGCAGCCTAGCATTGTGTTATCGAAGCACCAATCGGCTTGGGAAACGTTGGCTTTCCAGCAAATCTTTCCGCCCCAAGTTTGGGTTCTTAAGAAAGAGCTACTACGTATCCCTTTTTTTGGCTGGGGACTCGCAATGACAAGCCCGATTGCCATCGATCGAGGCTCCGGGAAAAAAGCGTTGCAGCAAATTGTCGATCAAGGAAAAGATCGGCTTGCTCAACAATTTTGGATCGTCATTTTTCCAGAAGGAACGCGCATTCCGCCAGGTCACATCGGTAAATATCATATTGGTGGGGCTTGGTTGGCTACTCATACCGGTGCATTGGTTGTGCCGGTTGCACATAATGCTGGCGAGTTCTGGGGGAAGAATTCATTCGTTAAAAATCCTGGAACGATTACCGTGAGTATTGGCAAACCAATCGATCCTGCTGGATTGGAAGCGGGCGAATTGAATGATCAAGTAAAAGCGTGGATTGAAGCTGAGGTATCGAGAATCAGTCAATTTAAAAAAATAGAAAAGCAGAATGAAGATTCGGGTAACACGTGTTCAACATCAAAACAATCCAACGCATCGCATCGTTCTAAATAATCGAACGATTACCTATTCATTAGTTCGACGTAATCGGAAAACCTTTGGGTTGAGAATCAACGCATCTGGTTTAACTATTTCAGCCCCTTTAAGAATACCCCAAAGAGAAATTGAAGCCATACTCCAGCGCAAGGCCGATTGGATTATTGAAAAACTTGATGCCTGGGAAAATAGCAGCAGTAATCACCTTGAGTGGAGGCTTCATGCGGTTTATTGGTTATTGGGGGAACCTTATCAGCTCATTGCTTTATCGGCGCAATTGCAATTAGTGCCACAGAATAGCATCAAACCAGATATGGTCAGGCCATGCAGCGCTGAGTCATCGTCAACACAATTTTCTGCACAACAGCTTGAGCACTTTGTTTTAGCATGGTATCAACAGCAAGCGACCGCGTGCATGACGGATCGCTTAGCATTTTATGCTGAAAAGCTTGGTGTAGGAATGCCAGTTTTTCACCTTTCGAATGCGCGGTCACGCTGGGGTAGCTGCAACGCATCAGGAGTGATTCGCCTTAACTGGCGATTGATTCAGTTACCACTTGCGTTAATAGACTATGTGATTGCACATGAATTAGCGCATCTTTTCGAAATGAATCATTCGCGAGCATTCTGGGAAGTGGTAGCAAAAATCTATCCAGAATATCGCCGGGCACAGCGTGAATTAAAGCAAATTGGTAAGCTGATGATTTGAAGATCGAAAGATACCGTGAATTTCTATCGCTTTATCGTTCAAAAATAATGAAATACCGTGTTGTATAAAGAATAGATCAATATTATGCTTTAGTCTGAGCATTGGGATATTTTTCACAATAACTATTGGTTGATTTTGATAAGGAGAGAAGATGAAACTACACTATAAAATTGCGACTCTAGCTTGTGCACTGTTACCTTTCTATGCGTTTGCAGGCGGGAATCCTGACCATGTAAAGTTACCGGGGAATTATCAGCAAATCTTTACCCAGTATGATAAATCGAATCGTGCTAATCAAACGCAAGTCGCTAAATTTTTTGCAAATGAAATTGCGGTTGATAGCTATAAAAGAGGAGAAGAAGCTGCGCCGGGTTCAATTGTTGTTATGGAAATCTATGAACCTAGAAAAGATGCAGAAGGAAAAATCATCGCTGCCAGTACTGGTATATTTGAAATTGAGAAACTAGTGGCTGTTGCTGTGATGGAAAAAAGGGCTGATTGGGATAAATCATTTTCTCCCGATGATCGCACTGGTAACTGGGGGTTTGCTGTATACAGTCCTGATGGAGTCGCTAAAAGTAATGATCTAAATTGTGTGCAATGCCACACGCCATTGAAGGATCAAGATTATTTATTTAGCTATGGAAAATTAGTTAATTTCACTAAGAAATAACAAAATATCTCGATTGTAGTCCAGATTTAACTTGCACTATCGGACAGTCGCTTACTGAGCGGATTGTCCGATAACGATCAGCGAAAATCCTACTTAAGTTTCACGAATAATCGCTTGCTTCAATGCAGCAATATTAGGCTGAGTCAGTGTTTCAGCTTTCAATAGGTCGATTGCGGTTTGCTCCAGCAATGTTTGATTCTTACGTAAAATACTGATAGCTCGTTCCAGCGCTTGATCTACTAGCAAACGAACGGCTTCGTCGATTTTATTAGCGGTTGCTTCGCTATATTCTCTACTCTGGGGCAGCGCATAACCTTGTTGTAAAAACACAGAATGTTCTCGTTCATAAGCAACATGGCCTAGCGCTTCGCTCATGCCATAGCGTAACACCATGGCACGCGCAATATCCGTTGCACGAACTAAATCATCCGAGGCACCGGTTGAGACCTGATTGAAAATAACTTGCTCAGCAGCACGTCCTCCGAGTAACACAGCCATTTTGTTTTCTAATTCGGGCTTTGTCATGAGAAAGCGGTCTTCGGTCGGGCGTTGGATGGTATAACCGAGCGCGCCAACGCCACGTGGAATAATGGATACTTTATGAATCTCATCCGTTCCAGGCAGAGCAAGCGCGACCATAGCGTGCCCTAGTTCGTGAAATGCGACGATCTTGCGTTCATTAAGATTCAACAAGCGATTGCGCTTTTCGAGGCCGGCAATGATGCGCTCGATGGCATTGTTGAAATCATCCATGCTAACGGAAGTAGCTTTGCGGCGAGTTGCCAATAATGCAGCTTCATTGATTAAATTAGCCAAATCAGCGCCAGTAAAACCCGGTGTCAATGCTGCAACTTGATCGGGCATGACATCCACACTGAGCTTTACTTTCTTGAGGTGTACAGCCAAGATTTGCTCTCTTCCCGTTTTATCGGGCCGATCAATTAATACTTGTCGGTCAAATCGCCCTGCTCTCAGTAATGCAGCATCAAGAATTTCGGGTCGATTAGTGGCTGCTAACAATACGATACCACTCGATGAATCAAAACCATCTAATTCAGCCAGTAATTGGTTAAGCGTTTGCTCTTTTTCATCATGCCCACCGAGCCCATAGGCACCGCGTGCTCTGCCCAATGAATCCAGTTCATCGATAAAAATAATAGCTGGCGCCATTTGTCGTGCTTGCTCAAATAAATCACGTACTCTTGCAGCCCCCACGCCGACGAACATCTCGACAAATTCTGAACCGGAGATTGAAAAAAAAGGAACGCCCGCTTCTCCTGCGACGGCTCGTGCAAGTAATGTTTTCCCAGTACCAGGGGGGCCAACCAATAGAATGCCTTTAGGTGCGCGTCCACCAAGTCGACTATAATCAGCGGGGTTTTTTAGAAAATTGACAATCTCGATCAATTCTTCTTTCGCTTCATCAACACCAGCGACATCCGCAAAAGTTACTTTGGTTTCAGTCTCCACATAAACTTTCGCCCGACTTTTTCCTATCGACATTAAACCACTACTCATCCCACCACTAATGCGGCGCATGATAAAAAGCCAGATACCAACAAACAGTAACATAGGCACAATCCATGAGAGTAAGTCGCGTAGCCAGGTACTTCTGATAACGCCCGTGTAAATTACATTATGTTTTTCCAGAATTTCTGCTAGTTCAGGTTCGACTCGAGTGGCAACAAACTCTTTCATCCCATTGGGTTCCGATGCTTTTAATGTGCCATAAATCTGATTTTCAGTAATAGCCACCTCTGCAATTTTTTCTCGCTCTAATAAATCTTGAAACTGGCTATAAGGAATGGGCTCAATGCGCGTGTATTGTGTATAAAGATTTTGTAGAAATAACATACCGAGGATGGCAATGACGATATACCAAAAATTGAACTGGAGTTTCTTATTTACTTCATTGTTATCCATATGAATATTCCTTCTTTCAATTGATTTAGTCCAAATTTGATCAGGGCTACTTGAATTCGTACGGTAATTGTAAATTCAATCATTCCACACCAAGAAAATGTATTTTTTTACTTTACGGTTAATAACTAAAGATTTTACATATGGGATAGATCAGATATCTCCTTTTTATTTAATGAATTGGAATTGTGTGTTGCTTTACCATGACTCCTCTTGCGTCGATTAACTTAACAAATTATTTAGATTATTTTATCTTGATGCGTAAGCGACAGTAAAAAATTGTCTAAATACATAATCTTATATCTATTATTTGATTTTGGCATGAGATCTGCTTA
>SSFW01000153.1 GCA_008015595.1 Nitrosomonas sp. | reverse complement strand
GGTATCCCGATGAGAGGTGCATCCCAATCCCCGCCAGATGCAGTTAAAAATTGATAGACTGAGGCGGGTAAAGCTGTTTGCAAAGCTGATAGCTGTAGCTCTCGGTCAAGACTTGATTCTTGCAGCGTAAAATACATCGCCAATATAACTAGCAAAGTATCTTCATTCTGCCAAGGAACTGGACGTTCTCGTATCAATAAATAGGGAAAAGACTGGATGGGTAATGCAGCTAGTCCTGCATTAACTCCTTTACGGTATGACTCAATTAGAGCACGTTGATCCTCTGGTAAGTTATCAAACATATTCTTGGCTCGAGGTCTCATACGGTGTTTTCGTATTTGCCTATCCTTTGGTAAAGCTGCTTTACCAAATAATTCCGCCAACTCACCGGCCGCACTTCGACGCATCAGATCCATTTCAAAGAAACGCTCTTGTGCATGAACATAGCCAAGTGCCTGCGTTAAATCAAGTCGATTCATCGCCTGAACCGTTGCCGTACCCAACGCGTCACGATCAACTCTAACTGCCTGAGTCAAGCTTGAAAGCTTAGCAGAACCTGAGTATTGCGGTAAGCTAGCGCTCAACACAAACCAAAAGATACCCCCTAATCCAAGCAGAAAAAAAGCCAAGCCGAGAAAAAGCTTGTTTTTATTTATAATAGAATGAGTCATCAGTGATCTCTCATTTTAATGAGATTTCCTCCAACTGTTTACGGATCCACTCAATCCGTTGTCGATTAACACCAAGATCACTCTTGCCTAATCGAGAGGCAGATCGTACTTGCACGACATTTGACTGAGGATCAAACCAGAACTCTGCATCATCGACAAACTTCATCACACGCGTTGTAAATTGCACATAAAGATAGTTTTCTTGATTGGTAATTATTTGAGAGCCAGGCATCAGCTCGATAATTGCTTTAATTTTACTCAAGGTAGATTTGCTATCGCCTACCAATGGTAATGGCTCAATTCGGGCATAATTATGCTGCGGGTGATTGGGGTAGAGATCTGCTTGGCTTGATACGCTATTTGGCGTATCCGCAGGCAATTTCAGCCTACCTTCGACAATACCCAGGTCGTTGGGTGCGACCCCCTTAAACATCCCAAGCTGGCCTGCTAGAATTGCTACAATAACAAGAATCAGTATCAAAACCAAGAACCACTTTAACGCTATCATGTTAGGAAAATCCTATTAATTTAAAATTAAAAATACAACCAAGAAACGTTATGCCAGAAAGTAGAAATAATCTATCAACACAATTGATACAAGATCCTAACGAATTACCTTTAATCTTTCATTCCCGCGTCAATGAACCCATCTCAAATCTATCATTACTTCGCAAATCATTGTTATTTGCTGAATTATCGATGATCGCTTATAACGATTCTAATGAAGCAGAACGTGCTGTCAATTTGATTGGTTTCCCAGTGAGTATTTTTTTTGATTATGATGGCGCCCAAGGTTTTTTCTTCGAAAATGACCACGATGCCGTAATCGTTTGTCGAGGAACAGAGCCCAATGAGTGGAACGATATCCATGCAGATGCTAACTTAGGAACCGTATTAGCAGAAACAGCGGGACGCGTTCACCGAGGTTTTAAACAAGAAGCGGATGATCTCTGGCCCATGATGGAAAAGCATCTAATCGATTTAGGCAAAACGTTGTGGTTTACTGGCCATTCATTAGGCGCAGCTATGGCAACCGTGTGCGCCTATCGATGCCATGTTTCAAACAAATGCGCTAATCCGGCTGAACTCTATACATTTGGCAGCCCTCGCGTCGGGAATAAACGGTATGTCAACTTTGTCAAGCTAAAGCATTATCGCTGGGTCAATAATAATGATATTGTGACAAGAGTCCCCCCGATATGGCTGGGTTATCGTCATATCGGCATTGAAATGTACCTAAACCGTAACGGTCTTTTACGAACACTCGATTACGCATCCAAACGATTAGATCGCTGGCATGGATTCCTACGCGGCATTCGCAAATTCCGGATAGACCACTTTTCTGACCATAGCATCCACGAATATGTTAACCATATTTTAAAAGCCGTACAAAAAGATGAAAACAACGCAGCGAATTAACAAATCTCGCCATTACCAATCACTGACTAATCGTTAATATTGCAAATTATCGATCAGCCCAAATCAATATTGCATTAGTTATATAAAAAACTACTGCTATTTTCATCTCAGTTAAGAAAAATAAACAGTTATGATATGAAGTAATTTTTATTCGTTTGGCTTATTTAGCTATCTAAACATAATGCGTATCCTGCATATACTTGATCATTCGATTCCATTACACAGCGGTTATACATTCCGAACACGCTCTATTCTGAAAGCGCAACGCGCGTTAGGATGGGAAACGTTTCATTTAACCAGCACTAAGCAAGGTTTGACAAACTCGCTTGAAGAAGTAATCGATAATTTCCACTTTTATCGAACACCCGTTAATAATCGTTTTATCAACACATTGCCTATCATTAATCAGATAGCAGTAATGACAAGCCTTACTCAACGATTAAATGAAGTAGTAGATATCGTCAAACCCGATATATTGCATGCTCACTCTCCGGTATTAAATGCGATACCAGCCTTATATGTTGGCAATAAGAAAGGTATTCCGGTTGTTTATGAGGTTAGAGCATTCTGGGAAGATGCGGCAGTTGATCATGGTACGAGTAACGCAGGGGGCCTACGTTATCGTTTGACACGTGGCTTAGAAACCTATGCATTAAAGCGTGCTAACGCCATTACCACGATATGTGAAGGATTACGTAATGATATTGTAGAACGAGGAATTGAAGCGCATAAAGTTACAACAATTCCCAATGCGGTGGATCTCGCACAGTTTTCAATGAATCACTCGATTGATCAATCACTGAAGCAGCGTTTGGGTCTTCAGGATAAGCGCGTCATCGGATTTATCGGTTCCTTTTATGCGTATGAAGGTTTGGAGATCTTATTGCGATCGTTACCAAGCCTATTACCTATATATCCCAATCTCCAACTATTATTAGTGGGCGGCGGACCTCAAGAAAATTTCTTAAAACAAACGGCTCAAACACTTGAAATACAAGACAAAGTTATCTTTACAGGCCGAGTACCCCATGAGCAAGTAGAAAAATATTATGATCTAATCGAAGTATTAGTTTATCCGCGATTATCGATGCGATTAACCGACTTAGTTACTCCGTTGAAACCACTTGAAGCAATGGCGCAAGGTAAATTATTTATTGCTTCCGACGTAGGAGGTCACCGCGAATTAATTCGCGATGGCGAAACAGGTCTTTTATTTAAATCCGGCGATCCAGACGCGCTTGCAAAAAAAATCATCTATTTATTTAATACACCTGATCTTTGGAAAAGCTTGATTCAAGCCGGACGTGCTTACGTAGAGAATGAAAGAAATTGGCAAAATAGTGTTGCACGTTATAAGACCGTTTATAACCAGCTCCTCGTCGAACAAGGTAAAACCGTTGAATCATTATAAAATGCATATCGGACTGGTTGGTCCATTACCACCACCATCCGGAGGAATGGCAAATCAAACGAGGCAGTTAGCTCATTTGCTAACGGATGAAAATATTCAAGTTACCTTAATTCAAGTCAATGCCCCCTATTACCCCCAGTGGATTGAAAAATTCAAAGGGATCCGCGCTTTCTTTCGACTAATTCCTTACTTGTACAAGCTATGGCAAGCCTCTCATTCTGTTCAAATTTTTCATGTGATGGCGAATTCAGGTTGGTCATGGCATCTGTTTTCAGCACCTGTAATTTGGATCGCATACCTGAGAAATAAGCCTGTCATCATCAATTACCGGGGTGGAGAAGCTGAAGCCTTTCTTAATAAATCTATTTTTTGGGTTAGGCCCAGCTTAAAAAGAGTAAGCGCCATCATCGTTCCTTCCGCATTTCTTAAGCATGTTTTCAATCAGCAAGGATTTGATGTAACGATCGTACCCAATATCATCGATCTTGATCGCTTTGCTGCACAGACTCAAGAATGGAACGTACCTAAAATTGAGAATAGTCCCCATATCATTTTAACGCGCAACCTTGAATCAATTTATGATAATGCGACAGCAATTCGCGCATTTTCTATCGTTAAAAAGAATTTTCCGAATGCGAAGCTATCGATAGCAGGCTCAGGCCCCGAGAAACTGATGCTAGAGCAGCTTGTAGATGACCTTAATTTAGTAGACTCCGTAACTTTCCTCGGTCGAGTGGATAATACTGCTATCAATGATTTGTATCGTCAAGCGGATGTTATGATCAATACGAGTTTAATTGATAACATGCCAATCTCGATATTGGAGGCACTCGCTTGTAAAGTACCAGTAGTCAGCACCAATGTTGGCGGCATTCCATTCTTAGTCAAACATGATGAAACTGCATTACTGGTTCCACCGAAAAATCCCGGAGAAATAGCAGAAGCCATCCAGCACATTCTCACTAACCCAGAAAAATCCAGAAAAATGGCTGAGGCTGGATATGAAATGGTACAACACTATGCGTGGAAGAATGTGCGAACTCAATTAATGGAAATATATGAGCGTACTCTCTCTCATCGGTTCTAATTTAATAACGAAACCGTAAATTATATGAGGACTAATCCTGTCAATAAGCATTTATATACTTGGTTTATTGCAAATATTTGTTTTCCGATTCATGAATTTTTCAAACGCCATCATACAGTTTCGATTAGAAGAGAACTTGAAATCACGCAATGGTGGGATAAAAGCCAAATAGAACAGCTTCAGCTCTCAAAACTAAAACGACTGCTCATCCATGCAAAAGCAAATGTTCCTTACTATCAAAAAATAATGCGTGACCTAGCGATTGAACCTGAGCAATTTGAATCGCTTGCAGCGTTATCTAAGCTTCCACTTTTAAATAAAGCAGCGATTAGGACCAATATCGAATCATTAAAATCCCTTAATGCTCAATCACTTGTTCGATCAAACACAGGCGGATCTAGCGGAGAACCCTTAATTTTTTATTTAGGTAAAGAACGGGTAAGCCATGATGTTGCAGCGAAATGGCGAGCTACCCGATGGTGGAATGTTGATATCGGTGATCCTGAGATCGTGATTTGGGGATCTCCTATCGAATTGGGAACCCAGGATAATATCCGCGCGTTACGAGACTCATTATTTCGGAGCAAATTACTGCCTGCTTTTGAAATGTCAGATCAGAAATTACAAATTTTCCTTGATGAGATTCGCTCTTTTCAGCCTAAAATGCTCTTTGGCTATCCCTCAGCCTTATCCTTTATCGCGCGTTATGCTGAAAAAACCGGTGAGCTAATGAATGATCTTGGAATAAAAGTTGCATTTGTGACTTCTGAGCGCTTGTACGATGAACAGCGCCAGCAGATCAGTAAAACGTTTAATTGCCCTGTTGCCAATGGCTATGGGGGCCGCGATGCTGGATTTATTGCGCATGAATGCCCAGCAGGTGGTATGCATATTACTGCTGAGGATGTTATTGTTGAGATCCTTGATAATCAAGGAACACCTGTACCGTGTGGTGAATCTGGTGAAATCGTCATTACACACCTTGCAAGTAGCGACTTTCCATTCATACGCTACCGAACTGGCGATATTGGCAAACTCGATGATCAGTTATGTAGCTGCGGGAGAGGTCTGCCACTATTAAAAGAAATCGAGGGGCGAAGCACTGATTTTGTTGTTGCTCAAGATGGTACCGTGATGCATGGACTTGCTTTGATTTATATATTAAGAAAGATTCCTGAAATTAATGCATTCAAGATAATACAAGAAAACCTCGATTTAACACGTATATTAATTGTCAGTAAATCTGCACTAGATGGGGCAACAATAAAGTTAATTACCAATGAATTTCAAACAAGATTAGGCAACGATATTACGATTAAAATAGAAGAGGTTAATGAAATTCCTTTAGAGAAATCTGGGAAATTTCGCTACGTCATCAGTAAAGTAATACCACCTTAATGGAGCAGTTATTACTAGAACCCACTCAAGATTTATCTATGCGCTTTAATCGAATTGCTGTTAATACGATTTCTGAAAAAAATAATAATACTCGGACAGTTCGCTATATCGCGTTTACTGATTGGGGAAATCCGGAAAATACACAGGTTGTTATCTGCGCTCACGGACTTACTCGAAATGGTCGGGATTTTGATTATCTTGCAAAAGCTTTACAAGACCAGTTTAGAGTTATCTGCATTGACATCGTCGGTCGCGGACAAAGTGATTGGCTTACGAATGCAGAAGAATACAATCAACCAGCGATCTACCTATCTGATATAAAAATCTTACTGACCCATATCCTAGCTCAGTATCAGCAACCCATTCATCTAAACTGGGTAGGCATATCAATGGGGGGGCTTATTGGTATGATACTTGCCGGCCAGGATTTACCTATTCCCATAAAATCGATTATAATGAGCGACATAGGGCCTCGAATTCCCATTGATGCCATTCTCCGCTTTAAGCGCTATGTTGGTGAAGATCCTAAATTCACTGATATCGATCAGCTAGAAAACTATATCCGAGTTATTTCAGCGCCATTTGGAGAGTTAACTAAAGATCAGTGGCGCCATCTGACACTGTATAGTGCCTGCAAATATTCTGAAGGCGTGTATGGATTTCGTTACGATCCCCGTATTGCTATCAATTTTCATGAAAGTTTTGAGCATGATATTGATTTATGGCCATTCTGGGATCAGTTAACTATTCCTGCCTTGGTACTGCACGGTGAAAAATCAGATGTTTTACTTCCCCAAATTGCTGAAGAAATGAGAATTCGTGGTCCAAGAGCAAGAATAATTAAAATATCAAATGTGGGACATGCCCCCTTATTAGTCAACGAGGAACAGATCTCACACGTTAAAGGATTTTTATTAAAACAAATTCAATTGCATAAAAACACTAAATAGATTTAAAGAAATAACGTATAAATTCCTTTTAAATAAAGCTTAAATTCCATATAGATACTCCGATAAAAATCAAACTAATTCTGAATGAATATCACCCTGAGTTAGTATTTTTTTGATCTATCTGAAATTCGAACAAAAAAATTATTTCTAAGTCTAATCGCTTTGATGACAATTGAGAGAAAACATTATGAAATTATTCAAGAAAATTCCAAACCCAAGAGAAGTGAGACAAAAGCTAAATATGAATCAGCAAGAATTCTGGAGTAAAGTTGGCGTTACTCAGAGTGGTGGTTCTCGTTATGAAAGTGGCAGAGAAATGCCAAAAGCCGTCAGAGAACTTGTAAGACTCGTGCATATCGATCGTATTGATTTACTCAAAATTAAAAGAGATGACATACTGATCGCTGCAATGCTTAAAACACAACATCCAGAGTTATATAAAGATCTGAAAAAATCTATCAAAATGCGGTAGTTTCTTCATGAATCAACAAGGTCTGCCTTTGTTTTAATGTCAAAGCAGCATGACGCTTACTACCTATTTTATGGTTGATTAGGAACGATACACGAAGGGTGTACTTTCTCTGAAGTACGGGTAAGTTTTTTGGTTTTCCCCAATAAAGGCACCCCAATATAAGCACGAAGTGCTAATGTATCAGCATCAATTAATTGCAAGTTAGCACTGTAGTATTTATCCTCATCTGCTTTATACAAAACACCACCAACCCACCTTATCGGCTGATCATCTGCTAAGCGTGCACCCCACAATACCTTTCTTCCACATAACGTAGCATTCTTCTCGTTCATCTCTTCCGGACTAATCCAAGACACATACCCGCATAAAGTCTTTTCTTCACAGTGTTTGATTTGTACCACAACATCTTTCTTCTTCGTTAACCATAATCCGAGAACGTTCTCTTTATCTGACTCATTAGATGCAAAAGATAAAGCAGAAAAAGAAAGCACCATCACCAATATTACAAAAACCAAATAATTCATAAATTCTCTAAAATAGCGTTTTCCTACCATAAATCACTTATTTAAATAATCGTATTCTAAAGTGAGGTACATTCTATCTTGTTTTAGATCATAAGGTTTATTATTAGCATTCCATAACCAATTTTTGTATCTACTTACTTTTAGTCAAAATGCTTTCCAATCTAACGCCACCAAAACGACCAGATCCGTTTGCTCGCCGTATGGTAATCATCGCACTAACGATCGCAGCGCTAATGCTACTTTGGCGCACTTTGCCACTCATTGAGTCCCTCTTCGTTCCAGAAAAGGGGGAAATCAGAACAGTAACTGCAAGAGGAGATCTTGCTCTAGATGAACGCACTACAATTGAATTATTTGAGCAATCCCGTGATTCCGTTGTATTCATCTCCACAACCAAATTAGTAAGAGATATCTGGACTCGCAATGTATTTGCTGTTCCAAGAGGCAATGGCTCTGGCTTCTTCTGGGACGATGCAGGTCATATTGTCACAAATTTCCATGTGATCCAAGGTGCGAGTGAAGCAACGGTCAAATTAGCGGATGGGCGCGATTATAAAGCAGCGCTCATTGGAGTAAGCCCTGCACATGATATTGCTGTACTAAAAATTGGTGTGGGCTTCAAGCGTCCTAACCCTATTCCAATAGGAACTAGCCATAATCTCAAAGTTGGGCAAAAAGTTTTTGCAATCGGCAATCCCTTTGGACTCGATTGGACTTTAACGACAGGTATCATTTCAGCGCTAGATCGTTCCCTAGCAAGTGATAATGGAACGGCAATCGAACACTTAATCCAGACCGACGCTGCGATTAATCCGGGTAACTCGGGAGGCCCTCTTCTCGACTCAGCCGGTAGATTGATCGGTATCAATACTGCGATTTATAGTCCCAGTGGCGCATCGGCCGGGATCGGATTTGCTGTACCCGTAGATACGATTATGCGAGTTGTTCCTCAGATCATTGATAAAGGGAAATATATTCGGCCCTCGCTTGGTATCAGTGTCGATGAACGTTTTAATGATCGAATTGTACAATTACTCAATATCCGTGGTGTAGTCGTATTAAATGTAGCGCCTGGATCCGCTGCTGAAAAAGCTGGGTTAAAAGGCGCGGCTATTAGCATAGAAGGTAATATTACCCCGCAAGATATCATCATCGCTATTAATGGGAAGAAAGTAGAATCTGTCTCAAAATTACTTGCCAGAATTGATGACTTTAACGTTGGAGATGTCGTAACCCTTACGGTATTCCGAAATGAACAAACGCGAGAAGTCCATATTACGCTGCAACCTGGTGTTTAAATAATATTCTCATAATACAATTGCGGTCGATTATGGATTTTTCTGATTTTAAGCTCGATAGCGCTAGCGTAGATCAATCTCAGGCAATTTGTGAATTATTGAATTCTGCTTACCGTGGAACCGATGGTTGGACTACTGAAGTAGATATTATTTCGGGTAAGCGAGCTGATCGTAATGAGATTGAAGCAGCAATTAAGTTACCTAATAGCTATTTTTTTGTAGTTAACCAATCAAACCAACTCGCATCGTGTATCCATATCACTAAAAAGGATGATCATGCCCAGTTTGGTTTCTTTGCTGTTCAACCATCTCTGCAAGGCAATGGATTAGGTACATATGTACTCAAACAAGCAGAAATCTTCGCAAAAACTCGCTTATATTCAAAAAAACTACTCATGATTGTCGTAAGTCAGCGCACTGAATTGATTGCTTTTTATGAGCGAAGGGGATATCGGCGAACAGGCCAAGTCGAAAATTTACCAGCAAATATCGGCATTCCTAAACGAATAAATTTAACCATTGATTATTTAGAAAAGAGTATCGCTACGACTTGATTAATTTAAAAAATAATCTGATCAGGATTTAATATCAACCGTCTCAGTTAATTATTCTCACTACACTATGATAATTAAACCGATTGTGTGAATCTTTTGATTTAGGATACAATAAAAAATTATAGAAAAATTTGAGGATTTAAAATGGCTCGTGTATGTGAAGTTACAGGTAAGAAACCGATGACTGGTCATCATGTATCTCATGCAAACAATAAAACGAAAAGGCGATTCTTGCCTAATTTACAACGACGTCGCTTCTGGGTTGAAAGCGAAAAACGCTGGGTTACACTACGCCTGACCAACGCGGGATTACGGACTATCGATAAAAATGGTATCGATGCTGTACTTGCAAAAATAAGGGCTCGTGGGGTTGATGTCTAATTACGGTTAAAATTAGCAAGCTATTTCATTAATTTCTGGAAAATATTATATGCGTGAAAAAATTAAATTAGAATCTTCTGCTGGAACAGGACATTTCTATACAACAACAAAAAATAAGAAAACGAAACCCGAGAAATTAGAAATGAAAAAATTTGATCCTGTTGCTAGGAAGCATGTTACTTATAAAGAAACCAAGCTCAAATAACAAAGATTGCTAACGATCTCCAAAGTTATTCGCCGCGAGTCAAGAAATAACGTTAATTTCGAAAAACCTTCAAACCAGCTTCTGCACAAGCTTCATCGAACTGGGTTCCAGGCGCTCCTCCAATACCTATTCCACCGATTACTTCTCCATTAAGGGTAATCGGTAGCCCGCCTCCTAGAATAAGAATATTATTACCCAAACGATGCAATCCCTGTAATTCAGGGTCTTTTGCAGCAATTTGCGCTAGCTTTTGTGTTGACATTCTCATACTTGCAGAAGTATAAGCTTTACGAAATCTACTCTCGATCGTATGCACACCAGCTCCATCCATTCTAACCTGAGCAAGTATAACGCCACCTTTATCAACAACCGCAACGGATACTTTATATCCATCATTCTCACACTGTTGTGCTGCGGCTAGCACCATTTTATTTGCAAGCGCCATTGATAAGCTCGGATTTGTTTGAGCATAAAGCGAAACGGTGCAAAAGCTTAAAATCAGCAAAAGTAAGTATTTCATCATTACAACTCCTCGAATTAGTTGGGAATTAGGCAGATAACCAGGATTGTTAATTCTTCTTGGGAACGGTCGAATCTTGCTTATGTTTTCTTCGAAATAGCCACGCCAGCATACTCACAATAATTGTAGACATCGCGAGTGCAACTAAAGCAGCTTCACCGAAGCTCAAATTATCAATCCATGCTTCAATTGATGAATAACTCTGCATGATCCTTTTTGTTCCATTGATTTTTTACCGGTTATTAATCGTAGCATGACCCATCAATCATTGTTGAGTCATCATTCCTTTAATTTAATAAAAATTTTTCCATCAGTCACCTGGATATTTTCAACACCTTCAGAGAAAGACTTCCAGAATCCAGGGTCAATACCAAACTCATTAACGAGATCGACATTTTTGATTCCGCCTAACCAAGCATTGGGAATCGGTACACCCATAATACTGATGCCTTTTAAAGCAATATACGGTTTATCGTTCTGATAAGCCATTCCAATTCCTGCATTAAAACGCAGTGTCTTCCCCCCTAGCACTGGAAAATCTTCTTCCAGTGGAATTAAAAGTTTAGCGCTCACTAAATTGTTTGCTAGATCAATCGCGAGTTTTTGTGCAAGATCCGTATTCTTTGCTAAAAGTGCGTTGAGTTCGCGCTCCGTAAATGTAATTTCACGCGGCGCATTGTGCTCGGTGTACGATTCGGGTTTTAAGAAACCTTCATGATCGATTTCTTGGTCAATAGTCGAATCATTCTTATTTGTTGGTTCGTCACTTAAAAATCCAATCGACAGTAATTTTTCATTTAGATTTTTTTCTTCTTTTTCGTTAAGCTCAACTGGCGTGAAACGGGTTGTAAAAACATAGTTTTTCAGTACCCAGTAAGTTCCTCCGATCGTGATCAGCATTGTCAGCAATACGATCATAAAAATTTGCGACCAGTTCATATGCAAGACCTCTTTTTAGTGATGCGCTAGCGGCAAGAATAAATTGCTAATGCGCAGTATAGCAATTCTTGAAAATTACCGTCGACCGTCATACCACATCGATAGTTTCTTTTTACTATGCAAAGTTTGGTAAGGGTGTAGTACTAATGAAAGAAATTGTGCAAAGACCTCACGCGCTGAATACAAATGAATCTTTCTTGACGAAGTCTCAATAGGATGGGCAGTTAGGATCGTAAACTTAAGACGGTGAGCACGTCCCCATTGTTTCATCTGCTGACTAAAGGAAATTTCTTCTGCAGCATAAAGATTCAAATTAAAACCACCCACTTCACGATAAGCTTGCGCGTTGCATACCATAAGCGCGCCAGCAGCCCAACGGAAAGTTACAGATAACATCGTCCATATTTTTAATAGAGATTTAGCCCACCAAGTTAAATCTCGCATCAATAAAGTGCTGCCAGCCGCAACATATTTACCACTCTGGATTAACTGAAATATATCCTTCAACAATTCTTTACTCATCAAACAATCCGCATCTAAAAATATAAACCAATCACCTTTAACTGCTTGAGCCCCTGCAGCACGCGCACGAGCGATATGATTAATCGGTTCAAAAACAACGGCACCAGCAGCTTTTGCAAGACTAGCCGTGCTATCGGTAGAATTATTATCTACGACAATGATCTCATGCGTAAAATTAAAGTGTTGATTAAATGAAAGAGCTTCCCTAATAGAATGTAGACAACTTTCTATCAGGCGTTCTTCATTAAACGCAGGAATAATTATCGAGACGTGCATAAAATTTTGATCAATAAAAGACAAAAGCTGCAGTTATTGTGGCTGAGCTTAAAGCTCAAGGCAAGTCAAGATTTGTTTAACCAAAGGATATAAATCAAATGATATGGAAACCCAATGTCACGGTTGCTGCAGTCATTGAACAGGAAGGAAAATTTTTGCTTGTTGAAGAAGATCAGCAAGACTTAGGCGTACAACTCAATCAACCTGCGGGTCATCTTGAACCCTCGGAATCGATCATTCAAGGCTGCATTCGAGAAGTATTAGAAGAAACAGCTTATACCTTCCAGCCACAATGGTTAATTGGTATTTATCAATGGCATTCCACCGCGACTGATACAACTTATTTGCGATTTGCGCTTTCAGGTTTCGTTACTGAATTCGATGTCAATCAAAAATTAGATGTTGGAATTTTACGTGCCAGTTGGTTTGATCTCGAAGAAATTCAACGCCGCAAGTCGCATCATCGTAGCCCCCTGGTGTTAAGATGTATTGAAGATTATCTTGCCGGAAAACGCTATTCATTAGATATTTTTACCCATCAAACATAGACTAAGTACATGAAGAAGCAGCGGATTATTGTCGGTATGTCAGGCGGGGTCGACTCCTCGGTAGCGGCATTACTACTCAAAAAACAAGGCCATGAAGTCATCGGTTTATTCATGAAAAATTGGGAAGACGATGATAGTGATGAATATTGCTCATCTCGCCAAGACTTTCTTGATGCCGCCTCAGTTGCAGATATCATCGGTATCCCACTCGATGTCGTCAATTTCTCAGCTGAATACAAAGACCGTGTTTTTAATAATTTTTTATCAGAATACAAAGCAGGTAGAACACCGAATCCTGATGTGCTTTGTAATGCTGAGATTAAATTTAGCGCCTTTCTTGACCATGCCCTACAATTAAATGCAGAGGCCATTGCGACTGGACATTATGCACAAGTTAGGAAAGTGGGCACATTGTTTCAATTACTCAAGGGTGAAGATGGACGCAAAGATCAAAGCTATTTTTTATATCGCTTAAATCAAGATCAATTAGCAAAAACCTGCTTTCCAATCGGCCATCTCTATAAACGCGAAGTACGTCAAATCGCATCGGACTATAAATTACCTAACTCTGCCAAAAAAGATAGCACCGGAATCTGTTTTATTGGTGAAAGGCCTTTTCGCGAATTTCTGAATCGTTATTTACCGCATGAACCTGGCGAAATTCAAACCATTGACGGTCAGGTAATTGGTCAACATATCGGTTTGATGTTTTATACCATTGGGCAACGGCAAGGTTTGGGTATCGGCGGTGTTCGCGATAGCGATGAAAGCCCCTGGTTTGTTTGCCGCAAAGATATCGAAAAAAATAGATTGATTGTCGTTCAAGGGCATGATCACCCGGCGCTACTTTCTGATTCTTTGCAAGCAATGAATCTATCCTGGATTAGTGGCGCCGCACCGCACAGTAATTGGGTCTATGCGGCCAAAACGCGCTATCGCCAAACCGATGCGCCCTGTTCAATTTCTCGAATTGATGCGCTTTCCTGCCAGATCGATTTTGCGCAACCGCAATGGGCGGTCACCCCTGGGCAATCGGTTGTAATCTATGAAAGCAAAGTTTGCCTGGGTGGTGGAATAATCAATTAATCTCTGGGCGCTGTCGCAATAAATGACGCTCGCTGCGCTAATTTTTCCGCTAATCGATTAAGATTAGGGTAAGACCGAGGCCACTCAATCTGTGGAAAACGAAAAGATAGATAACCGAGTGCACAACCGAGTGCAACATCTGCCAATGAAATAGACTTTCCTGCACACCAATCTCCATCCCCTAACATCTTCGCTGCTTCAATTAAACCCAAATCGACCTTTTTTTGCTGGCGCATACTCCATTCTTCGCTCTGCTGCACTTCGGGTCTTTTACGCTCCAGAAAAATCGTTGCTGCTGCATCACATATTCCATCTGCGAGGGCTTCCCACCGTTTTACCTGCCAACGCGTATTACCCGATTCCGGAATCAATCGAATCATCCCAGGCTGAGTTTCTAGGCTATCGATGTATTCTGCGATAACGCGTGAATCATACAGAGAAGCTTTCTCGTCTACGATAAGAATGGGAATTTTACCAAGCGGATTATGATGGGAAACGTTCGTTTGAGCATTCCAAGGCACATCCACTTCAAAATCGTAGTTAATCTGTTTTTCCGCCAAAACAATACGCACTTTACGCACATAAGGACTGGTTAGAGAACCAATTAATTTCATCATCGTTATTTATGCTTATTTCCAATAATGTCAGTTTACTTTACTTAGGCTACCCGTACCAAGCTATACTAGCAGGTATATTTGAGCATATATTTTTATCTCATTATGATTAGCAAGGATTAATCAACAGTGAATCATATGAACGTTTGCAATAAAGCGAAGCAACTGCGATTATCTATATTTAGAAATTCGATTTAGCTGAAAAACAACCTAGCCTTGCCAATCAATGATTGGGAAAACCATAACAATTCATGCATAAGCTGACCACTTATCTCAAAGTAGTTAGTCGCTCACGTGACCATCAACGCTTATTTCTCAACGTCAATGAAATCATGCGACTACAGAAAACGCTGTCGAGAAAGCTTCCGCCTCAACTTGCAAAACGTTGCTGCATTGGTAGTTGTTCAAACGGTGCATTAGTGATTAAAACCTCCAATAGCGCAGTTGCAGCCAAGCTAAAGCAAATGGTGCCATCTCTTCTGAAGGAATTTGAGAATCAAATTCAATCAATTCGAATCGCGGTTGATACACACGATTATAAAAATCAAAACGATGAAACAAAAATATCAAAAAAAACTGCCTTAAGCTCAGTGGGAATACAAGCACTGCAACAATTTGAAATTTCACTCGCCCACTCTCCCCTAAAATCTGCGATTCACTCTCTATTAAGTCAGTACCCAATAAATGATCGTGCTAAAAATCGCTAAAGCATCAATCCATTTGATCCTGCAATAAGTTAATCAGGGAAACGATTTGATAAAATGAGCGCTTGTCATTTGTCTAAGAAAACTTAAACAAGCGTGCCAGTTAAAATAATTTTGAGTGCTGTAGTACTCACCGTTTTATTTACGCAGCCCAATGATCAAGTATTGGCAGAGGAGTCGCGTTGCCAGTCAACAACTCATCAAGGTGTCGGTGCTTTAGGGCGCATTGAACCACGATCTCGCGTCATCAGAATCTCACACAATGCAGGCCCTCAAGGCGCCAGAGTTGAACAACTCTTCATTAATGAATCCGATCACGTTAAGTCGGGCGATACACTGGCAATTTTGTCAGATCACAGTAAGAAAAAAGCTGAAGTTGAAACTGCGACTGCGCGCATTAAAGTGCTGGAAGCACAACGGGTAGCAGAGCAAGCTTTACATACCTACAATAAAAAAGAACATTTACGTCACCAATCCCTGCAGCCCGATGCTGCCGTGAGTATCTCTCAGATCGAGGCAAAAAAAATGGCTTATGAGCAATCATTAGCCAATCTAAACCGGTTCGCAGCCGAGATTCATCAAGCTCAATCCGAGCTAAAAGTTTCACAAGCGGAATTAGACAACACGTTAATCCGTGCACCGATTCATGGAACCATTTTAAAGATCCATCGCAGATCCGGTGAACGAATCGGTGATAGCGGTTTATTGGAAATGGCTGATTTATCACAGCTCGATATTGTTGCAGAGGTCTATGAAACCGATTTACATCGAGTCAGAGTCGGCCAGACCGGCTGCATCAGTGGAGCTGGTTTTGAGCATACTTATCTCGCTGAAGTCAGAGAATTAGGTTATCTGGTTCGCAAAAATGATATCAATGATACGGATCCCCTCTCAGACCGTGACAACCGTATCATCGAAGTTCGTCTAACGCTTGAAACAAGTGCGGTTGAAGATTTACAACATCAAATTTTTCGGCAGGTGAAAGTAAAAATCCTGCCATGAATTACACTAACTGGCTTTATTTTCCAATGCGTCTTGCGTGGCGCCAGTTAATTTTTGATCGCACTAAATTAATGGTTGCGATTTGTGGTGTATTGTTTGCCTGCGTACTGGTTTTCATGCAGTTAGGCTTTCGGGATGCACTCTATGCCAGTGCAACATCAGCACCGGTCAAACTGGATGGCGATCTGTTCTTAATGCATAAACAAAGCGAAGCAATGTGGCGACCCATCGAATTTAAACGCAGTGAGTTAATGCGAGCACTCGGTAATCCGGCTGTTGCAGATGTATTCCCGCTTTATCTAGGATTAGCGCCTTTCAAGAATATCGAGACCAAAGTCAAGCGCACACTCATGGTATACGGCTTTGATCCAGATTCAACATCATTTCGTATTGAAGCGATCAACAACAAACGAGAAGCGTTAAAACTAAAAGATACCGTACTATTCGACGAATATTCACGCCCTGAATTTGGACCAATTGGTCAGTTAATCGCAGCCAATCAGAATTGGACTGAAATCAAAGATTATAAAGTAGCGATTATCGGCTTGTTTCGGATGGGTGTTTCTTTTGCAGCGGATGGAAATGTAGTCACCAGCGATCTCAATTTTATGCGCATTTTTCCCAAACGAAGCCTGGATAATATCGATGTGGGTATTATTAAATTAACGCCAGGTTCATCTCAGACATCTGTAAAGGGTGAACTTGAGAAGCTGCTAGATGAATCGATTAACATTTTCACATACCAAGAGTTATTGCAATTTGAGAAGAATTACTGGGCCAATATGGCACCCATCGGTTTTATTTTTGGTTTTGGAACGATCATGGGATGGGTTGTCGGTTTAGTAATCGTCTATCAAATTCTTTTCACCGATATCGCGAATCACCGCAATGAGTTTGCCACGTTAAAAGCGATGGGATACTCCCATGGTTATTTTATTCGAGTGGTGTTTGCTTCGGCATTACTGCTTGCTATTTTTGGGTTTATACCCGGGTTAATGCTTTCCTTGGGTCTTTATCATCTCGCTGAATCTCAAATTTTTATGCCGATGCCCATGACGATAGCCAAGGCTACCTCAGTCCTGATGCTCATTCTTTCAATGTGTTTCATCGCCGGATTAATTGCGATTCGGAAACTCAGAGATGCCGATCCGGCAGATATGTTCTAATGCAAACTGCCATCGATGTTCAGAATTTAAGCTTTAGTTTTGGAAGCGGTACTTTAGTACAACCCGTATTAAAGGAAATAACAATCTCCATCCAACAAGGTGAAATTGTTTTAATCACGGGACCATCCGGCTCAGGAAAAACCACCTTTTTGACTATTATTGGTGGACTCAGACAAGCCTTCACCGGTAGCGTAGTGGTACTCGGGCAGCAATTCATCCAAAGTAGTGAACAGGTTAGAGTTAAAGTTCGGCAACAAATCGGCTTCATCTTTCAGCAACACAACTTGCTTAAGTCATTAACTGCGCTTCAAAATGTCAGCATGACGTTGGAAATGAATAACCAGCTCTCCGAACAGCAACGGCAAGAGCGAGCGATCGCCATGCTGACTGCAGTTGGTCTTGGTGACAGAATTCATTACAAACCCGATCAACTTTCGGGCGGGCAAAGACAGCGTGTCTCGATCGCCCGTGCTCTAGTAGGACAACCTAAGATTGTATTAGCCGATGAACCGACTGCATCGCTGGATAAACAAAGTGGCTATGAAGCGGTTAGTATCCTTAAAAAACTAGCCAAGGAATCACAAACAACGATACTCCTGGTCACGCACGATTACCGAATTTCAGATGTAGCAGATCGCATTCTTGAGCTTGAAGATGGCATGATTAGGAACATTTAATCAGTACTTTTATTTCCAAGCTTACTCCGGTGTGTGAAAAGGCACATTAATCATAACGCAGTCCTTCTACCATGAGTGCTATCCCCAACATTCAAATGTTCATTGGGGCATTGATTTCAGTGTCAATGAATTGAAACATTTCACTATCTTACTACTGGAGAAATAAAATGGATGCAATCCTTTATTGGAATGATGTCTCATTAGAGGCAAACCGAATAAGTCACACAAATGGTAAAAATGAACAGACAGGTCCCACGCTAAGCTCTAGAGCCTTAGCGATTGTACATTTAGCGATGTATGATGCCTTAGCTGGGGTCGCAAATAACCCAAGCTTTCCTCATTATTTAACTGGACTCCCGGTTCCAAATCCAGCAGCATCTGCAGATGCTGCTGTGGCAGGTGCAGCCTATACAACATTACTAAATCTCTTTCCAAGTCAACAAGACTTCTTTGATACTAGCTTATCAGCAGTAAGTCTGCCAAATCCAAGTTTTGATGAAGGCTTCAACTATGGCAGAACAGTTGCGCTAGCGATATTAAATGATCGTAAAAATGATCCTAATGCAAAAGCAGATGGATACATCCCATCCATGGCGCGTGGCAAGCATCGTCCTGATCCAGACGATCCAGATCAAGGCTATCATGCCCCATATTATGGAGCAGCATCAAAATGCTTTGCTGTAACAGTCAGGCATGGACTGAACTCACCGCCACAACCTGGCGATACCAGTTACACAAATGCACTCCGCGAAGTTCGTAGTAAAGGCATTGCCCCCGAATTAATGGCAACCGTACCTGCTGTATCACTAAGCGTCCCCCCTGTCACGCGCCGAACAGTTGATCAAACTCTAATTGGGCTTTATTGGGGCTATGATGGCGCTTCCGGTTTGGGTACACCGCCACGACTCTATAATCAAATCATCCGTGAAATTGCACTCAACAAACCTAATCCCAACACGAGTGCTTTAAATACACCCCTAGAAAATGCTCGTCTATTTGCGATGGTTAACGTTGCCATGGCCGATGCGGGTATTCTCGCGTGGGAACAAAAGTATATTCACAATTTATGGCGCCCTGTTTTGGGTATTCGCGAACATGATCCATCAATGGGACCATCAGGTATTGGCAACAATAATATTGATAATGATTGCCACAGCCTTTGGTTACCATTAGGTGCACCAAGTACCAATTCATCGAAAAAGAACTTTACCCCCCCATTCCCAGCTTATCCATCAGGCCACGCAACGTTTGGTGCAGCAGCATTCCACATGACTCGCCTTTTCTATGGTGTTACTCCAGGAGATCGCAACTCTGACAATTTATTTCAAGGATTGACTTTTGTTTCAGAAGAAATGAACGGAGTTAATAAAGACAATAAAGGAACGGTTAGACCTCGACATGTTCGCAATTTCCCGGGCGGTCTTTGGCAAATGATCGAAGAAAATGGACGTAGCCGAGTATATCTAGGCGTACATTGGGTATTTGATGCTTTTAAGGTTGATAGTGCAAACAACCCAATCTTTGATCAAAAAACTGGCGGGGTTGATCTTGGATTAACCATAGCGGAAGATATTTATTCGAATGGTATGACTAAATCTACGGTATAAGCCTATAATTATCAAGTCAATCAATTTAATTAAATATTTAAAATGACTTGAAACTACAACAATAGAAGACAGTTTGTTGTGCTACATACAACAAACTGTCTTTATCAGTAAAAAAACTCCAAGCTTTAAATCAATAGTCTATGTTAGCTAGCTCCTAAAAAAATAATGAAAATATTTATTTCTTACTCAAGCAAACAAACCCAGATTATTTGGCAAATCTATGATCTCCTAAAAAAAAATCACTATGATGTTTTCCTCGATAAAGAAAAATTGGAGTTAGGACAAAAATTTCCAGATCAACTTGAAGAAGCAATAAAGCATAGCGATCGTTTAATTATTTTAATAACACCTGATTCAGTGTCAGAAAATAGTTGGGTTCATAAAGAAATAGAATTTGCGATAAAACATTGGAAGAATTTGGATAATCGAATCATTCCTGTCATAGATAAGAATAATGATGTGCAAGAAATTTTAATTCCAGAAAGCATCCGATTCATACAAAGACTCGAGTGCGATAAAGATCTTCCAGCAGCTATTCTAGATGCTGTTAAGCAAAAATGGCCTATTCTAAAAATTATTAACTACGAAAATCCAACACCAGAATTGAAAAGTAACAAAGCTAGGAAAGTAGTTAATCCATATTTAAATCTATCTCATTACGGTCCAGAAAATAAAAAGCTTTTTTTTGGTAGAGAAGACTTTATTGATAAGATTATCAAAAGAATTGTAGATCATAAAAAAACACTCACCGTCATTACAGGTCCTTCAGGTAGTGGGAAATCATCTGTAGTTCTGGCGGGAATAGTACCTTCGCTCTCAGATAAACAAAAAGATAAATGGCAATTTACTTATTTTCGTCCCAGAATCCATCCATTCAAAGAAATCGCCTACGCACTATCTCCATTAATTGAAAAATATTCAAATAGCCCGATAGATTTAGCAGATGAGCTTCAAAGAGATCCTAAATCAATAGAAGAAAATTTAAAAAGTATTCGAACAGCAATAAGCAAAGATCAAAACCTGATGATCATCATCGATCAATTCGATGAAATATTTTATTCAAACATTGAAGATGAAACCTGCAGCTCATTTGTTAATTGCTTATTATTAGCAATTAACTCTTCAAAAAAATTTGGGAAAATTTTTTTTGTAATCACTCTGAAAAAATCTAGCCTTGATGACTCTATTTTTCTCAAATACCCTGAAATATATAAAAACTTTTCTGATAATGAATCTTTGCTTCCTCAAATAAAGGATCCTGAGCTCAAAGACATTATTGTAAAGCCTGCAGTAGCATGCTCATTTAGAGTCAGCGATAGACTAGTTAAAAAATTAATTACTGAAGTAAAGGAAAAATCAACCCCTCAAAGCATAGCTTTACTTGAACTTTCCTTATGGATGATATTTGAAAACTGGTCAAAGAAAAGAGCGGAAGATGACTATGAAATCACCATAAAAGACTACGACAGCATGAACAGTAGAACAGTAATAACTTTTCACGCGTCAAACGTATTAGGGAAATTAGAAAATAAAGAGCAAGTTATAGCTGAAAAAATTTTCTCATCACTATTATTCAAGAATGAACATACAGCCATTATGCCTCGCATAGCGAGTGGTTCATCATTAAGAAAATTCTGGCCAATCGTTGAAAAATTAGCAAGCGCTGATTTCCGACTAATCGTAATCAATTCGCCAAAGCAAGCTAACAATCAATCTGCACCTGCTAATAATGAATCTAAATCTGCTAATCATATAAATGATGATACAACTATAGAGGTTATTCATGAA
Source organism: Nitrosomonas sp. (assembly GCA_008015595.1). Lineage (GTDB taxonomy): Bacteria > Pseudomonadota > Gammaproteobacteria > Burkholderiales > Nitrosomonadaceae > Nitrosomonas. The sequence continues at coordinate 35,194 of SSFW01000153.1, read as the reverse complement.
GCACTTATACGACATTGGGAATGGGTACCAACTGTAGTACTGAAAAATCACAAGAGTTTTATCGAAGATCAGGATAGATTTGAGAAAGATGCCAGAAGCTGGGCTGAGAAAGGTTATAGGTCAAAATCCCTCCCGAATGGGGATCATTATAAAAAAATAAAAGATTTTGAAAAAGAAAATTACCCGCTATCGCAATTAGTAATTAATTTTGCAAACGCTAAAAAGCGTCGAGATAATAAGATAACTTATGTATACCCACTTATAGGATTTGTATTTTTATCTTTTGGGGCTGCATGTCTATATCAGGATCACCTAAAAGATGAAGCAAAAGAAATGATTAGTGAAGGAGAACGTTCTTTTATAAAAACACATTACCTTAAAAGATCTGGTGTTCAGTATGTCAATAAAGAAAACTTCGAGCAAGCTAGTGATGCATTCGAAAAATCTTATAAGCTGCTAGACGACCCCGAGGCCTTAATCTACTGGCACAACAGCAACATTAAATTACGTGGGCACGATACAAAATATTTCGAAATTATTGTTAGTGCCCCAATGGAGAAAAATCCAATTATCGCCCAAGAAATACTGCGAGGTGTGGCACAAGCACAGCATGAATTCAATCCTAATTGGGAAAAATGCGAGAAAGAGCCAGCACTCGAAGCATGTTCAAACCCAGCTCTCTTTATAAGTTTAGCAAATGATGATAATGAATCAGAAAAAGCAAAAAAAATTATTAACTATGTAATTAAGGACAAACCCGAGATTTTAGCTGTCATAGGACATAATGCCAGTAATGTATCAAATGACTTAATAGAAATTTATCAAAAAAATAAGATGCTAATGATCTCTCCAACAAGCTTTGCGCTTGATTTTGATAAAATTGAAAAAAATAAGAATGGTGGCAAAAATTTTGTTTATTCACTTGCTTTTGATGTCAGTCATTTAATCACTAAATTATTTGAAAAAATTCCTATTGTAGGTGATAAAAAAATTCTTCTTTGCTATGACTCTAATGCTCACGATCAAGTACGCTTTAAAAATTTATCTCATACAAGTCAATATAAGAATGCCTTTTCAGATATAGATTGTGATTTCCATAAACCTGATCCCATTCCAGGAATACTTACCGATCAAAATATAAGAACTAATGGAATTAGTAGTTTAATTTTAGCTCCTCACGTGAATACAATTCATGATGCAATCAATATGGCAATGGAAAATAAAAATATAAAACCTAAACTCAAGTTGTACGCTAGCCCAACTTTATATAACCAAAATACTCTTTTGCTAGGGGGTGAAGCAGTTGAAGATATGATTTTGCCTGTTTATTGGCATGCAAGTTCACATAATAATGATGTAAACAAAAATTTTATCAATAAAGCTAATGAGTTATGGAGAAGTATGAACGGAGTAACCTGGAGAACTGCTTTGGCTTATGACGCCACTCAGCTAGTTATCAATGGGATAAAACAGCTTGGTAAGCTTGGTAATTCCGTAGACCGAGATAATTTACAACACATAATTTCAAACCCAAATAATAAAATGTTAGGAATTACTGGAGAGATCGAATTTGATAAGAAAAATGGAGAAAGGCTTAATAGCTCTGCATATCTAGTTGAAGTTAAGAAGGAAGATAATACCTATAAGTTTGTACCCCTAAATTAATCTAAGTTTTTACTTACCCTATTAGCAGTGGAAAGGAGTCTTAATCATAAGCTTTTATTTCTTTATATGTACATTTCAGAAACTTCTGAATAATTAAAGAATTTTTTTCAATAACACTTTTATTATGTGCTTTTCAGCTGAAGCAAGTTTCATCGTGAGTGGGACACTCTCTATCATTGGTATCAGTGCAATTAGGCAAATTAAAGCTAGAAAAGACATTTTTGTTGCAAGCATTCCGCTCATTTTTGCATTGCAGCAACTTACCGAGGGCTTGCTCTGGGTGGTGCTGCAAAATCCTGAACTTGCGCTTGCACAAGCTTCTAATTGGTTAGCTGGTTTATATGGGATTTTTATTGGGGTTATTTGGCCGGTTTACGCGCCGTTTGCAATTTATCGAGAAGAAACGGATAGTCAAACCAAGCGAGTCATAGCTTCAATGCTATTAGCAGGGGTAGGCCTTGCTGCATATACGATTATTGGAATAATTCAGGAACCGATTGTAGCGAGCATTATCACCCATAGTATTCATTATGCGCATCAAGTCGAAGGCCAGCAATTTGTTCTTGCCATGTATTTATTTGCTACTTGCACACCCTTTATTTTATCAAGCAGAAAATTGTTGAATCTAACAGGGATGATCATTACCCTCGGTTTTTTTGTTGCATTCTTTTTCTACCAGCAAACCTTTGCTTCGGTTTGGTGTTTCTTTGCAGCGATTGCAAGTGGCCTAATCTATTTCTTTATTAGAAATCAGAAAACCACTCAATGAGGTTACTGCCTCTGTCAGTATTTATTGTAAACTTTGTCCGTCTGTTATATTCATCAGCCAACTAGACCCTCACTGATTTCCAATAGCGGGATTTCCAATAGCGATGATCTAATTGTGAAATGGTAACACCCCGGCTCCGAGAAGCATGCATGAACCTCCGATTCTCGAGATAAATTCCAACATGCCGTGTGTTATTACCGATTCTAAAAAAAACCAAATCCCCTGCTTTCAATGAATTGATATCTACATGCCGACCCGCTCTCGCCTGGAGCTCAGTCGTTCGAGGAAGAATTTTACCTAATTCTCGCTTGTAAACCACGTGCACAAAACCGGAACAATCAATCCCGCTGCGACTTAGTCCTCCCCATTGATAAGGAACGCCTTCCCATTGGCGGTATTTGGCATATAACTTGCCCTTTACACCACGCGAATCAGTTTGAATGCTCGAATCAGGTGTTCGTCTTGTTTTGAGCTTCGTTCTTTTTGACTGACTGAACTACAACCAACCACGAGACAACAAAAGACAATGAGAACGGCACTGTATTTGATTGGCATGTTATAAGTTTATAGAGATCGATAGTGAAGAGTCTATCAAAAAAAAATAATTTGGAAAATAACGAATAAGGGCCTTCCCAGCTTATTCTGGTTGCTCAGGCACTTGATTATAAGGTTTTCCTTCAAAGAAATGGGTGATGTTATCGGCAATTTTATCGAGCAAGCATTGCCTGGCAGCCTGACTAGTCCAAGCAATATGAGGCGTAATAATCAAATTAGGGCGAGGGTAAGTTAGGAGTATATTACCTTTTGTCGGTGGTTCCTCAGACAAAACATCAAGTGCTGCTCCGGCAATACGCCCATCAATTAAACTTTCGAGTAGATCAGCTTCATTGATCAATTTGCCGCGTGCCGTATTGATTAAATAAGCGGTAGATTTCATCAGTGCAAGCTCAGTACGCGTAATCAGATGATGTGTTTGCGCAGTCAGCGGGCAATGCAAACTAATAAAATCCGATTCACTAAGTACCTCCTCAAAGCTAACTCTTCCAGAACGAGGGGGTTGCCCTTTATGTTCAGCTATCCGCAATTGCATACCGAATGCTTGTCCGATTTTTCCTACTGCTCGACCTAGCTCACCATATCCAATTATGCCGAGAATTTTCCCAGATAAATCTTCTATTCCGTAATCCAGAGAACAAAAATGGGCGCAAGCCTGCCATTTGCCATGTTTGATATAGCTTTGGTATTCAACGAAACGGCGGACCAAATTGAGCATCAACATGGCCACATGCTGAGCAACCGAATCGGTTGCATAATTCCTCACATTACAAACGCCGATATTGCGTTCAGCCGCAGCGTTAAGATCGACATTGTTATAGCCAGTCGCTGCAATACAAATCAATTTCAAGTGGCTAGCTGAATCAATCACCGCTCGATCGAGGAAAGTTTTACTACTCACGACGACTTCCGCTGTTTTAATTCGTTCTACGATCTGTTGTGGACTGGTTTCATCGTAGTACTGCCAAGACGAAATTGCATTTTCTAACTTTGTACAATCAAGATCGCCTCGGGTAACAGACCCAAAATCTAAGAACACTGCACGCATAACATCTCCATTCCTACTTTCTCCATTGCGAAACGCCCTCAACCGCTTTGACTCGGGTATTGCATTGTAACCCATGCGTTAAGTCCCTACACAAGATAGATCAAGGTGGTAGAATGGAAAGCTACCTGTTTTGATAAATTTCATAAAGAGAAGATACGGTCATGTTTTCTAAACACAATACAATAGAGCAAATTGATCCAGATCTATGGTTAGCCATTAAAGGTGAAATGCAACGACAAGAAGATCATATTGAACTGATTGCTTCAGAAAATTACGCGAGCCCTGCGGTTCTTGAAGCACAAGGTACAGTATTGACCAACAAATATGCGGAAGGTTATCCAGGCAAGCGCTATTACGGGGGATGTAAACATGTCGACATCGTTGAACAACTTGCCATCGATCGCTTGAAAGCGTTGTTCAATGCCGAATATGTTAACGTACAACCCCATTCTGGCTCACAAGCCAATGCAGCGGTTTATCTTTCTGCTCTTAAACCTGGAGATACTTTACTGGGTATGTCGCTTGCTCATGGCGGGCACTTAACGCATGGTGCATCGGTCAATATGAGTGGAAAAATCTTCAATTCGATTACTTATGGTTTAGACCCTGAAACCGAAGAAATCGATTACAAACAAGTAGAACAACTGGCCAAGGAACATCGTCCTCGCATGATTGTCGCGGGCGCCTCATCTTATGCCCGAATTATCGACTGGAAACAATTCCGTCGAATTGCTGACGAAGTTGGTGCCTACCTTTTTGTAGACATGGCCCATTACGCTGGACTCATTGCTGCGGGATTTTACCCTAACCCAGTGGGTATTGCGGATTTCGTAACGAGCACGACGCATAAAACGCTTCGAGGTCCAAGGGGTGGCGTTATCATGGCTAAACCTGAATTTGAGAAAGCACTCAATTCAGCAGTGTTTCCGCAAACCCAAGGAGGTCCTTTGATGCATGTCATCGCGGCTAAAGCAGTGGCATTCAAAGAAGCGGCAAGCCAAGCTTTCAAAGATTACCAAGAACAAGTGTTAGAAAACGCCCGCGTGATGGCAAAAACATTGCAAAACCGTGGATTACGGATCGTTTCAGGCCGTACCGAATGCCACATGTTTTTGGTCGATTTACGTGCCAAGAATTTAACCGGAAAGGATGCAGAAGCAGCATTAGAAGCTGCTCATATCACTGTCAATAAAAATGCGATCCCCAATGATCCTCAAAAACCTTTTGTAACCAGTGGCGTACGAATTGGAACACCTGCAATCACCACACGCGGCTTTAAGGAAATCGAAACCGAGAAGTTAGCCAATCTCGTGGCAGATGTATTGGAAGCCCCTACCGATACAGCCGTATTGAATCGGGTCGCAAAAGAAACTCAGGATTTATGTGCAAAGCTTCCCGTGTATGAACGATAAAAGACTGCACTTTGGGTAATGATCAGTTCGATTTCTGATCTATTAAGGTAATGCGATGCCCTTTTTGTAATGCTGAAGATACAAGCGTCATTAATTCACGCATCAGTGAAGAAGGTGATCGGGTAAGACGTCGGCGCCAATGTATCGTATGTGGTAAACGTTTTACGACTTATGAAACGATCGAATTGCGTTTACCACAAATCGTCAAACAAAACGGAAATCGGACTGAATTTAGTCGTAATAAATTACTGACGGGCTTTTTGCGTGCTTTACATAAACGGCCCGTCCCTACTGAAGCAGTTGATGCTGCCATTGAGCGAATTATTCAACAACTGCTGAATTCTGGCGCACGTGAAGTTTCATCCCGTAGCATTGGAGAACTGGTAATGCAGGAACTTTATAACATGGATAAAGTCGCTTATATCCGTTTTGCTTCAGTCTACAAGAGCTTTCAAGATGTTGATGATTTCCAGGATGTCATTAAAGAAGTCCGGGAAATCCCTAAAGATTAATCATCGCATTGTAAAACTTGATCGCAAATCCTTTTTATATCGCTTCTTTAATAAAATTGATGATAGTGTACAGTTAGGTGTAACGATTATTTGCACATAATGCCTGGCGAACCATCACTCTTTTCTGCAGCAGATTACACCTTCATGGCTGAAGCCATTCGGCTTGCAGAAAAAGGCTTATATACGACAAGTCCTAACCCGCGAGTTGGCTGCGTCATTGTAAAAAATCATCAAATTATTGGGCGAGGATGGCATGAAAAAGCGGGACAACCGCATGCTGAAATCAATGCGCTAAAACAGGCAGCCTCTGAAGTTAAAGGCAGTACGGTTTATGTCACGCTTGAACCCTGTTGCCACTATGGCCGCACTCCCCCTTGTACAGATGCTTTGATCAATGCAGGAATCGCTAAATTGATCATTGCTGCACAAGACCCTAACCCACGGGTTGCCGGAAAAGGGATAAAACAACTCAAAGCAGCCGGCATTGAAGTTCAATATGGTCTATTGGAAGCGCAAGCAAACCAACTCAATATTGGTTTTGTCTCACGAATGACGCGCCAACGTCCCTGGATTACCGTCAAAATCGCATCGAGCCTAGATGGAAAAATCGCCTTAGCAAATGGTAAAAGCCAGTGGATAACTGGGGAAGCAGCCAGAACAGACGTGCATCGATTAAGAGCCCGTTCCTGCGCAATTCTGACCGGAATCAACACCGTAAAACAAGATGATCCTGAGCTATCTGTCCGCTATATTCAAACAACTCGACAACCATTTCGTGTCATCTTAGATAATCGACTTGAAATCGCGACGAATGCCAAGGTATTACAGAAACCCGGAAGTTTAATTTTTACTACCTTGCAAGATAACCAAAAAATCGATTCGTTATCGGAAAAAGGCGCTCGCGTCGTTGTCTTATCCAGCAGCACGGGGAAACTTGATCTCGCGGAAGTCATGTCAACATTAGCCGAGCTTGAAATAAACGAAGTATTAGTGGAAGCAGGAAGCACTTTAAGCAGTGCATTCGTTGAAAGCCGGCTCGTCGATGAAATCATTATTTATTTCGCCCCGATAGTATTAGGCAACTACGCACAAAGTATGCTTAATTTGCCTGAGCTAACATCGCTTTCTCAAAAATGGCAGCTAGAAATAAAAGAAATTGGTAAGGTTGGTAGTGATATTAAAATTACAGCCAAGCTCATCTGAATTTTTTTAATGCTTTCTTTCAATTGCTATCCCCATACACTACCTTTTCACTGAATGATTATGTCGTTCTAAGAATGTAGGTAGAAATGACCCGCTATCGCGGAATTCAGGCTTTATTTTGCTATCCCCTTTATGCGCTGGAACAATTTCATTTTCGTTGGTTCGATACAATTTGCCTCGTCTCTGATACTCCAATGCGAGCCGATCAAATGCAAACGTTCTTTGTTTAGCATGCTGACCCGGAGATCTTTCCGATCGTTTTCTCCGTTCCTGTAGCAACCGATATTGGTTGAATGCACCGCAATGTACATAAGGATAGCAAGGATTAACGAACAGTGGATAAGGATGCAATAACGCCTGAGGATACATGAATGGGCTATAGAAAGTATTCCATCCGGCACTGAGTTGTAGCGCTATCCTACCGTCTGTTTGGACAAACAACGGATCGCGATTTTCAGTCGCTGCCGTTGCAAACGAATTTAAACTCGCTGAAATAACGAGAAACAAAGCGCCAACTATAAGGCGTTGATTAATTATCATGATGAAGCTGATCCTTCTCAAAGGTCTTAGCTATTTGATACATTAACCAAATTTTTCGTTCCCGCATCGCGATTAGGTTAGCCGCGCCAGTTGTTCGGTTAATTTCTGTTTTTTTGCGCTGAATTCTGCAACTCGCTCTTTCTCTTGTGCAACTACCTTCTCTGGTGCACGTGCGATAAAATCTGCATTATCGAGCTTTGCCTGTGCTTTATTGATTTCACCTTCCAAGCGAGAGATTTCTTTAGACAAACGTTCACGCTCTGCAACAATATCGATTTCAATTTTGAGCATCAAACGAAAATCGCGTACCACCGCAATGGGCGCATCATCATTAGGTAATTCACCAGAAACGATTTGAACTTCTGAGAGTTTTGCTAACGCTAAAATATAGGAAGAGAAATGATTAAGTACTGCCGCATTGCCTTCTATCAATAAAGGAACCCTTGCAGCAGGGGATAATTTCATTTCACCCCGCAACGTGCGGCAAGCGTTAATCATTTCTTTGAGTAGTACAATTTGATCACTGGCTTCAACGTCGATAGCGCTTGAATCTACATGCGGATACGATTGCACCATGATACTTCCACCCTTTATACCTGCTAGTGGGCCAATTTTTTGCCACAATTCTTCAGTAATGAAAGGAATAATGGGATGGGACAACCTGAGCGCGGTCTCTAACACTTTAATCAGCGTATAGCGCGTAGTCCGTTGAATCGCTTCATTTTCAGAACTTAATTGTGTTTTTGCAAACTCTACATACCAATCACAATATTCATCCCAAACAAACTCATAGATTTCACGCGCAACCATATCAAAGCGATAGCTGTTAAAACCTTGTTCTACTGCTTCCAAGGTTTGCTGCAAGCGACTGAGTATCCATTTATCTGCCAAGGAGTAATTCAAAGCATGCGGCGTGTTATCGAATCCAATCGCTTTCCCTTCACAATTCATCAATACAAAGCGCGTGGCATTCCATAATTTATTACAGAAATTCCGATAACCCTCACAGCGTTGCAGATCGAATTTGATATCACGCCCATGTGAGGCAAGACTTGCGAACGTAAAACGCAGCGCATCCGTACCAAATGCTGGAATACCTTGCGGAAATTGTTTCCGAGTATTTTTTTCGATGGATTCCGCTTGTTTCGGATTCATCAACCCTGTCGTGCGCTTTTTGATTAAATCCGACAAAGTAATCCCATCGATCAGATCAAGCGGATCGAGGACATTCCCCTTCGATTTACTCATTTTTTGCCCTTCAGCATCACGGATCAATCCCGTCACATAAACTTCCTTAAATGGGACCTTCCCCGTGAAATGAAGCGACATCATCACCATGCGCGCTACCCAGAAGAAAATGATGTCGAATCCGGTTACCAACACTGAAGTCGGTAGAAATGTTTTTAATTCCGTTGTTTCCTTTGGCCAACCCAATGTAGAAAAAGGCCACAAGGCTGATGAAAACCAAGTATCAAGCACATCTTCATCTTGAATTAGCTGATCCTTCCCAGATAATCGCTGCGCTTCTTCCAGATCATGCGCAACCGTTACATTACCGGCTTCATCATACCAAGCGGGAATACGATGCCCCCACCAAAGCTGGCGTGAAATACACCAATCTTGAATATTTTCTAACCACTGCTGATAGGTATGAGTCCAGTTCTCTGGAACAAATTTGACTTCACCTTGGGCAACTACATCAAGGCCGCGTTTCGCCATGTCCTCCATCGCCACATACCACTGATCAGTCAACATCGGCTCGATCACCGATTGAGTGCGATCGCCTCTCGGTATCATTAGCTTATGAGGGCGTGTTTCAACCAATAACCCATGCGCTTTAAGGTCCGTTAAGATCCTTTTGCGAGCATCAAATCGGTCTAATCCCTGATACTCGGAAGGTGCGAACTCATTGATTTTACCGTCAAGTGTAAAGATATTGAGCGGAACCAGCTTATGCCGCAACCCCATTTGGTAATCATTGAAATCATGCGCGGGCGTAATTTTTACGCACCCCGTCCCAAAAGTAGGATCCACATAACTATCCCCAATAATCGGGATTGTTCGCTCAGAAAGTGGCAGACGTAAGTGCTTCCCAATCAAATGGCTATAGCGATCATCGTCGGGATTCACTGCAACGGCCATATCCCCCAACATCGTCTCAGGTCGAGTGGTTGCAACAATCAATCCATCGGTGAGCGCGGCGTTTCCATCTTGTTGCTCAAACGGGTAGCGAATCAGCCAAAGCGAACCTTCTTCTTCCGCTGATATCACTTCTAAATCAGATACCGCCGTTTGTAAAACGGGGTCCCAGTTAACGAGTCGTTTTCCGCGATAAATCAACCCTTCCCGATATAACTGTACAAAAACTTCAGTAACTGCCTTTGAAAGTGTTTCATCCATGGTAAACCGTTCACGCGACCAGTCACAGGAAGTACCCATGCGCCTCATTTGCCGGGTAATCGTTGAACCCGACTCTTCCTTCCATTTCCAGACCCGTTCAAGGAATTTTTCCCGCCCAAGGCTACGCCGATCCAGATTCTGTTGATCGAGCTGTCGCTCAACCACAATTTGCGTTGCAATTCCTGCGTGATCGGTTCCAGGTTGCCACAACACTTTCTGACCTAACATTCGGTGATAACGCGTCAATGCGTCCATCAACGTATGTTGAAATGCATGTCCCATATGCAATGTTCCAGTCACATTGGGTGGTGGCAGCATAATGCAGTAAGGTGCTACGCCCCCTTCATTCAACGGCTGAAAGTACCCTGCCGATTCCCATTCAGGATACCAGCGTGCTTCAATTTCACTTGGATCAAAACTTTTTGCAAGTTCCATAAATAATATAAATAGAGCAGACTATGAATTTAGAGATTATAACTAAAGAAAGCGCACCGATTCTCTCAAAGATTTTTAGGTAACCGTTGGGCAAGTGCTTGAAGCAGCTCAAAACGCTGTGTTGAGGTCAGATCAAGTTTTGCATCCTTAAGCGCTGAATCAAACGCATAACAGAGGAGTAACGAAATACCCGACTCATTAAATGATATTTCCGGAGCCACGACGATTCGCTCGGTTAGAATTGGAATTTCTGGAACAGTAAAACTGGGTAGTACATCAGACTGATTCTGAGTTGGGGTTGGGGTTACGATGGGAGTTGGAGGTTCTGGTATCGCAGGCGTCGCTTTAAGATCCGCCGGACGGATCACCGCAGAATATTCTTTTCGATATTTCTTCAATATCGCATCGAGTTTATTGAGCAGTGTATTATCTTCTGGCTCAGGTGGCACATCGAGATGATCAGTCATCAAATAATATCCCTATTCATTGTCAATCAATCAACCATCTAGGTTATGGTGTCGAACCTGACAGCCTTGTGCTTGATAGATGCGGTATCGTTTACGTGCTTTCTCTTTATCCGCTGAAGTATGATCAACGATCTCAATAACTCGATCAAAGCATTGATAGTAAGGCAAAATTTCATCATGAAAATTAAGCAAAATACCATAATTTAACGCTTCGGGAGAAACGTGGGCTGGAGAACCCAATACGATCGGGGTAATCGCAGATAGTTGATTGTCGACGAAACAATGTGGAATGAAACTGACCGAAGAAAAAGTCCAGAGCAGTTTATCCAACTGAGTGAGTTGTGGTGCATCATCACTCAGTATAAGCATTCTCTGCATTTGCTGAACGGCCTTTATACATAGACGGCAGGCAGTTGAAAGCTTATCTGCCGCACCTGTATAAAAATCAACTTGTACCATTCCTGCCAATCATGCTGATCTAACTACGATTGAATTAGGTGTGCTAGATTTGCCATGATCCAATTGCATTCAACTCGCTTCGGTAGCCTAGCCTCAGTTATGTGCCACTTTTCGCATCGCCCGTGAAATCAAGAATTGGGTGAGCAAAGGAACTGGACGTCCGGTAGAACCTTTTTCTTTTCCAGACTTCCAAGCAGTACCTGCAATATCAAGATGCGCCCATTGGTATTTCTCAGCAAATCTCGCCAGGAAACAAGCTGCAGAAATCGTTCCTGCTGATCTTCCACCGATATTTGCCATATCTGCAAAATTGCTTCTTAATAAGTCTTGGTAATCATCCCACAAAGGTAATCGCCAAGCGCGATCTACCGATAATTCAGCAGCCTGCAATAACTCATCTGCCAATTGATCGTTGTTACTCATTAACCCAGAAGCGACATGGCCGAGTGCAATGACACAAGCGCCCGTCAATGTAGCGATATCAATGACTGCTTCAGGATTGTAACGTTCTGCATAGGTTAATGCGTCACATAAAATCAACCGTCCTTCTGCATCTGTATTCAGTATTTCGATGGTTTGCCCAGACATACTGGTCACGACATCTCCCGGTTTAGTCGCATTACCGCCGGGCATGTTCTCGGTGGTTGGGATAATACCCACTACATTGAGCGGCAACTGCATTTCAGCGACTGCGGCCAACGTTCCCAACACGCTGGCGGCGCCACTCATATCATATTTCATTTCATCCATTTCTGCTGCTGGCTTGAGCGAAATACCGCCGGTATCAAAGGTAATCCCTTTACCGACCAATACGATCGGTTTTTCTGTTTTGGCGAGCCCTCGATACTCCAATGCGATTAATTTAGCCGGTTGGTGACTCCCTTTTGCCACAGCCAATAGCGCGCCCATCTTCAGCTTCTCCATCTCTTTCTGACCGAGCACTGAGACCTTTAATTTGTGGGACTTACCCATATCAACAGCGCATTTGGCAAGATAGCTAGGAGTACAAATATTGGGTGCTAAATTACCCAAATCTTTAGCTACTTTCATACCCTGAGCAATTGCTTTCCCCTGCGCCAATGCTATCTCAGCTATTTTGAGGTATGCCCGGTCACCGAGATAGAACGTTACTTTATTCAACGACGGAGGCTCACCCTCTGATTTGGATTTAAGTGCATCGAATCGATAAACACACTCGCTAGCAAGCATCGCTGTTTGAGATATCTTCCAGGATAAATCACGATCTTTCAGGGAAACATCCAGTAAAAACAAACCAACTTCCGATACGGCAGTACGCAACAACGCATTCATTGCTGACAAAATTGCCGTTCTAAACGCTTTACCATTGCATTCCTTCTCTTGGCCTAAACCGACTAGCAAAATACGTTTACTCAGACTGGTAGGAATATTATGTAATAGTAGCGTAGTGCCCAGTTTTCCATTCATATCTCCAGTACGAAGGACATTACTTACATAACCATCCGTAGCGACATCGATATGTTTAGCTGCGTTCGTCAGTTTACGCGATTCAAAAACACCTACCACGATACAAGCACTGCGTTGCTTGTCAGCGCTTCCTACCTTGATTGCGAAATCCACATTCCACTCCTTGTCAGTTATTCGATAGCAATTCAATTGGATTATCGCTGGACTCCCGGTACAAAGTCAAAAGAAGCCAAGCAATTCAAATCGAATTTTATTCATAATGACAAACTCTAGCATTTTTTGCCTTCTTATTCTTTCTTTTCATTAGGTTGCATCGCTTAGAATGCATTATGACTACTAAAGGAAAAATTAACTATTCTCAATTTTTATAGGCGATAGAGGGAAGGTAATGAAAGAGAATCTCATCCAACAACTGCGTTTTTGCTCGACATTACCGAGCCTACCTGCGGTCGCACTCAAGATTATCGATCTAGCTAATAGTGCTGATACTGACATGATCCAAATTAGTCACTACATTGCGCTAGATCCGGCATTAGCAGCAAAAATACTAAAAACTGCTAATTCCCCATTGTATAAATCGAGAAGAACATCTAGCAACATCCGTCAGGCGGTTTGTGTATTAGGTACTCATGCCGTCATCAGCATCGCGCTTTCATTCTCGCTGACGAAAACATTGATGCAGCACACAGAATCCAGTATCGGAAAAGAAAGTAGTGATCTTTTTTGGCGTAGATCGATCATTGCAGCACTTGCATGTAAAGCGCTAGGCAACAAAATCAACTTGAAAATGGCGGATGATTTGTTTCTTGCTGGCTTATTGCAAGATATCGGTATCCTCGCCTTCTTCTCGATCATTCCTGAAGCGTATGCCAAAATCTATTCATCCGCCGCCTCCCATGATGCTTTGCTTCAGGCAGAATACGAAGCTTTTGAAACGGGGCATGACGAGCTAGGCTATACCTTACTCAAACGCTGGAATTTACCGAGCTATGTGGCAATCGCTTGCATGACGAGCCACAATCAATCTTCTTCTCAAAAGGGAGAACCGACGATAGCCGATTGTGTCGCCGCATCGGGGTATATCGCAGATTATTTTTTAAACCCAAGCGATACCGAAAAAATAGCGCAAACCATGACTAAGCTATATGCTCGACTTAACTTAGATGGCCAAGCTTTACTCAAAGTTATCGCAAAAATCAAAGATGAGCTCAGAACGGTCGAGGAATTATTTGAATTTAGTATCTGCAGTGAAAGTGAGCTCAATGCGCTCATGTCGGAAGCTCAAGAATTGTTATCGATTCAATCCCTAATAAAAATACGTGATCTCGAAGACAAAACACAACGCGATGGATTGACTGGAGCGCATAACCGCGCTTTCTTCGATTCAGTCTTTGAGCGTGAATTTATCTTTTCTACCCAACACTCAACCCCGCTAACCATCGCAATGATCGATGTCGATCATTTCAAGCAAGTCAATGATAACCATGGACACGTGGTGGGAGATGCATTGCTCATCGCACTGGTCAGAGCCATTTTTGGACAGATTCGCCAAGATGATTTGTTATGTCGCTATGGGGGTGAAGAATTTGTCCTCATTCTACCCGGAACAACCATTGCCTCAGCGCGCAAACTGCTTATCCGACTAAAAAATAGTATTGAAGCCATCTCCTATAAGCTCGACAATGATAAGCACATTGGGATAACCGTATCGATGGGCATTGCCACGAATCTTGATAAAGGGAGTATTTTTACTTCCCACGATGGCATGTTGGAAGCCGCCGATTTAGCGCTATATGCGGCTAAGCATGCGGGTCGCAATAAAATTGTCGAATGGGATCATTCACTCTCCCTGCAAAATCACAGTTAGCATCGCTCCAAAAAATTAGTATCATTCAATCTCACATTTCAGTTATACACACAACTTGCGTGTATAACGCCTAAGCTATCTCTGCAAAAAATTTAATCTATACTCAGAAATTTTATGAATTTAATCATTCAAGGTCTTGATATCCAAAATCACGACCTAAGGCATATCGCAAAACTAGCTCAAGCCTCGCATATTGAACGCATCACGGGAGAAGCATTCCGCTTGGTTAATGCCACTGAACACAGCGAAATTCCCGATTATTGTGCAGACGTACAGCTTGATTTCGCTTATGCTGCCCCTAACAAAAAACTAAGCGAGTTTGGTTTGGTCGTTATGGATATGGACTCCACGCTCATTGCGATTGAATCGATCGATGAAATCGCTGCGTTGTGCAACGTCAAACTGCAAGTTGCTGAAATTACTGCCAGCACCATGCGAGGCGAAATCGATTTTGCCGAAAGTTTGATCCGGCGCACCGCACTACTCAAGGCACTCCCAGAAAACTTATTGCAGCAAGTTTATGATGAGAAAGCAAAGCTCTCTCTTGGCGCCGATAAGATGTTGCATAAAATGAAGCAAGCTGGCTTAAAAACCATGGTTATTTCCGGTGGCTTTACGTTCTTCACCGATCGCATCAAAGCAAAATTAGGCCTGGATTTTTCGTTTGCCAATCAATTGGAAATTGCTGATGGCAAATTGACAGGTAAAGTAGTCGGAGAAATCATTGGTGCAAAAGGAAAAGCAGATATTTTAAAAGAAATTCGAGATCACCTCGGTTTAAGCAAAGAGCAAGTTATCGCGATCGGCGATGGCGCAAACGACTTACCGATGTTGACCGAAGCAGGAACCAGTGTTGCCTTCCATGGAAAACCGATTCTGCAGGGAAAAACGACATTCTCAATCAATCATGTCGGATTGGATGCAATCATCAATTTTTTCGAGCAAGCATCGCCATACTAACCTAGGCTATAAACAGAGAAGTAACGGACATATTAATCCAAGCCCCATTCTAACGCCTCCTCAAAATTTAACGTTTCGTACCCGAAAGGTTTTCATGTGCGGTATGATCCCCTTTTCTTCTGTTGAAATGGAATTAGCAAGTTATGAACTTTATGGGTTTATTTGAAACGGTTCTTTATGCAGTGATTGCATTGGTCGCAGGATTTCTTTTAGCAAAATATATCAAAGATAAGATGCGCAAATAAGGACTATTATGGGTGATGGAATCAGGTGATCCCTGTACAGTCAGCTCGACTTATCATCTTAGATTTTAGCCAAGAGAACTTAGGAATCTAGAATCTAATGGGTAACCCTTTTGATATTGAAATTCATTCCCAAACAATCTCATTTTCAGGAATTGGGAAATCTGGGCTAATATTCTTGAATAGCACATCTATACCCCCCGTTTCGTTAGGTCTAACAACTCGTGTAGCAAGCAACCACCTGCCTTCTAATTTTTTGTAAATCATTTGCTGGTACCAAGTGCCATTTCTGCTATAGAAGAAGATATTAAATCGCTGCGACTGCTTTTCAGATAAATCAAAATTAATTGCATGATTAAGCGGCCAGTGTTTAATATGCTGAGTACTTCCAATATTGCCCACAGGGAAAACTTTGACATCCTTGAGATCATCTATGTCGGCAATCTGTATACTCAAATCATAAAGAGGGTACCGTCCCTCATGAATAAGGAGAATATTTCTCAGTTGTACGTTCTCGGCAGATTGACTCTGATTATCAGAAAAAAGTATGTACGCATAGCTATCTCCTCCTGTAACCATATTCATGGTGTGATATGACAAGACTGCAATTTTGCGATTAAGGCTGATTATTTCTTCACTCTTTTCTTCAAGCATTCTTTGCTTTTCTTGGAGATCGGCTTCAAATCGCCCCTGTTTGTGCGATGTCCAGAATGCACCTACTGCAGCCAACACAGCACCAAACAAAATCATTATTGCGGAGGCGGAGATGTTCATTCGTTTTTTATTTGCAATTGTTCGTGGAATAACATTGACTTAGCTTTCATCATAACAAACTTTGACATACCCACAAATTGTAATCATAAATAAACCCCTGGGGAGCAAGTTCCTGCTTTGAGATCAAGTGCAGCATAAATGAGTTTCGATGGGCAATCAGGGTTAGATTCGATACGATAGCTCAACGCTCAGTAAAATGACCTGTAGTGCTGAATTACGATTGATAAAGCGTGTACTAATACGTGCTAATAAATCGGCTACAATCAACCTAAATCTATTTATTAGCAGCAATTGGCAATAACAGCAAAACATTATCAATTTTTATTCATGGAAACGACCCGATTAGAAACACCACAAGCTTCAGTTGCATCCTGGAATCAAACTGAAATACTCGCTGAAGCCGATAAATGCGTTGCCTGCGGACTTTGCCTGCCGTATTGCCCAACTTACCGATTAACGCTGTCTGAAGCAGATTCGCCACGCGGCCGCATCGCGATGATCAGCGGGGTCATGAAACAGCACATTCCCATGAATGAGCGCTTTACTTTGCATATCGATCGGTGCTTAACTTGCCGGGCCTGTGAATATGTATGCCCAAGTAAAGTGTCCTACGGAAAGCTAGTTGACCAAGCTCGGGTCAAAATTTTGAATGCATCGGTTAAAAAAGCAGATGTCCCCTATAAGATACGAAGCTGGCTTGAACGGCAATGGATCGATAAACCCTGGCGCTTTGATACGCTTCGCCCATTTGTTAAATTATTCCAGCAACTGGGCTTACAGCGCTTATTGTTACGATTGCCCTTTCTGAATGGAACTTCATTTAGATTATTGCTATCGAAATTACCCCCTATCCGTTATCCCTTCCAGCACTGGCAATCATTCTATCCTGCGGTTGGGAAACAACGCGGTGAAGTTGGTTTGTTTTTAGGGTGCATTGCGCGATTAATCGATGTAGAAACGCATTTATCAACGATTGCAGTATTGAACCAATTGGGCTACTCGGTTCATGTCCCTCAGCAGCAAACTTGCTGTGGCGCCTTATATCAGCACCGTGGTGAATCCGCTCATTCCGGAAATTTGCTAGCACAGAATCAGCAAACTTTTAAAGACTTGAATCTGACCGCATTGATCACAACTGCATCGGGCTGTGGTGCTCACTTAGTTGAGAATAATGGCTTTTCAATTCCTGTGATGGATATCAATCAATTCCTCGCAGAACAAGATTTCAGTCAGATTAAATTCAATCCTTTAGCGAAACGCGTTGCGGTTCATCATCCCTGTACCTTACGCCATGTTTTACGCGGATCGCAATTTCCCTCAAAAATTCTGGCGTACATCCCAGAAATTGAATTGAAAGAATTAGCAAATCAGGATCAATGTTGCGGTGCGGCGGGGACTTATTTCCTTGATCAGCCAGGTATTGCAGAAGCTTTGTTAACTCATAAAATACAGGATGTGCTCGCAATTAATGCTGATTATCTCGCCACATCCAATATTGGGTGCGCATTCCATATCGCAAGTCAGCTAAACGAACAGCAAGCTGGAATCGAAGTTTTGCATCCAGTAACCTTGCTCGCTCGTCAAATGAGTATACAATGATTGAAAATCTATTATTGAAAAGGAGCTTGGAAGAGATGTTCAATATCGATCGCGTTATTATCGGACTAGATAATGCATTACGCACGCTCGCCGCGCCAGCTCAGACCTATCGCCCGGTTCCCGGGGATAGTTTGCCAGATCATGAGCTAACGGAAGTGGAGAAAAAAAAATCGATCGCCTTGATGCGGGTCAATCATGTGGGAGAAATCTGCGCCCAAGCGCTATATCAAGGGCAAGCGTTAACCGCACGTAATCAAGTGGTACAAAAAACACTGACTCAAGCCGCTCGGGAAGAAACCGAGCACCTTGCATGGACCGAAAGAAGAATCGCTGAATTAGGCGGACGTAAAAGTTTACTCAATCCCGTATGGTATGGGGGATCATTTGCAATCGGTCTTGTAGCTGGTATGCTAGGAGACAAATGGAACCTTGGTTTTCTGGCCGAGACCGAGCATCAAGTGGAAAAGCATCTAGCAGGACACCTTCAACAATTGCCCACTCAGGATGAAAAGAGTCGTGCGATTGTTACACAAATGAAAACCGATGAAGCGAGCCATGCAACGATGGCGGTTTCTCATGGCGGTGCCGAGTTGCCTTTACCCGTCAAATTAGCAATGAAAGCCAGCTCGAAAGTAATGACGCAAACCGCATATTGGATTTAATGAATAATCGTATCCAAGCAACAGTAAAAACAATGTTTTGAGCGTTGAAGCAATGGAAAATGTCAATTTAACAGATCATTTCCTTATCGCCATGCCGAATATGGCCGATCCCTTTTTTGCCAAAACATTGACTTATATTTGCGAACACAATGAGCGTGGGGCATTAGGATTAGTCATCAATCGTCCCACTGATCTCTCATTAGAGAAATTTTTTGACCAACTCGGCATCCCTCGGATTGATACCTTTCCTAAAGAACCGACTGTTCTATTTGGTGGCCCCGTGCAAATTGATAGTGGCTTTGTGTTACATAAGCCGATTGGAAACTGGAAATCGACACTTGCTGTCAACCCAAAAGTTGGATTAACTTCCTCGGTTGATATTTTTCACGCCATTGCAAACTGTGAGGGCCCTGATGAAATGCTCGTCACCCTCGGTTACTCGGGATGGGCACCAGGTCAAATAGAACAAGAATTAGCCCAGAATGCCTGGCTTACAGTGCCCGCTTCTCATAGCATCATTTTTGAAATGACTTTTGATGAACGATTGCCTGCAGCGATCAAATTGCTTGGTATTGATTTTTCTAATCTATCCAACCAAATCGGTCATGCTTAAATGAGCCACAAAGTAATCATCTAAGTTCAATGGTAACGAGCAACTCGGAAAGCACTTTAAGTACGATTAACGATTCCCAGTATTGTTTCCAAGGAACAGTGATGGCCTTCGATTTTGGAAAACGCTATATTGGAATTGCTATTGGTGAAAGCGAGCTGAAATTGGCTCATCCGCTGACCACGATCACTAGCGAGGTAATCAAAATACAATTTGAAGCCATCGCAAAACTTATCACAGCTTGGGAACCAAAATTATTAGTAGTTGGATTACCGCTGCATGATGATGGCGCAGAGCATGAAATGACTCGATTAAGCAGATTATTTGCAAGGCGACTAGAAGGTCGTTTCAGAATCAAGGTCGTTATGGTTGATGAGCGCTTTACGACCCGCAGTGCGAGATTAACACTCAATGAATTAGGTATCCGCCGCTCGCAACAAGATCGTTTTATCGATCAAGTTGCAGCACAACATATTCTTCAATCTTTCTTTGATCATGTCCCAACGACTCCCTGATGCAGAGTTTTTACTCACTGAGCTGATCAAGCAATTAACACCGATTACCCATGAATCGATGGCAATGGTAGGTATTCATACGGGAGGCGTATGGGTTGCACAGCGAATTCACCAAGCGCTCAACCTTAAATTACCCCTTGGCGTCCTGGATATCTCATTTTATCGGGATGATTATAGTAAAATTGGCCTGCATCCCCAGGTCAAACCCTCTGCCCTTCCGTTTGAAGTTGAAAATAGCCATATCATTTTAGTCGATGATGTGCTTTATACCGGAAGAACAATCCGTGCGGCCGTAAACGAAATTTTCGATTATGGCCGACCTGCCAGTATTCATTTGGCTGTGTTAGTCGATCGCGGCCAGCGAGAGCTTCCAATTGCTGCTCAGTATGTTGGGGCTGTATTATCGTTACCCACCAATAATATGTTAGAACTTAAGCAACAATCCGATGGAAGACTTAGTTTGGGCTTACTGGATGTGAAGCTGGCGGCAGAATGAATCATCAACTTCAACTCAATAAAAACGGTGAGCTACTTCATTTACTGACTATCGAGGGCTTGCCAGCTTCGATTTTGACTCTGATTCTTGATACAGCAGAGTCCTTTACCGGTGTCACGGAAAGAGAAATCAAAAAAATCCCGCTGTTACGAGGTAAATCGATATTCAATCTTTTTTTTGAGCCTAGCACACGTACTCGAACGACATTTGAAATTGCTGCAAAACGTCTATCTGCAGATGTGCTTAACCTAAACATTGCGGTTTCAGCGCAATCAAAAGGGGAAGCATTGTTAGACACTGTCAACAACCTGTCTGCAATGCATGCAGACATGTTTGTCGTTCGCCATTCGCAAAGTGGCGCAGCGCATATGATTGCAAGTCATGTAAAACCCGATATTCATGTCATCAACGCGGGTGATGGCCGACATGCTCATCCTACTCAAGCGTTACTCGATATGTTTACGATTCGTCGCTACAAGCAGGATTTTCATAATCTGCGCGTTGCGATCGTTGGCGATATTCTGCACTCGAGAGTGGCTCGATCACAGATTCATGCCCTAAGCACGCTCGGCGTACCGGAAATTCGAGTCGTTGCCCCTAAAACATTACTACCCAACAAAGTCGAGCGGCTGGGCGTTCATGTTTACCATGATATGGAAAAAGGCTTGCGCGATGTCGACGTGGTCATCATGCTGCGCTTGCAAAATGAACGCATGCAAGGCGCAAACTTACCGAGCAATGAAGAATATTTCAAATATTACGGACTCACGCCGGAGAAATTAGCTAAAGCAAAGCCAGATGCTATTGTTATGCATCCTGGCCCAATGAATCGAGGAATCGAGATTGACTCTGTCGTTGCTGATGGCGGGCAATCAGTGATTTTACCGCAGGTTACGTTTGGAATCGCGGTGCGCATGGCTGTCATGTCCATTTTAGCCGGTAATTAGCGCGATCTTATACCTATTAGCATGACGAGAAATAACCTTCCTTTATAATAGTATTACCTGAGTAAGCACCCATCCAATTTATGAAATTGCTCATCAAAAATGGACGTTTGATCGACCCCCAAAATAAACTCGATGCAGTTAAAGATCTCTGTATCGCTGAGGGCAAAATCGTTGCAATTGGTAGCATTCCCACAGAATTTACGGATTGCCCCGTTATCGATGCCAAAGATTGGGTGGTGTGTCCTGGGTTAATTGATTTGTCTGCCCGTTTACGAGAACCAGGGCTGGAATATAAAGCAACCTTGGAATCCGAGCTCGATGCTGCTGCAGCTGGAGGTATCACTAGCCTTGCCTGCCCCCCTGACACAGACCCCCCACTGGATGAACCAGGTTTGGTTGAAATGTTAAAGCATCGCACTAAAAGCTTGAATCATATCCATGTTTATCCTATCGGGGCGCTAACCCAAAAATTAAAAGGCGAGAAACTCACAGAAATGGCCGAGCTAAGGGATGCAGGGTGTGTTGCATTCAGTCATGCAGATGAGCCGATAACAAACCTTCATATTTTGCGCCAGGCAATGTATTACGCATCAACCTTCAACTTTAGTGTTTGGCTCCGCCCTCAAGAAATTAACCTAGCGAATAGAGGGGTTGCACATGATGGTGAAGTCGCCACACGCCTCGGGTTATCTCCCATTCCAGTTTGTGCTGAAACCATTGCCTTATCTAATATTATTTTATTGGTCCGTGAAATTGGTGTCCGTGTTCATGTGTGCCGTATCTCAAGCGCTGAAAGCGTGGCAATGATTCGCACTGCAAAGCAACAAAAATTACCGATTACATGCGATGTCTCTATCAATCATCTGCATCTTTCTGAAATGGATATTGGTTTCTTTAATACCAATTGCCACCTTATACCGCCACTCAGAAACTTGCAGGATCGAGATTCGTTAAGAGCAGGTTTGATCGATGGCACGATCGATGCAATATGTTCCGACCATGCGCCCATTGATGATGACGCTAAATTGCTGCCTTTCGGTGAGTCGGAAGCAGGCGCTAGTGGATTAGAGCTACTACTATCTTTGACGCTAAAATGGGCCGATTCAATGAATCTCTCATTAATAGATGGACTAAAAGTCATTACCCAGATACCAGCTAGTATCTTGGCAATTGATGCTGGACACCTGAGCCTGGGTGCAGCAGCCGATATTTGTATCTTTGACCCTGAAGCCTACTGGAAAGTAACGCCATCAACCCTAAAGAGCCAAGGTAAAAACACTCCTTTTATGGGCATGGAGCTTCCTGGTTCTGTTAAATATACTTTAGTCGGTGGTAATATCATTTATCAGCGTAGTAACTAAACTACCCGGTCGGTTTCGACTCAGTTATTTCTTTCAATCATTTTCTTTAAGTGCACTTGCTATGAATCCCTTACTTGATTTTACTAGCCTACCTCGCTTCATGGATATTAAACCCGAACATGTTTTGCCTGCTATTGAAACATTACTACAGCAATGTCGATCCGTTGCAGATCAAGCTCGCACCGCAGCGACTGCTACTTGGAATAGCTTTATTCAACCCCTCGTAGATGCAAACGAACGACTATCCAGAGCTTGGGGACAGGTATCACATTTAAATTCAGTAATGAATAGCCCAGAACTGCGTGAAGTCTACAATGCCAACTTACCCAAAGTAACGCAGTATTTTGCGGAATTATCACAAGACCAATCGTTATTTGAAAAATTTAAGCAATTACGCAATAGCCCTGAATTTAATGATCTAAGCAATGCTCGCAAGAAAATTATTGAAAATCAGTTACGCGATTTTAGATTGGGTGGCGCAGAATTGACTACTGATAACAAAAAACGCTTTCTTGCGATTCAAGAAGAGTTATCTGCTTTATCTGCGAAGTTTAGCGACAATCTCCTTGATGCAACCAATGATTTCTACCTCATTATTACTCAACAAGATGAACTTTCAGGTATTCCAGAAGATGCGCTTTTAGCAGCTAAAGAAGCTGCTGAAAAAACACCTAACCCATCGAAGGGTTGGAAGTTTACTTTACATGCCCCTTCGTATCTACCGGTCATGCAATATGCTGACAATCGCGACTTACGCGAAAAGATGTATCGAGCTTACCAAACTCGCGCAAGCGAAATCGATAGCCTAGTGCATGGCACATCGAATTGGGACAATATGCCACTCATCAACAAAATTCTAAAGCTGCGCAAAGAAGAAGCTAATTTACTCGGCTTCAATTGTTATGCAGAAGTATCTTTAGCGCCCAAAATGGCTGAGTCACCTCGACAAGTACTCGATTTCTTACATGAACTTGCTGCTAAAGCAAAGCCTTACGCTCAACGAGATCTAGAAGAGCTTAAAGTATTTGCCCGCACCAAACTCGGGTTAGAAAAGCTAGAATCATGGGATTTAGCATATGCAAGTGAAAAACTTCGTGTAGAACGCTATGCCTTCTCAGATCAAGAAGTTAAACAATATTTCCCTGAAAACAAAGTCCTCCCTGGAATGTTTCGATTAGTTGAAACACTGTATGGAATTACCATTTCTGAGGCAAGCCTTTCACGTCCCATTCAGCGCTGGCATCCTGATGTGAAATTCTTTGATATTCATGATGCAAAGGGTCAATTGATCGGTCAATTTTACCTTGATCTCTACGCACGCCCCAGTAAACGCGGTGGAGCATGGATGGATGATGCGATGACTCGGCGTCGCATCGAGCAAGAAAATAGGCAATCATCTATACAGATTCCGGTCGCTTATTTGACTTGCAATTTTTCGGCACCCGTCAATAAAAATGGCCAGGCACGGCCCGCATTGTTTACCCACGATGAAGTGATCGTACTATTTCATGAATTTGGTCATGGCCTACACCATTTACTGACTCAAGTTGAAGATTTAGCAGTGTCCGGCATCAATGGGGTTGAATGGGATGCCGTTGAGTTGCCCAGCCAGTTTATGGAAAATTTTTGCTGGGAATGGGACGTATTGAGTCAAATGACCGCTCATATCGAAAGTGGAGTACCGCTCCCACGTGCTTTATTTGACAAATTACTGGCTGCCAAAAATTTCCAAAGTGGTCTACAAACATTACGCCAGATTGAATTTGCGCTGTTCGATATGCATCTACACTATGATTTCGATCCTAATGGCGAAAAGACCGTATTAACATTACTCGATGAAGTGCGTCAGCAGGTTGCAGTTGTTATTCCACCCGCGTTTAGTCGTTTTCCCAACAGTTTTGCGCATATTTTTGCAGGTGGATACGCTGCCGGATACTATAGCTACAAATGGGCTGAGGTCTTATCAGCAGATGCGTACAGTTTATTTGAAGAAACCGATCCAAGTAATATCGTCAACACTCAAGCCGGTAGTCGCTTCTGGAGCGAAATTCTAGCGGTGGGAGGAAGTCGGCCTGCACTAGAATCATTTATCGCATTTCGAGGACGGGAACCTAAAATTGACGCTTTGCTCCGCCATAATTGCATGACCACTTGAGAATCTTGAGTTATTTCGAATGAGGTGGAATGGTCATATCTTTCGGTAGTAATACCCACATTTTACCATTCTGCTTCATTTTGCCTGCTTGATTCTCGGCTTCTTTACCAAATCCCCAGAAAAAATCGGCGCGTACGCCCCCTTTGATGGCGCTACCGGTATCTTGAGCAACCATTAGTCGGTTTAATGATTTATCACTATTAGGCCAGGTCGTCGAAAGAAAAACAGGCGCGCCCTGAGGTACAACTCGGGGATCTATGGCAAGACTCCGGCCCGCCGTCAATGGAACACCCAGTGAACCCAGTGGACCCGTTAATGAATCTGGAAGTAACCGAAAAAAAACATAGCGAGAATTCTGATGCAATAACTCAGTTAATTTTTCTGGATTCTGTACACCCCATTGTTTAATACCTTGCATCGATGCTTTTTCTAATGGTAATTCACCGCGCTGAACTAAAAGTGACCCAATCGAAACATAGGGATGGCCATTCTGATCCGCATAACCTACCTTAATAATTTCTCCATTCTCAAGCTGTATACGCCCTGAACCCTGAATATGGAGAAAAAAAAGCGCTACCCGATCGTCTACCCAAAGTAATTCTCGATTTTTTAGCGTTGGAATCCCCTTTTCAATTTCTGCACGACTATAGAAAGGAACAACCTTACGACCTTCAAGGCGTCCTCGAAGCTGTAAATTCTTAAAATCGGGAAGTGCGTTACCGAGATCAATGACGAGTAGATCATCGGGAGGTGAATAAATTGGGAAACGATATTTCTCAGTTGATTTTTTACTACCTTGCAGCAAGGGTTCATAATAGCCTGTGATAATCCCAGTATCACTGCCGTCTGAATTAAATACCTGATACGGTGCAAGTTGACTTTCAAAGAATAATCGTATGGTTTGCTCATTTGCTTGCTCAAGCATACTGGCTTTTGTACAAACTGCTTGCCAGTTAGGTTGGCGCTTTAATGTAGTGCAGCTTTGCATGAATGTATTCCAAGCAGGCAATAGCTCATCCGCTTCCCAACCGATTAACTGTGTCCATTGTGTTAACCTAAGTTGATTAATATTCTCAGTAACACTTGGAGCTGGTTGTATCGTATCTGCTTGCTTGGTTGTTGAAAGCGATTCGGTTTTACATGCGCTAAGCGCGAGTAATAGTAATAAACTAAAAAACGAGTATCTTTTCATCAAATTCACGTTAGTGGTATGCTGTTATTACGATTTTATTAAAACAATCAAGAAAATAATATGTGGGTATTAGTGGTTGAAGCAGCACTTGCGTTGGGGCTTTTTCTTTTCATTATCTGGTGGACGATTCCTAAAAAAAAGAAGGATAAAGATAAGCCTTAAAAATAGTCCGATACGATGAGCACTACCAGTTTATCTAATCAGAACCCCTATGCTGCATAGCGCCCGCTAGCGATTCTGGTCATACTGGATTCATTAAATCTATAAACTCATGGTTGACTCCAAACCGTTGTGCAATATGCATACCAAGCGCCTGAATGCCATAACGTTCCGTTGCATGGTGCCCCGCTGCAATGAAGGCAACCCCTGATTCCCTAGCCATATGGACGTTCTGTTCGGAAATTTCTCCAGTAATGAAAGCATCAACCCGAGCGTCAATCGCTTCTTCAAAATAACCTTGTGCTGCACCGGTACACCATGCAATACGCTGCACCTTTTGAGATAAATCACCAATAATCAACGGTTCTCGATTAAGAGAAGTCGCAATAGTCTTCCCAAAATCACCAAGCATCATACGATTAGCCAATTGCCCATGCATCGCAATTGCTTGTTCCCCAAAAGTACCATCGTACTGCAAACCTAGTCTTCGCGCTAACTGAATATTATTTCCAAACTCTAAATGTGCATCGAGCGGCAAATGATACGCAAAAAGATTAATTTTATGTTTCAGTAACAAGCTGAGGCGTTGACGTTTCATGCCCCGTATGCAAGGTTCTTCCCCTTTCCAGAAATAACCATGATGCACAAGAATTGCATCAGCATTGCAAGCAATAGCCATCTCTATCAATTCCAGAGAAGCCGTAACGCCGCTAATCAAAGTATTTATTTGCTTATGCCCTTCCACTTGGAGTCCATTTGGGCAATAATCGCGAAAGCGCGAAATTTCCAGTAATTGATTAAGATAATTTTCTAGATCATATTGCAACATTGTTTACTTCCAACCTGTCAGTTATATATTTAATATTCGCTTTATTGTCTTAGGTATGAATTTGCAAATGAATAAACTCTGGTTGATTTTTGCACAAACCGTCACGATTTTGTTGGCTATCTTTTTTGTTGTTTCCACATTGCGACCAGAACTACTTCCATGGACGCCTCGTGGGAAAATTGCCACAATTAAAGAATATACTTCCGCGAATCCCTCTATCATACCTGATAGTTTCAACGCTGCCGCTGAAACTGCAATGCCTGCGGTTGGTAATATCTTTACCAGTAAAGAAGTCCGATCGCAGACTCATCCTCAACTGGATGATCAAGCATTTCAGTTTTTCTTTGGCGATCGCTTTAGCCCCAAAACGAAACAAACATCCAGCCTTGGTTCTGGTGTTATTGTCAGCGCTGAAGGCTATATTTTGACAAATCATCATGTTGTAGAAGCTGCAAGCGAAATACAAATCGCACTGGTAGATGGTCGAAATGCTAAGGCAAAAATTATTGGCTCTGATCCGGAAAGTGATTTAGCCGTCTTAAAAATTGATCTAGAAAACCTACCAAGTATTACCATCGGCAACTCGGAATCTGCAAAAATAGGCGATATTGTATTAGCAATTGGCAATCCCTTTGCGGTTGGTCAAACGGTAACAATGGGGATTATCGGTGCAAAAGGTCGATCACAAGTTGGCATCAACACGTTTGAAAATTTCATACAAACCGATGCTGCGATTAACCCCGGCAATTCAGGCGGCGCTTTAACGGATACTGCAGGCAACCTAATTGGAATCAATACAGCAATCTGGTCTCGAACAGGAGGATCACTGGGTATTGGATTCGCCATCCCTGTTAGCGCAGCCATACAAATCATGAAGCAAATCATCGAAACTGGGAGCGTGACGCGAGGGTGGCTTGGTGTAAGTATGCACGATGTTACACCTGAGTTGGTTGAGTCCCTCAAATTAAAAAAGCTAGGGGGTATCCTCATTACAGGTGTGCTCAAGGATGGTCCAGCCGATCAAGCGGGTATAAAACCTGGCGACATCTTACAAGCAGTCGATGGTGACGAGATTAGTAATTCAGCAGAAGTACTGAATTTAGTCGCCGCTTTACCTCCTGGTAGAACCGTTTTGTTAACCATTATTCGAAGTCAATCGGAGAAATCATTCAAAGTGACGGTCGGCAAGCGTCCACCTAGTTAATAATCTAAAACGATAGTAATAAAATTCAATTGATTAAATTTCTCAATCGCATTTATTGTTGGCTTGATGAAGTAGTTCTTTCACTGAGCCGTGAAATTAAATTATCTTATCTACCGCCGCTCATGGTTTATTTAGCAGCTGGTATTTCAAGCTTAACTGCCATTGTAGGTACTTTTTATGTCAAAGAACGATTAGGACTATCAGCAGAATTTTTAGCTGCATTAGGATTCTGGATGGCCTTACCTTGGGCATTGAAAATGCCACTTGGTCACTTAGTCGATTTAATTTGGCGATGGAAGGGCTTTCTTGTCTATCTGGGTGCCAGCTTGATCATGCTCAGTTTGTTGATCATGATCGGATTACTGGGATATCCTAGCGATATGCAAGCCATAATGCCTATCGAAAATTGGTATGTGCTAGCTGCGTTACTCGCTCCAATCGGCTATGTGCTTCAAGATGTGGTCGCAGATGCGATGACCGTTGAAGCTGTTCCCAAAGTAGATGCTAATGGGCAAGCGGTCTCACAAGAAGCTCGTAAACAAATGCATGTCACCATGCAAACACTGGGGCGAGTAGCAATTATCGGAGGGGGGGTACTGGTCTCGATTCTGAATGTCATTCTGATGCACGATATGGGTTCTTTATCTGAATCAGAAAAATTAGCAACTTACTTATTTATTTACCAACTTGCGCTAGTTATCCCCATTGTATCTGTCGGTGGAGTATTTCTAGCAAGCTGCCTCAGAAGAAAAAATATTACCCGTTTAATGCAACAAGGAATGAAGCGTGAAGAATCGATTGCCCTATTAGATACCCATGCTGAGACCCCTCCAATCAATTGGTGGATTCTGGGGGGAGGTGCCGCCTTCACAGTCATCTCATTAAGTGTAGGATTAGGTGGTATTAGCGGCGCAGAAGAGATTGTTTTTGCATTATCAATGGCCATCGTTCTTTTTCTAATAAAGCAAATCTCGGGTGAATTAGATGAAGAAGCACGCAATATGCTGGTTGGAACGGCAATTCTAATCTTTGTATTTCGAGCCATCCCAGGACCGGGTGCTGGCTCAACTTGGTGGATGATTGACCACCTTGGTTTTGACCAACAATTTCTGGCAACGCTCTCATTAATCGGTTCCGCCTTAACGCTCGCAGGTATGTTTATCTTTCGACGCTTTATGGCAGAGCGATCGATGGCTTTTATTATCGGAATACTGACAATTGCAGGCACAATCCTTTCTTTGCCTATCATTGGAATGTACTTTGGATTGCATGAATGGACTGCCGCGTTGACAGGGGGTATCGTTGATGCACGCTTTATTGCTGTCGTAGACACAGCGTTAGAATCGCCTTTAGGGCAAATCGCTATGATTCCCATGCTAGCTTGGATTGCCAATTCAGCCCCTGAGAAACTCAAAGCTACCTTTTTCGCCGTTATGGCATCTTTTACTAATCTTGCACTATCGGCATCTCAATTATGCACAAAATATATCAATCAAATATTCATCATATCCAGAGAAGTTATTGATGCCAGTACAGGTGAAGTCACTATTCCTGCTGATTATAGTCAATTAGGTTTATTACTGATGTCTATTACCGCTATTGGTTTTGTGATTCCTTTGCTTACAATTTTTATCTTAAAACAAACACGTTTCCGAATTGCCTAATCCTTTTATTTGATTTTTCATCCTAGCCTAAAACTCCACAACGATCTGCCGATATATTCTGGCCTTTTGATTGCACGATTTGTATTTCACTTGGCAATCTTTTTTAAACGATAGGAGATTTTATGCAAAGATTTTTACAACTTTTAGTAATCTTTTTTGTATTCAGCAGCACTGTTTTCGCTGGCGTTAATATCAACACAGCATCTGAAGCGGAGTTTGAAGCTTTAAAGGGAATTGGACCAGCTAAAGCAAAGGCTATTGTAGAGTATCGAAATCAACATGGCCATTTCAAATCTATTGATGATTTAGAGAAAGTAAGTGGCGTTGGTCCAGGCACCATTAATCAAATCCGCAACGAATTAATCGTTGATGAAATTGCCGCTGCACCTGATCCCGAAAAGATGGTTGTAAAAAAAGAAGAGCTGTCTTCTAAGTAAATAAAGCTAGCTTCATCAAAACCCTCTGAAATATAATTTCAGAGGGTTTTTGCTTTTTTATTAACCCTATGCTTTATCAAGTCTGTACCCTGTATGTAATAATTCCATTTATTCATTGGTATTTAAAAAAATCCAAGCTCACCTATGTTCAAAACAATTCAAGATTGTGTTGGCAATACCCCACTCGTTCAACTTAAACGTATACCAGGAAAAACCAGCAATATTCTTTTAGCGAAGTTAGAGGGTAACAACCCAGCAGGATCAGTTAAAGATCGGCCGGCACTTTCAATGATCATGCGTGCACAAGAACGTGGCGCTATTAAACCAGGTGATACTTTGATTGAAGCAACCAGTGGGAATACCGGCATTGCATTAGCGATGGCTGCTGCTATGATGAATTATCAGTTGATTTTAGTAATGCCAGAAAATCTGAGTATTGAACGACGCCAATCAATGAGTGCATACGGCGCGAAAATCATCTTAACTCCTAAAGAAGGGGGTATGGAACACGCCAGAGATATTGCCGAACAACTACGAGATGAAGGTCAAGGATTTATTCTTGACCAATTTGCTAATCCTGACAACCCATTGGCCCACTACAAAGGCACAGCACCTGAAATTTGGCATGAAACCAGTCAATCGATTACCCATTTTGTCAGCAGTATGGGCACAACAGGAACGATTATGGGGTGCGCTCGATATTTTTCCGAAGCTAATCCAGACATTAAAATTATTGGTGTACAACCTGAAGAAGGATCTCAAATACCTGGTATCAGAAAATGGTCTGAAAATTACCTTCCTAAAATTTACGACCCAACACTCATTAATCGTATCCTCTTTGTCTCCCAAACGGAAGCTGAAACGATGACAAAACGCCTAGCACGCGAAGAAGGAATTTTTACCGGTATTTCATCAGGCGGTGCACTCGCTGCTGCACTTAAAATTTCAGATGAAGTCGAAGATGCTACTATCGTTTTCATAGCTTGTGATCGAGGTGATCGTTATCTATCTACTAACGTGTTTAAATAGTTGTCCCTGAAATACATCCACACCCCAGATATAAAGTGTAAATGGTTGTATGCTTGCAGATCAAATTGACTAATATTGTCTTACCACAGTACGAAAGTAGTCTATTTGCGTAAACACATTGGTCGAGCAAATTTTCTGAATAAGTATTGATTTACATGGGCCTAAGACGTTGGAAGATACGGTTCTTATTGATACGACGCTACAAAAAAAGAACAGTACCTATCTTACTGACAGCAAACTGGCGATCAAAATCATTAATCGCCTGAACAAGATCTACTCGCTGCGTGTACAGGAGAAAAGACCACAAGCAATACGAATATGGCAGCAAGGCATCGATTGCCAGTACCGCACAAGATCATTTAATCGTCAGCGTGATCAATCACGAATAAAACCTGCATGACAGTCATACGTTACCAGAAATATTTCATCATGTTGCAGCATCGCGCGGCAAAAGGGAAGTACTTCTTGAAAAGATTTATTGGTCGATCATATCAATTTATTGATAGTCGCCTACGCCTGGAATTTAAGAGCTATAGCTACTGGCCACTTTTTGACTGTTTTTCCAAGGAAACAGCAGTAAATTTCACCTTCTTCCAATGAGAATCTAATTAATAAAAACCATTTTCCCCAAGAACGGGAAGACCAGGCCCAATTTTTCAATCTTTATAACACTTGCTTGAATATTCATACCAACATTAATCTTGTGTGCCTTAGAATTGAAGTTCTACTTTACCTTCTTTTGAAATGGTAACTGTCACTTTCCCCCCATTCGTCAATTTCCCGAAGAGTAATTCATCAGCCAAGGCACTGCGAATAACATCTTGAATCAAACGAGCCATAGGACGGGCGCCCATTAAAGGATCAAATCCCTTTTCTGCGAGATAATTGCGCAAGTCATCAGTAAAAATAACTTCAACTTTTTTCTCTTGCAATTGAGTTTCAAGCTGCATTAAAAACTTATCTGCTACACGTAAAATAATACCTTTACTTAATGGTGCAAATGAAATAATTGAATCTAATCGATTTCTAAATTCAGGTGTAAATAAGCGCGTAATCTCAGCCATTTCATTACCGGTCTGCGAAGTTTCCGTAAAACCAATACTTGATTTCACGAGTGATTCAGCCCCAGCATTAGTAGTCATAATAATAATGACATTACGAAAATCCGCTTTTCGCCCATTATTATCGGTTAATGTGCCATGATCCATCACTTGAAGTAATACATTAAAAATATCAGTATGGGCTTTTTCTATTTCATCAAGCAGCAATACCGAGTGGGGATGCTTGATAATCGTTTCGGTCAATAAACCACCTTGCTCAAATCCGACATAACCCGGTGGCGCTCCGATTAGACGCGAAACAGCATGCCGCTCCATATACTCGGACATATCAAAACGGTGCAATGGGATTCCCATGATATAGGCGAGTTGACGTGCCACTTCGGTCTTACCGACACCCGTAGGACCAGAGAAAAGAAAAGATCCAATTGGTTTTTGCGGATTTCCTAGACCGCATCTCGATAATTTCATAGCAGTTGTAAGCACATCGATTGCGGCATCTTGACCAAATACGATTGATTTCAAATCACGATCGAGCGTTTTGAGTTTACTACGATCATCGCTTGAAATGCTCTGAGAAGGAATTCTTGCAATCTTAGCGATGATTTCTTCAATTTCGGTTTTGCCAATCACTTTACGTTGCTTAGATTTTGGTAGGATACGTTGTGCAGCACCTGCCTCATCAATAATATCAATTGCTTTATCAGGCAAGTGCCGATCACCAATGAATCGTGCTGAAAGCTCTGCTGCTGATGTTAGTGCAATCGACGAATATTTCACCCCATGATGTTTCTCATAATGAGATTTTAAACCCCGTAATATCGCTACCGTTTCATCAATGCTCGGCTCGTTGACCTCAATTTTCTGAAAGCGGCGTGATAGCGCATGATCTTTCTCAAAAATACCTCTAAATTCGTTATAAGTTGTTGCACCAATGCATTTCAATCTCCCAGAACTCAATATCGGTTTAAGTAAATTCGATGCATCTAACGTACCTCCCGAAGCTGCGCCAGCACCGATCAGTGTATGAATTTCATCAATGAATAGAATGGCTTTTGGATTATCAGTTAATTGCTTTAGGATAGTTTTAAACCGTTGTTCAAAATCACCGCGATATTTAGTGCCAGCAAGAAGCGCTCCGATATCCAATGCATAAACTTGATGTTTAGACAAAATCTCAGGTACATCCCCTTCTACGATTCTCTTGGCTAGACCCTCAGCAATCGCTGTTTTACCAACACCCGCTTCCCCAACCAGTAACGGGTTATTTTTCCGACGCCGGCATAAGGTTTGAATAACTCGTTCTAACTCTTTTTCCCTACCAATTAACGGATCAATACGGTTAGCCATTGCCAGGTTATTCAGATTAATCGTATAACTTTCTAATGGGCTAGGCGCAGCAGACTGCTGCTCGTTCTCACTTTCTTCTTCGGCTTTATTATTTTGCTCGTTATTCTGCGAAACCTTGCAGATTTTATGGGATATGTAATTCGTTACATCCAGTCTCGTAATACCCTTTTGTTGAAGAAAATAAACTGCATGCGAATCTTTCTCGCCAAAGATTGCGGCTAAAACATTTGCTCCTGTAACTTCTTTCTTTCCAGATGATTGAACATGCAAGATTGCGCGCTGAATTACCCGTTGGAATCCAAGTGTTGGTTGTGTATCTACGTCTTCGCTTCCCCCCACAATAGGGGTATGTTGATTAATATGATCATGTAAAAGTGTGCGCAATTCCTCAATATCGATTGCACAAGCAACTAATACTTCAGCCGCACTTGGATTATCGAGTAGCGCAAGCAGTAAATGTTCTACTGTAATAAATTCATGTCGCTTCTGGCGTGATTGGATAAACGCCATATGGAGGCTAGCTTCTAATTCTTGAGCGATCATGTATTTTTCTCCATAACACACTTTAATGGATGCTGATTTTGCCTAGAAAAATCATTTACTTGTTTCACTTTAGTCATTGCAATATCACTCGGATAAACACCACAAATTCCTGCGCCCTCATTATGAACTTTAAGCATAACGTGAATCGCTTTTTCTTGGCTCATAAAAAAGAAAGTTTGAAGTACCATTACGACAAAATCCATTGGTGTAAAATCATCATTAAGTAACAGCACTTTATACAGCGGAGGTGTTTTGAGCTTATTTTTATTATCCTCTAGAACACTTTCTTCGCGATTATTTCTTATTGTCATCACTGATTCCTTTTTGCCAAGCTAATATCTAAAAACTTTAGACTACAGGAATTTAATCATAAGTCTTCATCAACATTAGCATTCTAATTATTTTTCTTTTTACATATTTGACGATTACGACAAAATTTTCAAGCGTATTAGCTGCATTCACTTATTTTACTGCTACTTAAAAAAAGTATAAAAGTGATATTTTCAAATGCTAAACGCTTGACTTAAGATTAAAATTTGCGTAAAACTGCAACTGGCGTTTGGCTTCAAGTTCCCTGCAGTATTGGTTAGAGCCGTTTGCGGTCTTGAAATTCAAATAGTTTTAGGGTTT
>SSFW01000118.1 GCA_008015595.1 Nitrosomonas sp. | reverse complement strand
TCCGGCTTCCCATCGATTGTTACGTTTCGCCCAAACCGTGAGCTATATCGGGTGTGGACAACCTGTATTGAGCCATAGATTCTGTGAAACTATATTGGACACGGTTTGGTACCGAAGATTATGTGGGGTGCCAAGGCACCAGGGGCAAAAATCACTTAAAAGATTTACGCCTTGAGCCAGATGGGTGACTGGTGCGAAGCGATTTGCTTCCGACGCCAAAGAAAATGATAAAACGGGTGCGATGTTCGTAATAACGATGGGGTTTTACTATAAATGCTGTTTAGTAGCAGGGTATTATTTACCCGATTGACAGAGGCGGGCTAATGGGTGACCCTTTTTTTGGTGGACAGAAGCAACACTATCAAATTCATATCTGTCGACTAATTTTAACAATTGTGATAAGACTGTATTACAATGCGCCATAGCCTAAGTTTCTTTGTTTTTCATTGTGTTGTCGATAAACTCATTGTAAGTCAACAACAGTCAATTAGGCCTCTTTTGTTCAATTTATGGGACAGCAGCGGGTCTGATCCCTTCGATTCCCTACTTTTAAATCTTGTTGTTTTTCGGGGGAATTACCATTCCCTCTGCTTCTAGTTCCCTTCTCATATGAATTTAACTACCACTACCACCACCATCACCATCGTTGCCAGCATCGCCATCAAGTAAAGAATTATCGTTATATGCAGCTTGGGCAGTTAATAATACAGGCACTAATTGCATATTGCTTTGCAATGCAGTGTATTGTTGTTGTAGCGACAAGCCATCTGAACCATTATCATCCGAAGCATCATAATCACCATCAGATGCAACTATATCGCTTTTCTTAGATGAAAATAATACGAGAGGAATATCTACCCCAAGTGGACCACTTGATCGAATTTTTCCATCTTGGTTTAATGTAAAAACGAAACCAGCATCACAATATGGAGGAATTTCAAGATCAATAAGCTTTGGATCGAGTCGCATTTTTTCCCAAAACCGTTCGTTAGTTTTATCTTGATTCTCAGGTGGTGCCACGAAAACTGTCTTATTCAAATACCTTTTTTCCCGTAATAGCTCTATCTCCCACTTCACACCATCACTGTCATTTGGAATCATAACAATAAGCTTGGCATCTCTGGAAAATTCAACAACTTTTGCTTTCCAATCATCATCAGTTGCAGTTACCTTGGCAGGTCCAAGCATTGAAGTGCTAAAACCTAGAGCCACAACAGGATGGATTTTGTTAAAGCAATAGACAAGCAAAGATTCCAGTCCGAAATAACCTATTGAGCACTTACCATCTTGCTGAAATGATCTCAAATAAAGGATACAATCTTTTTGCATTGTTTTACGCTCAAGGCTGTAAGCAAGTTTATCAAGTAAATCGGCTTGTAGGCGCTGGCGCTTCAAAAGATTTGATTCAACAATGCTAATAGCAATCGCATGCGGAATTTTAAATAATAATAATGAAAAGAACAAAAGTATAGTTAGTACTATATATACTAGAAGAGTGATAAATCCAATGAACCATACAATGATATAAATAAAAAATCCTAAGCCTCCGGGTAAATTACTTTTGAAAATTTCGAAAAGAAAAGTGAATATTTCAATAGGAAAATAGATATAACTTTGTATCGGCGTAAGTACCAATGCAGGAATAAGAGCAATCAAAAATAGGGATAGATAGTTCGTATCACGAACTGGTATAAATTTATCGTCACTCATTTCTCTAAACACTTGATAACTTGCTTGTTTTATAATTCCCGCAATAGCCCGTGCGCTAGTTTTTGATGCTTTAATAGCTTCTTCGATTGATGCAAACTCAGAATGTTGTCGTTGATATGGTGCTATTTCCCTCGTATTCGAGATCAATGGTCTCACTAGTAAAATACTAGAAAAGAAAAAGGAGAATATAAATACTGTGAAATAATAAAAATAAGAAGAATCTGGAAAAATTCTGTTTGTCACAAAACTAATAAGCGCTACTAAAATCACCAAGTAAAGCCATGTGTCTTTACTATTAACTGTTTGATTCAATTTATCTAGAAGAATATAGTTTTGATCGAATTTTAAGGGAGAAACAGTGTTATGCTTTCCGGAAGATTTAGTACAGCCTGTACGAGATATTGAATCGATTAAGCTTTTATAATTTTTTCCATTTGAAATACTTCGAGCATAGTCAAGCGCGATTCGGCCGTCCGCGTCTTCAATTGAAAAATCCGCATATCTTTTTATTAAGAAATCAACGAAGGCCTGATGCCCAAAGTATGAAGCATAATGGGCAGCAGTGCGATTATTATGATCCATAGCGTTAACGTCAGCACCTGCATCTAATAGCATTTTTCCAAGTATTGGATCATTTATTTGTGCAGTATAAATTAATGGTGTAGCTCCTCTCAGATCAGGTTGATTAGGATTTGCTCCTAAAGAAAGTAAGGACCGTGTGATATCTATGTCTCGCTGACAAATAGCACTGCACAGCGGAGTAGTTCCTTTGTAAAGAGGTAAATCCAGATATTCAGCAAGAAATGATTTTGGATAAGATTTGAAGAACTCGAAATTCTCCTTGGAAATATTATCTAAACTTGAATGCAAAAAACGATTCTGAATTACAGGAAAATTTTCGTGCGAATTACCCATAGGATACCTCTTAGTCTTATTAGTCGGTCCTGCAAAACGCTTAGGGGCCCTACAAATGTTCGAATTCATGCGAATTAGTAACGCTGAAATCCGTGGGAAATTATAATATAGGCATCAAAATCTGAGGGAATTAGGGGAAATTGAAATGCCGACTGATGATTTTTTCCGTGCTCGCCTCGACCAGATGATCGATCTGCACCATCCCTTGGCGGTATTGGCAAATCGACTACCGTGGCCCGATATTGAAGCAGCGCTTGCACCAGCATTCGAGCGCAAGGGTGAATCAATGGGGTCGGACTCCATTGATTGCTGTGAATATCAAGATTTCACTCCTTAGTTTGCTGGTCGTCACTAAGGGCCGTCAGCGTTGAAACAAATTAAAGGGGTCACCCATTAGCCTGCCTCTGTCAATCGGGTAAATAATACCCTGCTACTAAACAGCATTTATAGTAAAACCCCATCGTTATTACGAACATCGCACCCGTTTTATCATTTTCTTTGGCATCGGAAGCAAATCGCTTCGCACCAGTCACCCATCTGGCTCAAGGCGTAAATCTTTTAAGTGATTTTTGCCCCTGGTGCCTTGGCACCCCACATAATCTTCGGTACCAAACCGTGTCCAATATAGTTTCACAGAATCTATGGCTCAATACAGGTTGTCCACACCCGATATAGCTCACGGTTTGGGCGAAACGTAACAATCGATGGGAAGCCGGAATGTCCAATCAGACTCGGTGGTTTTGCCAGACCCTTTTTTGGTTCATTACCGGCCACCCAAACTCAACCTGGAAACATCAGCTTGGCCTCATAGGGTCGTTGATGCTTGAGTATCATCCAGCAGGCTCTTGCCAATTTGCGGGCGATTGCCCGGATGGCAATGATGCCATTTGTTTTGGTTTTCTTGCGCTCATAAAACCGTTGTGCTAGCGGTTCAAAGCGCACCGCAAAGTGTGCGGCCTCTGAAAACGCCCACGAAAGGTATTTATTGCCTGCCTTGGCGTTACCATTGCCTTTCTTCTTACCATTGCTGGTTCGTGTACTGTCAACGCACCGGCAATAGGAAGCAAAATCCCCTGCGCTGGCAAATCGATGAATATCGCCAGTCTCCAGCATGATAGTCAATCCCAGTATTTTGCCGATTCCCCGGACAGTTTGCAGAATTTCAAACGCTTTATTTAACTTTACCGCTTGGTAGGCAGATTGCTCCAGCACATCAATCTCCCGCTGAATGGCCTGATAGACTGCCAGACCAGATTCAATAGCTTGACGTGTATGGCTTTCTTCCAAAGGAATCTTAAAATCTTGACAACGTAATGTATCCGAAGAAATGCGAATCCCTGTTGAGCGCCATAGCTGGCTCTGTACGCCAATCAGTTGCGCACTGGCCATCCTGACCAGAGAAAGTCGCCGGCGCAGCAAATCCCTCACCGCACGCTGTTCCTTCGGATAAATATAGCCGGTCGGTAAAATCCCCAATCGCATCAGATGCGCAAGATGAAAGGCGTCGTGTTGATCTCCGCTGTATTTCAAACCATCATACTGGACAACAGCGCATGTGTTAACGAGCTTTACCTGATAACCATGCGCTTGCAAACCATCGACCAGCCAATACCAGTTGAATGTGGATTCAACTGCAATACCGCATAATGTGCTTTGGTAAGGTTGTAATACTTTGAGCGTCTGCGATAAATCATTACTCAGCCGTCTCTCAAACACTCGTTTATCCTCCTCATCTATGATTACCACAACATGATTATTTGAATGTAAATCAATTCCGCAGTAATGTTGCATGTCAGTCTCCTCATCGTTATTGGAGCAGTCAGTTTAACAACTGACTGCGAGGAGGCTGGCTAGAAGATTATCAGACTCGATTGTTTGTGAGAAATAAAAGTCAACTAAGTAAAATCCAAAGTGCTATGTGAGATCAATTTCTGCTTTTATCCTTTGATGAACCTAGAAGCCAAGGTTTGCTTTTTGTGTAGTTATTTTTTTCAACTTGTGGCGCTAACAAGTTTGATAAAACAACAGCTAAATTCGCTATTGGCGGTAATAAGGGGCTATCATGAATAATTCCGTATTAAATTACATTTGTGATGAATATATTGTGCTATTTCGGATGCCTGATTGTATGTTAGCACTTGCAAGGAGTAGTCATGAATTTTGTAGAAATGTCAGAACAGGAGATTATAGAAATAGCAAATCCCATCATGGACAATTTGATGGATGCTTCCACAAGAATTGATCATGAGGCTCACGTAAGAGATTTCACGGATCGCATCAAGAAAATAGTTACGAAAGAACATTTCCAGTTGGTTTGCAAGCAGTATCAAAATGAAAAAGGCTTCTTTGCAGAGCGTAAGCTTGTAGCAGTATTCAAGCGTCCAAATTCTGCAGCAATCGTTTGGAAGCAGTATTTCACCAAAGCTAAAGGCGAATTTGTTGCTGAAATGGTTCTTGTTCATCAAAATGGGAAATTCTTTTGCGACCATGCAATGGTGTTTTAGCCTACGTGCTAACTAGGTGTTCAACTGGACAGTTTTCAGTGGGGTAATTGTTTCGCAAATCTCTCTCGAACCATAGGAGATATGAAATTGGGTACCGATACCGTATTCCCACCGCAGGAATTTTGCCATCATAGATTTTCATATCGGTATTTTCAATGTGCGGAGTTGCCGCTGAGATCAATGTTATGAGCTTCATTGTTGAGAGCATACCGTATAACCACGTACGTTTTTTCGAAGCAACACGATGATCGAAGTCATCATTCTTGCAATCGCGCTCAGTATGGATGCCTTTGCAGTGTCCATCGGTTTGGGTGCGAAGAAACATGCGCCTAACATGGCACTGAGAGCCGGGGGATTCTTTGGAATTTTTCAAGCCTTGATGCCCTTCATCGGGTATCTGGGTGGTCAGGGTGTTTTAGGCTGGGTAGAAACCTATGCGCATTGGATCGCTTTTGGATTGCTGTCGTTGATCGGTGCAAAAATGATTTATGAAGGCACTCAAGAAGGTGTAGAAGAAGCAATTGCGCATGTTACCAACAAAATGCTGCTAGTTCTAGCCATTGCGACCAGTGTTGATGCGATGGCTGCTGGATTTAGTCTGACTTTGTTGGCAGTTAATCCTTATGTTGCTTGCCTGATCATCGGAGCGATAACTTTTGCGTTCAGTGTAATCGGTGTTTACATCGGTAATCGCAGCGGAACTTGGTTGGAAGGCAAAGCGGAAATTTTTGGTGGGATAGTTTTGATATTGATGGGCATCAAATTCCTCATTTTCTAGTCAGAAGGGACCATCAACAGGGCCTAGCCTGTTTTAGTATTACACTAATTGCAAGCTGGTTTTCTACTTTGCAAAAATATGACGTGCCTTCTCCGTTTGATGCTCACCAACGAATCGAGGCATATTGCGTAACACAGGAATAACCACCGATGGTAATGAAATTTGGTCTGTGCCACTAATGTTGAACTTTAGCTCTTTGATAAGAAGCAGATTACCGCCCTACCAGAAAGGTATATTTTCGATCTCAATGGAAAAATGACATGACAACACCAGCAATGAATACGATTTGCCTTTGGTATAATGGCAACGCCCAAGACGCAGCACAGTTTTACGCCGACACTTTTCCTAACTCATTTGTCGGTGCAGTGTATCGCGCACCGGGAAATTTTCCGTCAGGAAAGGAAGGAGATATATTGACTGTCGAGTTCACCCTAATGGGAATTCCATGCATTGGGCTCAACGGCGGTCCAGCATTCGTGCACAATGAAGCATTTTCGTTTCAGGTAGCAACCACTGATCAAGCTGAAACTGATCGCTATTGGAACGCGATCGTCGATAACAGTGGTCAGGAAAGTGAATGTGGCTGGTGTAAGGATAGATGGGGAGTATCCTGGCAGATAACACCAATCGCCCTGATAAAAGCTATTACCGACCCAGATCCCGCTGCTGCAAAACGGGCATTCGACGCGATGATGTTGATGAAAAAAATCGATATTGCTGCAATTGAAGCAGCACTTCGTGGTTGAGATGCCCGAAATCTAACAATTTCGCACAAGTTGATTCTTATTTCTCAGCGTAACTTAATGCGGATGGGCGGATTCAAGTTTGAAGTGCAATTTTGAATAATGCAGGTCAGAGGGG
>SSFW01000128.1 GCA_008015595.1 Nitrosomonas sp. | reverse complement strand
TTTCTCAGCATGTTGTTTTGTTTGCCTTTTTTTTTTGCTTTGACAAAAAAAGACAGAGAGCTGCTCCAGGGTTCCACCTGCACCGATGAAGATTCACGCGCGGGACTGACCATGACTCCTACTCCTGGAGCACATTGTTGATAAAGTATCTGTAAGAGTTCTGTAAGATATTGACCAGAAGTACGAATTTTATCGATATGCTGTGGTGATTTTTTGATGATATGCATTGACATTGCACTGTCACCATTTGCCAGTGTCGTTACCGATGCTTTGACAAAATTGACAGCAGGATTAACTAGCTGATCGCTTGGCGGAAATAACGAAAAAATATGGAGTGGAATGTTTTCTTTTTCTAGTCCTAAAATTTCTCCCAAAATAAATGTTTCAGAAAGTTTAGGGTAACACCTAACCAATATGCCAACACGTGTACTCACTCGCACTGAATCGTCAGTTACACGATTCGGATGAATGACGTCGATTACCTGATTGGAACGGTCACTCATAATTCTTTCTCTTCAATTTGCGATGATTGCAGAGGTAGATCGGGAGTCAAGGGCTTGGATTGCCCCGCCGGTTCCTGATCAAATTCCATTGATTGGCGATCTAAACACGAAAGTGTCTTAATTACCCCTGTAGAGAGGTTGATAAGCTGATTCTGAATATCAATTTCATCAGCGATGATCTGCTTGATTACAGGAAGCGCATCCAAGTTTATCTGCTGCTCTGGCATCCGTAATCGTTCACCCTGAAATAACAATGAATCGATGGCTTGATAAAGACTCTCACTTTCTAAAAACTCTGGGTGAATGATTTTAACCAAACCTAATTCTGCTAGGCGCTCAGCCCGTATCCACTGTTCTTTAACAGGGTGGATTCTAGGCACGACGACAGCAGGTTTTCCTAACGTCAAAATTTCGCACGCCGTGTTATAGCCAAACATCGATACTACGACATCAGCTGCCGCCATATAGCTCATTAAGTCATCAGTGAATGACTGAATCAAACATCGGGATTTTCCGTGAGCGAGCGCTTTTATGGTTACAACATGCTCTTCAAGCATCTCTGGACCACATAACACCAATGAATATACCGAATCGTTTTTATAACGATCGATCCCCATCAGATAGTTGGTAATTAGTCTAAATCCATCCTTTCCACCACCTGGCGTCACAAATACCAACTTATGCTGATCGCTGAGGCCGAGTTCACTCCGTACTACTTGCCGGCCTTTGAGTCCCGCTTCACGACGGATGTAGCCACAATACTCAAGTTTCTTTTGTGCTGCTGGAGGAAAGGCATACTCTTTGGTCAAATCGAAGATTTCTGACTGGCCAACGACCAGAACTCGATCATAATATTGCTCAATCGCATCGTAATATCCTCTTTTCTTCCAAATCTCACGTGTGACTTCAGAACTATCAAGAATGTCGCGTAGCAATAACAATCTTCGAACATGCCGAGCATTCTCACCTCGATTTAAGTATTCCATGGCAGGCTGTAATTCTGCGCAAATTCCGAGTGGTTTCTTATCGACAATCAAAATATCTGGCTGATAATCCTCGACTGTGGTCAGGATAATGTTGGAGCGTATGGCAATAATCTCATCCATACTCAGTGCCAATGAGCGGACAGCATAGTTGCCTTCGATATCACGTTGTAGAGAAGGCAATTTAATGTAATCGATTTTCTGGGAAATCCGGAAAGCATGTAGCATGGGTGATCCGGTCATGAGCAAAATACTGTAATCTTCGCGCCCAGCCGCAATGAACTCAGCAATCGATAACATGCGCCGGATATTGCCCAACCCGAAAGTGTCATGCGAATAAATCATGATGCGTTTCATTATTTATATCCCTACTTTTCAGTTTGATAACGTTCAGTACCTTAAATTTGGTTTCAGGATTCCAAGTCGCCTTTACTTAACGAAGCAGAACTATTATCGTAAATCCAATTATATGTGTGAATATTTCCCTCGATTTGATATAATATACGCATGGTCGATTCCTGTGTCAACACATTGATGTAAATATTTCCCACATATATGATAGAATTGCTGCTATAACTGATTGGCAAGGATCGAATATTTGTCTAGCAACGAACCGAGATACAAACTTTTCCGATAATCAGAATTACAATAAATATAACAATGTCGACTATTCCACCCACACTTGTATCCGCATTAAAACAAGTGCTGCGTCCGCTGATTAAGCTTATGCTAGCCAAAGGGTTAACATTCACTTACTTAATTGAGTTACTAAAAGAAATTTTTGTAGAAATCGCTGACAAGGATTATAAAATCAACAATAAGCCCTCGACAGACAGTCACTTAAGTTTACTCACAGGGATTCATCGTAAAGACATCAAGCGACTTCGAAATTACTCCCAAACAGTAGAAGAAGCCATTCCGCCCAATGTTTCCTTAGGATCTCGCTTAGTGAGCATTTGGACCAGTGAAACTCGTTTCCTAGATGAAAATAACCAACCCAAGCCTTTGCCCCGATTTATCAAAGAAGGAGGAGAAATTTCCTTTGAAGGCCTAGTTGCAAGTGTCAGTAAAGATATTCGCTCACGCGTAGTGCTGGATGAATGGCTACGCATCGGCATCGTTCATTTCAATGATGAAAAATGCGTTTGCCTGAATACTGCTGCTTTTGTACCGAGTCAAGGGTTTGATGAAAAAGCCTATTACTTCGGGGAAAGTCTCCATGACCACGCAGCAGCAGCTACTAGCAATCTACTCGGCGGTGCCAAACCTTACTTAGAACGCAGCGTTTATTATGACGCACTGAGTGCATCCTCTATTCAACAATTAGCGGAGCAATCAGAAAAACTCGGAATGGAAACGCTGTTAGCAATCAATAAGCAAGCAATGGCCTTGGAACAGGAAGATATTCTTGAAAAGAATTCTAAGTATCGGATGCGTTTTGGGATTTATTTCTATAGCGAACCGGTTACACCGCCCATATCCAATAATGAATTGGATC
Organism: Nitrosomonas sp.; assembly: GCA_008015595.1. Classification (GTDB taxonomy): domain Bacteria; phylum Pseudomonadota; class Gammaproteobacteria; order Burkholderiales; family Nitrosomonadaceae; genus Nitrosomonas. The sequence goes on along the minus strand of SSFW01000128.1, from coordinate 2,461 downwards.
AACCACTTCCGCGCAGCTTAGTGGAAGCTGAAAATAACATAACGCAATCATGAAACCCTGGCTTCACTTCCTCTTACATACAGTCACGCTCGTAATCACGATTCTATTGGCTGTTCCGAATGTATTTGCCAAAAACAATTGTGAAACGAGTCTAACTCAGGTTAATCCCGCTGCTGGCATTGGTGGAACTGGTTCAAAAGTAGCCGAATCGGGCGTTGGTGGCACTGGAATCTATGCAGGAGGAGGAATCGGTGGTACAGGTCATCCTGAGAAAGGAATCGGTGGCACGGGTAGCAAACTTGCTGAAGATGGCGGTATCGGTGGCACCGGCATCATCGGAACCATCACTGGTTTTGCCAGCGTCTGCGTCAATGGTGTTGAAGTTCATTACGATAATAATACACCTGTAACTGTGGACGGTCGGCTTTCCAATGCCCGTGAGCTTGCCGTTGGACAGGTGGTCATCACCCGTGCAATAGGTTCTGGACAAGAAGTCACTGCCAAACATATTGCGGTCGTTCATGCGGCAGTTGGCCCCATCAGCCATATCAATCCACTGACTAGAGAAATGCATGTGTTGGGACAAGTCGTACAAGTTACTGAATCCCGTGATCTTTCTAACTTTAAACCAGGCGATTGGGCTCAAATAAGTGGACACCGTTTAGCCAACGGCGCAATTATTGCATCACGGATTGAAGCAGCAACTACCGCAACGGATGCCAAAATCAATGGCCATATCACACATGTCGATGCCAAAGGGTTTGAGGTCAATGGCGCCCGAATACAACATGACGCGAAGTCTTTCCCAACAAAAGTTTCAGTAGGAATGGAAATTGCGGTAGCCGGCCATTGGAATGGCAATCATCTACAAGCGCAGCATATGCAAATTGAACCAACACGGCAAGCGATTGGCCAGGTAAATCATCTCGTAATCGAGGGTTACGTCCATGCCGTACGTGGTAAAGAAATAAATATCGCCAATCAGTCGATCACACTTGACTCCAAAGCGCAGGTAACGGGTGATAACAAAGAAGATCTTAAGTTAAATCAACGTGTCCAGGTCAGTGGTCGAGTAGGTCCCGATCAGCGAATTATTGCTGATCGGATAGAATTAAAACCGGAATCACCGACATCGCTACCAGAAAGAATCGATCGGAATCAAACGGAAAACGATAATCGGAACAAAAAATCGGATTCGACCAATGAGCCCGGGCCTCGCCCAAACAACAAATCCGATGAAGATAAATCTAACCAGAGTCGATCTGGTGAATCTGATCGCGGAAAAGAGAACGGCAAACGTGAATCATCCGATCATTCAGGAAAACAAGAGGCTGCTTCTGATAATAAATCCCGTTCTAACGAATCTCTCAGCTCTGGAAAAGATGGTCGAGATCAGACTGACCGTCAATCACAATCAACTCGATCTGAAGATTCCGAACGTGATCAGAAAAACCTGTCTTCAGGTCATGATTCACGAAAATCGGATTCAACGAGTTCATCAGATACTATTGCTAAAGACAAATTGGAAAAGCCCATTGAAGAAAAACCATCTAACTCGTCAGAAAAAACAGATAGCAAGCTAAGATTAGATCATCCCTCTGATTTATCAAAACAAGACCGCGAACAATCTGAATCAAAAACCATAGACGCTGATTCACAAATGGTTCCTGAGCGAATGCCTATGGAGAAATCACAAATTTCGGATCAACCAGAAAAATCAACGATCTCAGATCGAGATTCTCTGGATCGGCCCGAGCGCCCTAGGGATTCTGATGATCTAACTGAACGCCCAAGTACCGATTTAAACAATATCAGAGATGTGATGCCTGATAGAATTCGAGATTAACCCCTGCTAATTTATAACTATGAGTCAAACCATTACCCGATTTTCTAATCGATCGATTTGGACACAAACAGCCGTTGCACTCTGTTTTCTGTGGAATTGCTCGCCAATCTCGGCAAATGGACTCAGCTTGAGTGGCGGTATGGATTTTACCACCGGTAACTACGGCGGATCATCGGCAACGGACATCTGGTATGCGCCATTTACAGCACGCTACGATTATAAAAAATTCTCATTCAGAACAACCATCCCTTATCTCAATTTAACGGGCCCAGGCAATGTACTCGGGCCTGGTATTGGTGGAGTTACGATTGGTGATGGTGGGATCGTCCCTGGAGTCGGTGGTGGAAGCATCGGTGGCGGAAGTGGGGGGGTTTTTGTTTGTAATGAAGAAGATGGTGATTGCTCAACGACTGAAGACGATCCCGATGACGATAATTCCGGTTCCGGCGGCGGTGGTTCCGATCCCGATGACGACGATAATTCCGGTTCCGGTGGCGGTGGTTCCGATCCCGATGATGACGATAATTCCGGTTCTGGCGGCGGTGGTTCCGATCCCGATGATGATAATTCCGGCTCTGGTGGCGGTGGTTCCGATCCCGATGATGAGATCGGAAG
>SSFW01000007.1 GCA_008015595.1 Nitrosomonas sp. | reverse complement strand
CTATTAACGTTTACTGTTGTTAGCAAAAGTTGGTAGAATTCGTCGTTAATCGTAGTGTTTTTTTATTGAAACCTTAAAAAACAACAATTTCTCAAAAATGAAAGTTATTAAAAATATTGTAATCATTACCGCGTTGATATTTTCTAATCAAATTCTGGCAGATGCTACCAAAACTGTACAAGGTGATGCCGAAAAGGGTAAAGAAATCGCTTCAGGTGTTTGTGCGGGTTGCCACAATGCGGATGGCAATAGTGTTATCCCAACAAATCCAACGCTTGCAGGACAGCACGCTGAATATCTTCTGAAACAATTAAAAGATTTTAAAGTGGAAGAGGATACACCAGCCAAACGAGATAATCCAATCATGTCATCGATGGTCGCGCCGCTCAGCGTAGATGATATGCAGGATTTAGCCGTTTTCTATGCCCAGCAAAAAACACAGCCTGCTAACAATAACGTCGATGAATCTCAATTAGAATTGGGGAAACGAGTATATAACGGTGGCAATCTAGAAAATTCAGTGCCAGCGTGCTCAAGCTGTCACTCACCGAATGGAGCAGGTATACCACCACTCTTCCCCAAGTTGGCTGGACAGCATGCGGACTATACCTTATCTCAGCTAGAAACTTTCCGGCAAGGTACGAGAGCAAACGATATCAATAATACGATGCAAATGATAGTGTTACGTCTGAGCGCGCAAGAGAAAAAAGCTGTCGCTGAATATATTTCAACTTTGAAATAACTAATCAGCACTGCTTACTCAAGCTTCATACAAAAAAGCCTACCTCAAAATTTTGAAGCAGGCTTTTTTTATTTATTTCTCAATAATTGATTAATTTCCTACCAGGAACTAAATACTCGATCTGCGGCAGCTAACGTTTTAGATAGATCATCCTCAGAATGCGCTGAAGAAACAAACCCAGCTTCAAATGCCGAAGGCGCAAAGTAAATACCTTCCTTTAGCATCGCATGAAAGAAACGATTAAATGCTTCTTTATCACAAGCCATTACCTCTGAAAAACTTTGAGGAAGCTTACTGCTAAAATATAAACCAAACATGCCGCCCACAGCTTGCGCACAAAATGCCACGTTATGTTTCCTTGCCATAGCTGTTAAGCCATCTGTTAACTGGGTTGTTCTGACGGCAAGTGTTGAATAAAAACCTTCTGCCTGAATTTCTCGTAGTGTTGCTAAGCCCGCTGCAACAGAAACAGGATTTCCTGAAAGGGTGCCTGCTTGATAAACGCCACCGACAGGCGCTAGGCATTGCATGATCTCTCGTTTCCCGCCAAAGGCTGCGAGGGGCATCCCCCCCCCGATCACTTTACCTAAAACTGTCAAATCGGGTTGAATTTGGTACATCCCTTGTGCACAGGTTAAACCAACACGAAAGCCTGTCATTACTTCATCAAGAATCAGAACACTACCATAACGAGAACATAAGCTTCTCAGCTCTGATAAGAAAGCTGGCGTTGCCTTAACTAAGTTCATGTTACCGGCTACCGGCTCAACGATAACCGCTGCAATTTGCTCACCCAATTCAGTGAAAGTACGCTTTAATCCTTCTACATCATTAAAATTAAGCACAAGCGTATGTGCTGCCGTCTCAGCAGGAACACCTGCCGAGCTTGGGTGGCCAAAAGTCAATGCACCAGAACCTGCTTTAACTAACAATGCATCATCGTGACCATGATAGCAGCCTTCAAATTTTATGATATGACTTCTCCCGGTATACCCACGCGCTAACCGAATAACGCTCATCCCGGCTTCTGTTCCTGAGCTAACCAGACGCACTTGTTCTAACGATGGTAGTAACTTACAAAGTAGTTCGGCCAGATCCAGTTCTGCTTTTGTCGGAGCACCAAAAGATAGCCCATTAATTGCGGTTTCTTGAACTGCTTTAACAACCTGAGGATGTGCATGTCCCAATATTAAAGGTCCCCAGGAACCGACATAATCAATATAACATTTACCTTCAACATCCCAGAAATAAGCACCCTCCCCCCGTTGAAAAAAAATGGGCGTCCCCCCTACTGATTTAAACGCTCTTACCGGTGAATTAACGCCTCCAGGTATATATTGCTGGGAAAGATCATATAACTGCTGATTACTTATATTCATTTGGTTTCTCAATTAATTAAAAAAATATGAATTTGCTCAAAATAAACGTTTAAATTTTTTTGCGATAGAGGGAATATTAGCAGTATTAAATAAACCATCACTTACAGCAATGGCATCACAGCCACGGAAAATAAGCAAAGCCGCATTCGTTACATTAATACCCCCAATTGCCACAACAGGGATTTGTAAAACTTTCTTCGCTTGAGTCAGTAAATCGGGGTTCGCTTCAACGGTATCGATTTTGGTTTTTGAAGCATAAAATGCACCGAAAGCAACATAATCGGCCCCTTCTTTCTCAGCGGCTAGCGCTAAATCGATCTGATTGTAGCAAGAAACCCCTATCATTTTATGCTTACCCAGATAAGTTCTTGCTGTCTGGATAGAAACATCAACTTTCCCAACATGCAACCCATCAGCATTGACGGCAAGCGCGATATCCAAATGATCATTGATAATTAATTTAGCGCCATATCGCTGACACTGCTTCTTAATCGCACAGGCTTGATTCACTCGTTGCTCATGAGCAATAGATTTATTTCGATATTGGATGTACTGAATACCGGATGATAGTATTTGATCTACTTTTTCAACCAAATCGCTTGTATTCTCAATATCCGGAGTAATCGCATACAATCCTTCGATTCTAGATCGCCGCACCATCGGTGTCTTACTTCTGGTCTGATTCACCTTCATTGGAAGCCCAAAAAAACCGATCAGGCAAATATTGCCCCATCCCTGGACGAAATCCTGATTTTAGCGTGTTCCAAGTATAATCCTGCGCTTCATACACACCTTCTGATACTGACATTCCATGCGCCAATGCAGCCGATATCGCTGAAGACAAAGTACAACCTGATCCGTGGAATGATCCAGGCAACCTTTGCCACTCATCAACCCGAACAACACCATTCTTATCATAAAGCGTATTAATTACTTTAGAAGTGTTTTCATGTGTACCTGTAATCAAGACATATTGACAGCCTAAACGCAAAAAAGATTTTGCACTTTGACTCAGGTCGACTATTTCAGGATCTTCTTCATTCTCCTGCATTAACCTTCTTGCTTCCAAACTATTAGGTGTAATGATTGTCGTTTGTGGAAAAAGTAAATCGCGCATCGCTTGAAGAATTTCGTCATTAGCAAATGAATCGCCACGACCCGATGCAAGCACCGGATCAAGCACAAGGGGTATATTAGGATAATCCGCAACTACTTCAGCAATCGTCACGATTGCTTCGACACTCCCTAGCACACCGATTTTAAATGCATGAACCGGCATATCCTCAAGCACGATTCGCGCTTGATCTGCGACCCATTCCGACTCAAGCGGCAGGAAACTTTCCACACCAACTGTATCTTGGACCGTAATTGCAGTAACTACAGAAAGGGGATGACAACCCATACTCGCTAATGTAAGAATATCAGCTTGAATGCCTGCACCACCACTCGGATCACTTGCAGCAAAGGATAGTACGATAGGTGGTGGTTGTAACATGCAATAATCCCGTAAAATAGTATTTTAACTTAAAAGGATATATCAATCTATTATGTCAACCGATCAAAATCCAGTTTATCACCGTTACATGTGCCTGATATGCGGATATATTTACGATGAAGCAGAAGGTTCCCCACAAGAGGGCATTCCCCCGGGTACACGTTGGGAAGATGTGCCCATCAACTGGACATGTCCAGAATGCGGTGCTCGTAAAGATGATTTTGAAATGGTTAAACTTTAATGCGCATACTTCATACGATGCTTCGAGTTGGAAATCTCGACAACTCGCTTCAGTTTTATACTCAAGTCCTCGGGATGAAATTGCTCCGCCAGAAAGATTATCCGGAAGGAAAATTTACCCTAGCTTTCGTTGGTTATCAGCATGAATCAGAAGGTGCAGTTCTCGAGCTTACTCACAATTGGGATACAGAAAAATATGATATCGGGACCGGCTATGGACACATTGCGATAGAAGTAGCGGATGCATATCAAGCCTGCGATAGCGTTAGAAAATTAGGTGGTAGAGTCATTCGTGAAGCAGGCCCCATGAAACATGGAACGACAGTCATTGCATTTGTTGAGGATCCTGATGGTTATAAGATTGAATTCATTCAAAAGAAAAATGAATAAGCAAAAGGACTTTGTATGACAAAGTAGCAAGAAATTACTCAAAAAACTCTCCACCTTGCTCTTAGGTTTGATACCGATGTAGTAGAAAAACTGTTGGTTTTTTTTCAAAATCTGGCAAATTAGTTTGCCAGTCTTTTATTGTTTTTGTGTTAATTGCTTCATCTTGCAACGTAAGATTGCTCGCTATACATAAGTGCGTGCTTCCTTGGCAATGCATAGCCAGCAATTCGAATAACTTCTTATTTCGATAAGGTGTTTCGATAAAAATCTGAGTTTGATTAAATTTGAATGATTCCGACTCCATCTGAATTATCTTCTTGGCACACGATACCTTATCGATTGGAAGGTATCCGTGGAAGGAAAAACACTGTCCGTTTAGCCCAGAAGCCATTAGTGCCAACAATATCGAAGATGGCCCCACTAGAGGAACAACTTGTATTTGCTTTTCATGGGCTATTCGGACTAGATTTGCACCAGGATCAGCAATAGCCGGGCATCCTGCCTCTGATAGCAAACCCATATCATTTCCTGCATAAATAGGCCCAAGCAAGCTGTCTAATTCATTAATAGGTGTATGTTTATCCAGGGTTTGTAGCGTGATAGCTTGAATCGGTCGTTGCAAAGCAATCTGCTTTAGAAAATGTCTCGCGGTTTTCGGATGCTCTACAACAAAGTACGTTAAATTCGCAATACACTGCTTAACATGGCTTGGAATGATCCAATCAATGGCTCCTTCACCTAAGGGAGAAGGAATGAGAAATAGCCTACCATATTGCATACAAGGGTAAGAATATAACGCGGCTACTTAATAATGCTCGGTAGCGAGTGGCATCAATTAACTTTATAGCTTAAGACAAAAATCAATGTAGAACTCTCGGGACACTTAAAATAAATTCAGGTATTTCTACTGAAAAATGAACACCATCCTCAGCGACCATTTGATAGCTTCCTTTCATAGAGCCAGCGAATGCAGATATCGCTGTGCCACTTGTATACTCAAAACTATCACCAGGCTTTAGCAAGGGTTGTTCACCGACGACACCCAACCCCCGCACTTCATGTACATTTCCATCACCACTCGTAATAATCCAATGTCGGCTTATCAGCTGCGAAGCAATTGAACCCGTATTGGAAATAGTAATTGTGTAAGCAAACACATGGCGACCCGCCTCCTCATCTGATTGCTCCGATAGATAAGCAGTTCTAACCACTATATCGATATCATATTTCTTTTCATTATCCATGTTCTAACCACTATAACCATACAAAATAGGTTATTTTATCAAGCAACTTTATTTTGTTGCTGCGTGTGTTTTTTTATCGTGTTGAGTAAACCTTCTTTGGTAAAAGGCTTAGTTAAATATTCATCTGATCCGACCATTCTTCCACGAGCACGATCAAATAAGCCACTTTTACTTGACAACATAATTACCGGAACAGAATGAAAGCGGGGGTTCTTTTTGATAAGCATGCAAGCTTGATAACCATCCAGGCGAGGCATTACGATATCAAGAAAAATAACATCAGGTTGATGATCAATGATTTTAGCCATCGCGTCAAAACCATCGGTCGCTAGGATAACTTCACAACCCGACTGAGCCAGGAAAATTTCAGCACTGCGACGGATCGTATTGCTGTCATCAACGATCATGATCTTTTTCCCTACTAAATCATTTCCACTTGTTGCTTCCGTCATTTCCATGCCCCCTTTTATTCTCGTCTATATATGGAAAGCACTCCATCACTTCCCCTTGAACTAGCAAACGATTCATTAACACAATAGCTCTATTATAGGGCGAAACTTAACGATACAGAATCACTTCCGCCAGAAAGCTGCTGTAAACACAATCAGAAGTGTATAAAACTCCAGCCGTCCTAATAGCATAGAGAAGCTACATATCCAGATTTGGAAATCTGAAAGCGATGCGTAAGTAGTTGCCGGACCGATCTGATTTAATCCTGGCCCTAGGTTATTGAAACTCGCGACCGCTGCTGAGAAAGCAGTCATCTCATCAAGTCCACTCAGTGTAAGCAGCAGCGTTATTAAAATGATCGAAGATAAATAAACAAATAAAAAAACAAGCACTGCAAAAATAATTTGATTTGAAATAACGTTTCGACCAAGCTTAACAGGAGAAACAGCCTGAGGATGCATAATCGTAATCATTTCTCGGAAAAACTGTCGGTACAAAATACGTACCCGTATCATTTTAATACCACCACCCGTTGACCCTGACGAAGTACAAAAGCCTGACAAAAACAGCATCCATAAGGGTGCAAAAATAGGCCATAAACTATAGTCCGTGTTGCTATAGCCAGTCGTAGTAGCCACTGAAATAGTATTAAAAGCCGCATAGCGAAGCGCATGCAAAGGATCATCATAAACGCCCATTAACCACAAATAAACTGCAAGAAAAATGCAGCTCGATAACACGATATAGATATAAGGTCTTATTTCTGGGTCATTCTGGTAAGAAGAAAGGCTATTTGTTCGCCAAACTAAAAAGTGAGTTGCATAGTTAATTCCACTAATGAGCATGAATACCATCGCCACAAACTCAATTAGGGGTGAATTCCAATATCCATAGCTAGCATCGTGAGAAGAGAAACCACCGAGGCCCAGCGTGGTAAATGCGTGCATTATTGCATCGAACCAATTCATTCCTGCTAGCTTGTAAGCAATCAAACAAGCGATTGTCAGAACCAAGTAGACAAGCCATAACCCCTTTGCTGTTTCTGCAATCCTGGGGGTCAATTTAGCTTCTTTCATAGGACCAGGTATTTCTGCTTTAAATAACTGCCTGCCCCCGACCCCAAGCATAGGCAAGATTGCGACAGCTAACACAATGAGGCCCATTCCACCCAGCCATACCATCTCCCCTCTCCAAAGATTAATCGAATAAGGCAATGTATCCAATCCGGTCAAAACCGTTCCACCTGTCGCGGTTAGTCCTGAAGTTGCCTCATAATAGGCCTTTGCTATACTCAATTCAGGGAAATAGTTAAGTAAAGGAAGCATACCAAAACATGGGAGTAACAACCACACTAACACAACCAGCAAAAAACCGTCCCGAATCTGCAATTCTTTCTTATAAGGAAGAGTGATAAGGCTTATAACAATGCCTGATATGAATGTAACCAGAATTGAATCACCAAAAATAGTAGATGAACCATCATCTGACCAAATTGCAATCCCATAGGGGATTAACATGGTCAAAGCGAACACAGCAATGATCTTACCGAGTAAATTCGCAACCGATAAAAAATGACTCATTAAATATTAGTTATCACAAAAATGATGCGCTCACCTGAAACAATTTCTCGATTTGTCGAATCATTTTTTTATTAATAGCAAATACAATGACATGATCCTCCGATTCAATCACGGTATCATGGTGCGCTATAATCACTTTGGCTTTATTTCTGCTTCCCGAATCGTTTTCTTTATCACCAGCTTTATTCTCCCATCGTTCTTCTCCGGGAGGTAGTCCTCTTACAATGGCACCAATAGTAGCGCCCTTGGGTAACTGAACTTCCTCTATTTTTTTCCCAACCACATGGGAGGAATTAGCATCACCATGCGCAATCAACTCTAGCGCTTCCGCCGCGCCACGCCGTAAGCTATGCACTACTGCAACATCACCTTGTCTGACATAAGCGAGCAATGAACCTATCGTCACTTGCGCTGGAGAAATCGCAATATCGATGCCACTGCTTTGAACTAAATCAACATAGATACTGCGATTAATCAAAGCAATAACTTTACGTGCCCCCATTTTTTTGGCGAGCAATGAAGCCATAATATTGTTTTCATCATCATTAGTCAGTGCGCAGAACACATCCATTTCAGCTACATTTTCACTTTCCAACAATTCCTCATCAGTTACATCACCCTGCAACACTAATGTATCTTGAAGTTCTTGCGCCAAATACTCACAATTCTTGACATCTCGCTCAATCACTCTAATTTGATAGTTTTTTTCAAGTACATATGCAAGACGTTTACCGATTTTACCGCCGCCAGCAATCATGATTCGTTTTGCTGGCTTATCCATACTACGTAGTTCTGCCATTACAGCCCTAATATCTTCAGTCGCAGCAATAAAAAAGACCTCATCACCGACTTCAATGATCGTATCGCCTTCTGGAAGTATGGGCCGATCTTTCCTGAATATAGCAGCAACACGTGTATCGACATTGGGTACATGACGGCGCAACTCTTGCAACTGCTGACCCACTAATGGTCCCCCTTGCAGCGCCTTTACCGCTACTAAACTTATCTTTCCATGAGCGAAACTCAATACCTGCAACGCTTCTGGAAATTCGATTAGATTCTCAATATATTCTGTAACTATCTGTTCAGGGCAAATAGCAAAATCTACACAAAAATTATCTCTTGCAAAAATTTCAGAATGCTCAAGATATTCGGCTGAGCGGATTCGGGCAATTTTTGTGGGTGTATTGAATAAGCTTGCGGCAAGTTTGCAAGATACCAGATTTATTTCATCACTCTCCGTTACCGCAAGAATCATATCAGCATCTTCAGCGCCGGCACGCTTTAATACTGAAGGATAGGAGGCATTTCCAACAACAACCCTGAGATCCAAACGATCTTGCAACAAAGCAAGCTGTCCCGAAACGATATCAACTACAGTAATATCATTCGATTCACTAACCAAGCTTTCTGCTACTGTAGAACCAACTCGCCCCGCACCTAAAATAAGAATCTTCAAATTGTATTACTCAATCTTTTAACAAGAAAAGAATAGCTTCTTGAATGGTAAACATACTCACTTATTTGAGCAGTAAATATTGCTCTCTAACCCAGTCACGCCACTGTTCAAACAATTGCAAATCTAAAGCGGCAATAACTGAGCGCTGCCACGGTGTCTGTAACCAATAATCATCATGCTCAAAACCGCACATATGACCTCCTGCTTCCTCCAGAATAAGGCTTCCTGCCGCATAATCCCAAGGCTTTTGTCCACCATGCAAATAGAGATCAAAATAACCAGCAGCGGTATAACACCATTCCAGGGCGCAAGCACCGTAATTCCGCTGCGAAGCATAAGGAGGGTTAGCTGCTACTTTTGCAGCTAATTTTCGAGATAACCGTTTTAAATCAACATTTGCCACAGCGTTCTGTAATGAAGCAGTCGATTTTCTTATCGGCAAGGCAACTCCATTGAGGAAAGCACCTTTCCCTCGCTCAGCATAGAATAGTTCTTTTGTGGCTGGATTATAAATAACCCCAAGTAAGCCTCTCCCGTTTTGCATCAAAGCAACAGAAATTGCAAAATAAGGAATTCCGTTATAAAAATTAGACGTGCCATCAATCGGATCAATGCTCCACAATCCTGCAGCTCCGTCTTCCCAGCATTGGAGTTGCTGTTGTTGCGACATTTCTTCGCCCATCACAACTACAGGATATAGCTTTGTTAATTCTGTCACTAAGCTCGCTTGCGCAGCAAGATCCGCTTCTGTATAGAAACTTCCATCTCCTTTATGTTGACGACTTACCTGCATAAAGCGTGGCATAACATCCTTTTCTGCTACGCGCTTGACTATGGTAATAACTTGCTCAAGCATTTCCATCAGTACGCCACTTTATCGAGCAACCAATGCTCGGTATTTGATCCATCGGCCCTTTACCAGTTTTTGCCACTTGTACCATCGCTTCAAATAAATCACGATGCGCGTCTAAAGGAGCAGCCTCCTTTCGTGATGCATCAAAACGTCCTCGATATTGAAGCTCTAATTTATCATTAAATCCAAAAAAGTCTGGTGTACAAACAGCTCCATAGCGTTTTGCAATTTCTTGAGATTCATCCCAGACATAAGGAAAAGGATAATTATATTCCTTAGCCACTTTGGTCATGTTTTCAAATGAGTCTTCTGGATAATCCAATGGATCATTAGACATGATTGCGATGGAATTAATGCCATACGCCTCAAGCTCTTTTATATCGCGAATAATACGATCTCTGATTGCTTTCACATAAGGACAATGATTACATATAAACATCACCAATAGCCCACTCCTTCCCCTGGATGAAGACAAGCTATATCGCTTTCCATCGACCCCCAGTAAATCAAAATCAACTGCTTTCCATCCAAACTCACAAACTGGTGTTTCCAAACTAGCCATACCGACTTCTCCAAACTATTGTTCTTTTTAATATCTATAATATTATCATGGATCATGATCAACCCGTTTTCACGCACATCAATCCACTCACTATGCCCCCACGTTTTTATTGTAATCACCCACTAACTATTAACGAAACTATCTTGCTGCCAAGTGGAGTTTCACATCATGCAGCTCATGTTCTAAGGCTCAAAAAGAACAATCAAGTTATTTTATTTAACGGTCAGGGGGGCGAGTTCACAGGTCAAATTGAGCAAATTGATAAAAATGGTGTGACAGTACAAATTCAACAGTTCCACGATATTAATCGTGAATCTCCTGTGATGACTGAATTAGCTCAAGCTATTTGTACAAATGAAAAAATGGATTGGATCATTCAAAAAGCAGTCGAAGTT
>SSFW01000013.1 GCA_008015595.1 Nitrosomonas sp. | reverse complement strand
TTTTGAATCAGTCGCATGGTAATAACGATTCGTTACAAAGCGTTATTATAACGAAATCAATTTCTTATCGGGAAGGAAAATGAGGGTTGGCAGTGAATTTTGTTTTTACAATGCCTACTTTTTCTGGTTCTGATTTCAGTAGTGTTTATTTGTTACAAATCTGTTGTTAAGTAAGAATTCGACTAAACCATGCCATAATGGCTAAAATCCTTTCGATTACTTATTATTTAGTCGCAACAAAATCATGCAGCAATCAATCCATATTGTTTGTCCACACTGTGATGCAATTAATCGTATTGCTGAGCATCGCTTGAGTGATAACCCTAACTGTGGCAAATGTCACGGCGCTTTATTTGAAGAACAGCCCCTTGAATTATCTGCGGCACGATTCCATAAACATATCGGTCAGAATGATATTCCGGTGTTGGTTGATTTTTGGGCACCTTGGTGTGGGCCCTGCAAAATGATGGCACCTCACTTTGCGCAAGCGGCAGCGCAATTGGAGCCGCATATTCGTTTGGCTAAAGTCAATACGGAAATCGAACAGATGCTGGGCGCACAATATAATATCCGCAGTATTCCGACACTCGTCCTTTTTAGCCACGGGCAAGAAGTAGCGCGTCAATCAGGAGCAATGGGGGCGACCGATATTGTAAGATGGGCACTTAGCCACCATTCTGGGTAAAGGTCTTGCTAGCGAATTTGTGTGATGCAGGGACCTGAATATTTTACTTATTTATCTGCCCAGCACCTTGAAAACCTGAATCTTTCAGCAGAAGCAATTATTCAAAGTATCGAACAGTTACTCACCACAGCGCGGCAATCTCATGCCTGGAATGCACCTAAAAGTGTCATTATGCCGGATCGGCGCTATTTGATGGCAACCTTATCTGCAGCAGATGATCCGCCCTTTCTAGCGGTTAAAGCGTTGGTTCTCAATCCGCGCAATCATGCGCGAGGATTGGCTGATATCAATGCGTTAGTAACATTATTGGATAGCGACACAGGGGTGCCTCTTGCCATTATCGATGGGAATTGGGTTACCGCTGTCCGTACTGCTGGACTGAGTGCGGTTGCTGCCAAGCAGCTGGCACGGCGTGACTCATCGGTTATCGCGTTTATTGGATGTGGTGTTCAAGCCCGGAGTCATTTAAAGTTGTTTTCGCAGCTATTTCCACTAAAAGAGTTGAGGGCATTTGGTCGGGGCGCTAGCAATCGCAATGCACTATGTCAATTAGGCGAAGCACTTGGTTTAAGATCGATTGCGAGCGAAAGCGCGCAAGCGGCAATTTGTGATGCGGATCTCATCATTTCGACGGTTACTTTCTCTACTCAATTAGTTCCTTTTCTCGATGCGCAATGGCTAAAACCGGGTGCTTTTGCTGCAGTGACTGATCTGGCTGCACCTTGGATCAAGCAAAGCTTTTCAGAACTCGATTACATCGTGATTGATGATCGTGAGCAAGAGGCAGTGATGGAAACACCATTAGTTAATCCACATTGGATCACTGGAGATTTAACTGAACTCGTTTGCCATGTAATCAAAGGCCGTAGTACCGATGAACAAAAAACAGCATTTATTTTCCGTGGGCTTGCTCTAGGTGATCTTGCTCTATCTGCACTTGCTTATCAAACCGCGCAACTGCAGCAAATCGGTTTCCCAATCAAACGCGAGTGATTAAAAAAATGCTAACTTATTTTCTCTTTCTAACCCTAACAAAAAAGGTAGCGCTATGTTGAAATTACCTGAACGTAACCGGATTTATCAAAATCATCATTTCGACAGTACGCGCTGGGATTATTTTGAGCCACGGTCCACTGATATTATTGTGGCAACGTCTTATAAAGCAGGAACAACCTGGACGCAAGCCATTGTGGCCCACTTACTTTTTCAGGATGGGAATTTTCCTGCACCACCGGCCGAGATGTCGCCCTGGCTCGATATGCGTATCATGCCACTCGAAGTTATCTTGAATCGACTCAAAGCCCAGAATCATCGGCGCTTTATCAAAACACACTTGCCTTTAGATGGAATGATTTACCATCCGCACTTTAAATATCTCTATATCGCTCGGGATACAAGGGATGTATTCATGTCACTATGGAATCACTACACGGGTATGAAAGAAGAAATTTTTGCACTAATGAATGGCTTGCCCGGAAGAGTTGGAGAAGAATTACCTCATCCACCGGAGAACATTCATACCTTCTGGCAAAATTGGATAACCCGCGGTGGTTTTGCTTGGGAAAACGATGGCTGGCCTTACTGGTCGCATCTTTCTAATGTGCAGTCGTGGTGGAATTTTCGGCATTTACCCAATATTCAGTTATTTCATTATAGCGATATGTTGGAAAATACCGAGCGTGAAATACGCAGAATGGCTGAGTTTCTTGAAATTGAAGTGCCCGAGGATGCCTGGCCACGGATTGTAAAAGCAGTTTCCTTCAATGAAATGAAACGTGAAGGGGAAAAATATGCGCCCGGTGGGGGGCATTTTTGGAAAGGTGGCGCACAAACTTTTCTCCATAAAGGGAGTAATGGCCGCTGGCGCGATGTGCTATCGGAGCCGGAATTGCTGCTTTATGATCAAGCTTGTCAGCGAGCATTGACTTCCGATTGCCGAGAATGGTTGGAGAATGGGGGGAAGATTAATTAGTTGTTATATGGAATTATTTCCTCCAACTGAGCCAGAGAAGGTTAGTTAGTTGCTAGCCATACTTATGTGTGGAAGAATAATCAGAATAAGGAAAAGAATAGCACCATTATTTTAATCTTACTTTATTGCAATGTATTGAATATGAGAGCAGGAATTGCTGAGAATCTATTACCGATAGAAATTCTACCCTTTAAAATTCGCATCGTTAAATCACCTGAGGATTTACAGAAAGCTGCAGAATTACGTCAGAAAGCATATGCACGCCACTTGCCAGAATTTGCCAAGCAATTGGCTTCCCCCGAAGCTGCTGATTATGATCCTGACACCTATGTATTGCTGGTTGAAGCTAAGGACAAGGCGCAAGAGGGGGGGGGGCAGAATTTTAGGCACGATGAGAATTCATGTCAATCGTAATAAACCACTCCCGCTGGAAAGCTCGATTCAGCTTCCTGAACAGTTAAATAAGCTTACTTTAGCTGAAGCTGTTCGTTTTGGAATAGTCGATGGCAATGTTGGGCAGCATGCTCGAAATGCCTTACTCAAAGCATTTTACCTTGTGTGCTTAGCGCTTAGAGTTGATTTTATGCTTGTTTGTGCTCGTTATCCAGTTCATAAGTTGTACCTTGGCTTGTTGTTTCAAGATATCTCGCCAAATGATGAGTCTGTTAAGTTATCCTACGCTAATAACATTCCGCATCGATTACTAAAGTTGGGGACTAATGAAGTGGAATCGCTTTGGGAACAGAACCAACATTCTCTGTATCGATATTTCTTTAAAACAAGGCACCCAGATCTAGATGAGGTGATTCATTGTATTCATTCAAGCTAGCTGTTTAGTTCCATTATTAATGAGAATTTATTGATGTCATCTAGCTCAAATAAGCTTTGCAGCTTTGTAACTTATACACTTAGGCCAAGTTTGCAGGCAGGAGGATTATCTACCAGAGCAAAACAAGAGATTTTATCGCTTTCTGGGGATCGACCCATTCGTTTTATCGCCGAACTAATACTTAACTGGATTGTTATCGCATTCATTATCAGTATTGGAGTCTATTTCTCTAATCTTTTTGTAACAGTAGTTTGCATACTATTGATGGGAACGCGTCAGATGGTATTGGGTTTGTTGCTGCACGAGCAAGTGCACCGTTTAGGGTTGCGCAACAAATACGGTGACTGGATTGTAAACCTATTAGTAGCTTATCCAATCGTTGTTACAACCGTGGAAGACTATGCTAAAGTCCATCTAATGCATCACAAGTATTTTTTTACAAAACAGGATCCTGACTTTGTAAGGAAATCTGGAGATGAGTGGACTTTTCCAATGTCCATTGGTGCGATGGTTGCAATTGTTTTGAGAGATTTGTCTGGTATTAATACGATAAAGCTTATCCGTGGTAAGACAGCGCCCAAGAATGCTGATGAATTTCAGCGAAAAAACCCAAGCCCATCATGGCTTAGATGGGTGTTTTATTCGATTATTGCAGTTATCTTAACGATAGCTGAGGGATGGACAGTATTCTTAATCTATTGGATATTACCATTATTAACATCAACCCAACTTTGTATACGCTGGATTGCTGTTAGTGAGCATCAATACAATATAGAAAATGCAAATAGCCGAGATGTTACGCCATTAATTTTCTTAAAGTGGTGGCAAAAGATTTTGATGCCTGATTTGAATTTCTCGATGCATATCTATCACCATGAGCATCCTGGAGTATCTTTCTCAAATTTACCCAAAGTACACGCGATCTATCAACGTGAAGGGCTTGTGGATGAATCCTCTATTTTTAGAGGGCAAGGCGCTTATTTGAGATATTTACTCGGTCGGAATTAGCTTAATCGTTTAGAGATATCCTGATCTGCGGATATGAGCAGGGGGTAAATCACTATGAGTGCCACTTCTTGAGGAGATTACTCACTCCTCAGCGCATCGATTGGATTTAGTCGTGCTGCTTGAATGGCTGGAAAGACACCGGCAATGAGTCCAATCAAGGTGGAAATGCCAAGTGCGATACTCACAAACTGCCAGGGAATGTCGACTGGTAAAGCGCTGACAAAAATTTTAAGTAGAAAAGCAATACTCGCGCCAATAATAAGGCCCGCTAAACCACCGATTGTCGACAAGATAGTCGATTCCAGGAGAAACAACGTTCTAATACGAGCGCGTGTAGCACCCAGTGCATTGAGTAAACCAATTTCGGCGACACGTTCCGTAACCGTAATGTGCATAAGGGCGATCATGCCAACGGTACCGACAAGCAACGAAATACCGCCGAGTGCAGCGACTGCAAACGTGAGTACTTTCAAGACGGTAGAAAGCGTACTTAACATTTGTTTTTGCGGAGTAATGGTGAAATCTTCCCTCCCATGACGCTCGATGAGGATACGTTGTAAATCCTCGGTAACGAGGTTAACAGGAAATTCCGGAGGGTAAACTGCTTGGATTTCCATCACACCTTCGCGATTGAAGACTTCTAGTGCACGAGCAGTAGGGATAAACACGGTATCGTCCAAATCGAAGCCAAGCACTTGTCCTTTTGCAGCCATGACACCGATCACGCGAAAGCGCGAGCTGCCGACTTGCAGAATGGCGCCTAACGGACTCATGGTTCCAAATAATTCCTGATGAACCTTAGCGCCGAGCACAGCAAAGGCACGGGGGTTACGGGGATCGTCGGCAGGTAAATACTGACCGATCGCCACGTTCATATTAAACGCTTTATCAAAATCGGGACCTTGCCCATAAACAGTTACTCGGCGGCTAAGCCCTTCCGCACGGATTTCTGCGTTACCAAATACCGTTGCATTGATATATTGGACATAGCGCGATGTTTTCAACGCAAGCGCATCTTCGATCGTGAGGATACGTGCGCTACCAATTGAGCCGACGGAACCACCATGTGCGCGAATTTTTCCTGGCGTGATGTTGAGAATATTGGTGCCAAATTGCGTAAATTCGGAAATTACAAAGCGCTGAATACCTTCCCCAATCGAAGTCAGTAGTAAAACAGCGGCGATACCAATCGCGATCCCGGATGCGGATAAAATCGTGCGGCCGCGGTGGGCTGATAGCGCATAAAGGGCAAACTGGAGCGATTCAGTAAGATTCATTTGCTACTTAGTGCTTTAACTGGATCAAGGCGAGATGCGCGAACGGCTGGTAAAATACCTGCAATGATGCCAGTACTAATGGCGACAACAATACCTGCAATGCAAGCCCAGATCGGTGGCCAAGCTGGCAGAAGTGGGTAAGCAATTCGTATTAACAGGCTACCGAGTTGGCCTAATATAAAACCAATGATAGCGCCAACCAGCGATAGCCAAGTGGCTTCAGCTAGAAACAAATAGCGGATATCATGGGATTGAGCACCAATTGCTTTAAATAGGCCAATCTCAGCCGTTCGTTGACTGACTGAAACCAGCATGACATTCATGACGAGTATCCCTGCAACCGCTAAACTGATAGCAGCAATGCCAGCAACACCCAGTGTCAGAGCATTAAGGATACGATCAAAGGTTGATAACACGGCGTCTTGGGTAATAACCGTTACATCGTCTTCGCCATCATGGCGTTGAATTAGCATTTCTTGTATCGCTTGCTTGGTGGTTAGAATATCGCTGCGATTCCTGACTTCAATCAAAATTCGAAACAGTGAAGTGGTGTTGAACAGAGCTTGGGCATGATAAATCGGGATGATTACAATTTCGTCAGAATTAAAGCCCATGGTTTCACCCTGACTGGCTAATACACCAGAAATGATAAATCGCCGATCGGCTAACCGAACTCTTTGACCCACTGCATTACCATCTGGGAAGAATTCTTTGGCAAGCTTAGCACCCAATACAATTTGTGCATTATTTTCAGAACCTTGATTGAGGAACCCCCCTTGAGCAAGCTCCATATGGCGAATCGGTAGTAAATCGACCGTGCTGCCCAATACGGTAACTTCGCGTAGCCGACCGGCACCTGCAAGTTCCGCAGCGCCAACATTGAGCGGTGCATAGCGCCGGATTTGGGGTATGTATCCTAACCAACGAGCATCTTCCAAGGTCAGTTCACGCGGCGTTTGCCCCATGGCAGCACCAGGAAAACTTCCTGCTGTTTCAGCTCGGCCGGGTAGAACGACAATTAGATTGGTTCCAATCGATGAAAATTGCTGGATGACATAGCGTCGTGCGCCGTCCCCTAGCGCAGTTAGGACGACGACAGCCGCTACGCCCAAAGCCATGGCGAGAACGATGAGAAACGAGCGAATCGGGTAGCTTCTTAGCGTATTCAATGAAAATTGTAGGATATCGGAGAGTTTCATTGTTCGTCAGCGATGATGCTGCCATCGCGCATCGCGATACGACGATGGGCACGTAATCCAAGCTCACGATCATGCGTTACGATGATCAGTGTTGTTCCGCTATGGTGAAGATTTTCTAGCAGGGCGATGACTTCTGATCCAATGCGGTGATCGAGATTGCCAGTTGGTTCATCTGCCAATACTGCAGTAGGGCGGAGAGCTGTAGCACGGGCAATTGCAACGAGCTGCCGTTGCCCACCCGA
>SSFW01000084.1 GCA_008015595.1 Nitrosomonas sp. | reverse complement strand
GAGAAGTCAGTCTGCTCTGGAGAAGTCATCCAGACCCAGTCCTGATCATTGACAGGTTCTCCCCTGTCTTTGTAAGCCTGCTCCCACTTACTTTTTCCACCGCCAGGGGTCAGTATCGTCCCGGCAGGGAGGTCATGGTCTGAACGGTGATACCACTTCTGGTCCGGTGGGTAGGTCGGCTCCTCAGTCTGCCGATCCCCGTCCCAGAAGGAACTGTAGGCATCCTGCCGGGGCATAGCACAACGAATTGTGTTGTACGCCAAGCGAATTGCGACATGAGCCTGATCGTAGGCTTCCTGCATCTGATGACGTTTCTGGAAAATGTCGTAAAGAATCTCTTTAGTGGGATGGACCCACTTCATCCCCTCTGGGATATGGAGTAGGAGCATCCCGGCAGCGATCTCTTTCGGGTCATAGCCGTACCTTGGCAACGGCGTCAGGCCCAGTCTCATAGCCTAGACCTTGCGACATTGCGTATGGCGTTTCCTTGGCAACAGGAAGGGCACCTTCCCGCCCATCATCAAGACCCTGATGCGCCGCCGGATACCGCTCTTTCAGGAATTGCTCAACGTAGGGCCACTCGGAAGCCAATTCTTCCGGCTTAGGCTTCCAGGCATCAGACGGACCTCCCCACTTAGTGCTCTCCACCACTGGTGTGGCCCAGTCGGTGAACTCCTTGCGGAGCCGATCTGTGAGTTGCTGGATTGGCTCGCTGAAGCCGTCGTTGGTGTCGTCATACGGCGCATAATCGTCGGCCTGATACCACTCATCAGACATGTATTCTGGTGCAGCACAACGAATTGTGTTGGCGTTCAACAACTTTCGCTGACGTTCCTCGTAGTCCTTCTGCATCTTCATGCGCTTCTGGAAAATATCGGCCAACAGGTTTTCGTCATAGCCGATCTGGTAGTACCGGCCTGATGCATTGTTCTTGGTGTGATGCAGGATCAGCATCCCGGCAGCAACAGCTTTCGGATCGTAACCGTATTGAGCTTCAGCTTCTGGGCCGGTCTCGTAGGGATATGACCAACGCTTGCCGCGTCCCTCCATGACTTCCTGGGCTTGCTCGATGCCCATGTCGAGACCCCGGCAGGATTCGGGATACCGATCCTCAAGGAACCTTTCGACATTCGGCCAGCCACGAACGCCCATGTTCTGCATCCAGTCGCCGCGTTTGCGATCAGGACGAGTCTTGTGCCACTCCTTGAATTCCCTGTGCAGATCGTTCACGAACTTCTTGGTGAGATCAGCAGCGAGCCGGTAGGCAAATGCCTCATTCTGCCGCTGGATGTGCATGTCGCCTCCCTTCAATTATTATGGCTCCTAAAGCTTCTCGTTACAGCATCACTCACAGCCGCCCAGTAATTTTTCTAGAGTTTTCTGGAGGGAGAAAAAACCGCGCGGTGTTTCACTCGACTTAACGGTCATCGATATCTTTTAATTTTTCTAGAGTTCTCTTGGTTGCCGCGCCGTACTGCGTGCGGTACACTTGGCCCATGAGCAGCGGCATCGGAAGAATGCAGCAGCGCATCATGGCTGAATTGGCTGCTGCCACAAGCCAATACGAGACCGAAAATTGCTGGGCCTTGACCGTGATGGATCTGGCAGAGCGGACGGGAGTATCAGACCGGCAGGTTCGCCGTGCTGTCCGCTCACTGGAGCAGCGTGGCCTGGTGGTGCTGATCAAGGAGCGAGCATGGCTGACACCGGGTGGGCCTCAGCGGAGACCAGCGGTGTCCCTGTGCGTCTGGCTCCCTGACCGGCTGGCTGAAAGAGAATCGAGAATGAGAGAGGTTGACTTCAATGAACTCTAGAAAAATTAAAAAGAACCTGCGGGTCTTGATTCAGCCGACACCGAATGGGAAGAAGTGGTGGGTTTCCGGCGCGTTCACCACGGCTGAGATCCCCGATCTCATCGATCAGTTGAAGCAGATCCGAAAGGTGGAGCGGGAGATGAATAGTCCTGAAAATGTTTTCCGCCGAAATAATCCCCAGGTCTACTAGCCAAGGGGCAGACCCCTCCTTAAACCCCAAGGGGTAAACCCCTCGCCCCAGTCGCTGCGCTCCTGGGTCTCACCCCAACCAAACCCAGCCAGGGCTGGGAGGGTAGATCTCGCTATCAGATTCACCAAAGGAACCAGGGAAGGATTGGGCCAGAATAACTTTCGGCCCGAATCTCTTGGCTCTCTCTGGGATTTTTTCTCTCAACGAGCGAAGCGAGGTGTGGGCAGGGATAGCCCTGTCGGGATAGGAGCGCGGAAATTACTCGCGCACAAGGCCGTTGGCTAGACCCCGTTGAGTATTGTTATAGCAGTGCTGCCCAGGCTTCCTTTACCAGCACACTCACACGGGTGGGGATTCGCTGGACTCTAGCCACCAGCCGGAAAGAACGCCCCTCTGACGGGCTACGTCGCCCAGGTGCTAGCTGGGGAGTCCGATGGGGTTGACCCGTGTGCCTCTGGGCACTATGCTGGACTAAGCATATGTGAGAGTGTGTGACGAAAACCCTTGGGAGACCAGGGGTTTTCGTGTTTGTGAGACGCACATCCCATTCAACCATCGATCCTCTGTTACGTCTAACCATGATATTGCAATATGTGCATGGGTTGAATCTGACAAGTTCTTGTCAGTCCTGCTCAGAGATGACGCCATCCATTACCTATAGTATTCTTATTGCATCCACGCCGATACGGTGGGCTGACTGGAGGGATACGATGACGAAGGGTAAGTACGCCCAACGGGCGGATACGCGATTAAAAGTTCTAGAGTCTGAGGCTCTCCAGAAGGCCCACGTAAAAATCACTGACCTGACCAAGCAACTGGAGCAGGCCAAGCAGGATCTTCATGTCGCCAAGGCCGGGATGCACAGCAAGGCCATGCAGGCAGCACAGGGGATGTCCGCTCGCGAAAAGCAGCACCTACGAGATCAGATGGCCTCGATGGCTCACCAGCATAAAGAGGAAAGAAAACGGTATGCCCTGCTGATGTGGGAGATCTTGCACCGCACCACCTTTGGGACACCGGCACCGTTCGTTATGCACCCCAGTGATAAATCGGAGAGCCATGAACTGTGGATCAAGGTCAATTGGGAGATCGCAACCTTGTTCTTCAATGACTATGATGAGATCTGGGATTTCTTTCGGGTTGTCGAGGGCATGACCTGGAGACTTGCCGGTGGTGACGGTTCGGGACAGACTCAGCGAGAAGCGAATCGATGGCTGATGAAGGGGTCGATGAAGAAGCTGATGATGGTGCGGGTCGGCAAGATGAGAGCTTACTTCGACCGGATCTACCACTCTCGACAGACTAGAATACCGGAGCCGGTGAAGTCATTTGCGGAGATTGCTCCCGCCAAGACGAGCGCAGATCGCAAGGAAGACATGATCGAGAAGCTCAAAGAGAAAGCGTGAGTAAAAAGCCGAAAAAGTCCCGGCATCGAGTTCCGGTGTGGGACATGCAATCTGATGAGATCAGTGATCGGTATCAGATTGAGGTGGACTATGCCACCAACCGGCTGATGCGCCGGTATGAAAAAGCTCTCAAATTTCGGGATGCTGCCCAGCAGAGACTGACCAAGGCTATCGAGAGCAAGGCCAAGGATTCCCGGCTCGCAGAACTGCGGCGGCAGTTGGAGATCCGCGAGTACGAACTGATGGAGATCGTGAAGCTCATGCAACCAGGGAATCGCACCAAAGTCCCCTGGAGACCTGCTCCGATCACTCACAGTCAGCCCTTCTGAAAAGGGCTGTCTTCCAGCATGATTGGAGTATCCTGATATCTATGACGAAGGACAGTCTCTGTCCCTGTGGCGAAAACCATTGCGGGTGTGGGGATGACGAGTGCTTCTTCTGCGAGCATGACGGGGATGATGTCTTTGAGCATGACTCCGTACAATTGGCGTGCGACCTGGGCAATCCACCGGATCTGAGTAAGGACAAATCATGACCATGCCGAAGCCCACCTGGCCTGAGAATATCCCCACCGACGATGACTCGATGCGCCGAATGATGGAGCGGTGCAACGATACTGGAACTGCTTATCCCCCAGAGGTTCTCGACTGGATGAAGAAGCAGCCGAAGGGGAGCCTGCGGCCTCGTTGAGGAAAGAAAAGGAAAGAAAAAAAGTTGTTCTAGGAAAACAACTTTGAAGCAATATAGACCTGCATCTTTCTAAAGCTAGACTAGTCCCTGCCACGGCTGACGCTGGATTTCCCGCATTACTTCTTCTTTTTCTTCTTTTGGGCATGGGCTGTTCGCTCTTCGTGCCGCGCCCACAGTTTCCCTAGCTCACTCTGGTGAGCAGGGTCATGTCGAATTCCAGGGTCGAGGTTCTTCTTCACCCAACGGTAGAGATCGGTTCCAATCCCCTTGCCCTGATGCTCAGGGTCGATGTAGATCTGGCCCACCATTCCACTGTCATCCCAAGGGATTTCACCAGGCTCAGCGTCAGGAGGGCTGCGCCGCCACTGGATGTAGCCAACCGGCTTGTCATCGATGTAGGCAGTGGCAGCATCGTAGTACGTTTCGTAATTCTTCTGAAGGAAGCGGTGGCCTTTATCGTGCCGGAATTCTAGATTGCCCTGGCCGTGAAAGGTCGGCGTACCTATCCGATACGCGAAAGCTGCTCTCTGCCTTTGGATCTCCACCGGCTACCACTCTCGCTGGAGCGTGTCCGGATGCCGGTCCTCTGTCTCGATGACCTTGACTCCCCCGGTTGGGGGACGGGCGATCAGTTCCCACTCGCCGGTATTGAAAGAACGGTCCCATTCCAGTTGGGCCTGCTCAGCAGTGCGAATTGCCTTGTGCGCCTGATGAATTGCCTGCTTGTATCGGTGCCAACCCATGTCAGGATGATAAATCTCTAGGTGGTCAGCGTTGGGGACAACGGCAGATATGGAGCCTTCGTCTTCGCTGTCATTTGTGTAGTAGAAGCCACGTCGAGCTTGCGCCCTAGTGATTAGTCCCTGCATGAGGGCATTGGCTCGCGCATCACTGTGAGGATTATCAGGCGTGTTGGTCATTGGGCCGGTGATGCGGACAGGGAACAGAGATGGCTTGGAGTCCAATGGGATTGGAGTGCCGTCACTGTATGTGGGCCGACTCACGTCCCAATCTGATGAGGGGCATCCCCCTTGAGCATAGTATTCGCGATAGTCGGGGGAGCCTGGAATTCCGTCTGCCAGAAGGGTTTCGCCCAAAGTACGAGTGCCATCCCACGGTTTGCCGTCAGCCGGTGTTCCTACTCTGGCTTCCAGTGCCTGCCGTGCAGCATCAAAGGTTCCGACATGAAGGCCGTAAAAAGCACCCCTGAGATCGCCGGATGGGCTGCCGTGCCACCAGCCATCAGCAGAGAGGCCAAAGGGCGGCGGCGTTTTGATATCTTTCAGACGAACCGGCGGCTTATCAGATATTGGGCCGTCATTCGCGCCCAATCCTGGAGGTATATCCCCGGCGGCAACACGGTAGGCGAAAGCCTCGCTCTGCCTACTGATCTCCATTGCGGCCTCCTCACTTATTATGGGCCGCAACTTGATTCACTCACATTGCTATAGAAAAAGAAAAGGGCCAGGTGAACCAACCCCGATCCACCTGGCCCTCTTCGGCCTATCGGTCTACCTCGTTGTGCGTATGTAGACGGTTGCGAAGCTCGCGGACAGCAACGGCAGCTTCCTCTTCGGT
>SSFW01000003.1 GCA_008015595.1 Nitrosomonas sp. | reverse complement strand
GGGGGAAGCAGCTGCTTTAGCATTGAACAGCTATCGCATCAAACCCGCTAAACTAATTCAGTCCTATAGTTTTCATTTTAAATTCAATCAATTTAGCTTAAGGCTAAGATTTCTGGACAATATTTTCTAATGCCGTGCTAAGTTGCTTGAATTTAAAATGAAAACTATAGGACTGAATTAGTTTAGCGGGTTTGATGCGATAGCTGTTCAATGCTAAAGCAGCTGCTTCCCCCAATGCTAATTTAAGGATAAAAACAGGAATGGTTAGAAAGGTAGGCCGGTGTAAAACTTTGCCAAGCGTTTCTGAAAATTCTTGGTACTGCGTAGGATTGGGTGAAACCGCATTGACAGGACCTTGGTAGCGGTCATCGAGCGCGGCTGCAATGAAAACGGAAACTAAATCATCGATATGAATCCAAGGAAGCCATTGTTTTCCATCACCAATGGATCCCCCGAGACCGAGTTTAAACAAAGGGAGCAATTTTTCCAGCATACCCCCGAGACCTAATACAACGCCAGTACGAATGCTGACGCTGCAAACCCCTTTATTTTCAATTTTTTTAGCTTCATCTTCCCAGTCGCGGCAAATGGTTTGCATGAAATTACCTTCCGTTGGAACAACAAAAGTTTCATCATAGATCGCATCACCGATTCCAGGATAAATCCCAATAGCTGAACCACAAATGAAACGCTTTAGATTCGGCGTAGCTGCTTCGACCAATTTGCGCGTACTTAGGATACGCGATTGATAGATTTCTTGCTTGCGTTGCTCAGTCCACCGACCATTTCCCAGATTCTCACCCATCAAATGAATAATAACTTGCGTATCTTCAAGTGCTTCGGCTGGGACGGGGTCAAGCAAATAGTTCCAATCATAGACAGGAACACCGAGCAAACGTTCAGCATGTATCCGATTCCTGCTAAGTACCTTAATACGGTGTTCTGTTTTAAGTCGTGCTACAAGTCGTTGACCGATAAAACCCGTTGCGCCCGTAATGAGAAAATTCATTTTATTTAGCCGATTTAATTGTGTTCGATACGTGATCAAGATACCCTTTTCTAAGATAGATAGCAAAGTGAAGTAAAATTACGCTTTTCCAGATATTTCCTTTGATTTCGCAAAATATTTTTCATGAATAAATTAACTCCTCAAGCGCTTCGCTTAACAATCGATCCCAACTCATTAGGTTTTTCAGATACATCGGAGTTAATTGATCAACCATTGTCATGGATTGGGCAAGAGCGTGCAGAAAAAGCGGCTTACTTCGGCTTAGAAATGGAGCACCCTGACTATAATTTATTTGTGCTGGGAGAAGCAGGAAGCGGCCGATCTTCCTTACTCAAACAAGCCATGACCAAGGTTGCTCAACATAAAGTCGTTCCAGCTGATTTGTGTTATATTCACAACTTTGAAATGCCAGAAAGACCTTTTGTGCTGCGCGTTTTTGCAGGAAAAGGACGCTTACTGCGTCAGAAGCTAGTGCAGTTTGTAAAATATTTACAATCTGAAGTGCCGCGTTATTTTGAGGGGCAAGATTTTAAAGCGGAAAGTGAACGAATCGAAAGAAAATTTAAGCTGGATGAAGCACAAGCCTATACTAAGTTAGATTCGTTTGCTGAGCAGCACCATTTTGCAATTCAGCGTGAATCCAATCGAATGATTTTTACATTGCTCGACAATGCTGGAAAAGTTTTGACAGAAGCTGAGGTATTAGCGTTATCGAAGGAAAAGCGGCAAGAATTTGAACGGCTCGAGCAAGCGTTGCAAGCAGAGATCGCAAGTTACTTTGACAAAGTTCGCCCGCTTGAACGCGCGAAAGAGGAAGTATTGAACGATCTGCAGCGCAGTGGGGTTAAACGGTTATTGGCGGACGAACTTGCTATGATTCGTGATGGTGCCTGTATAAGCGATGAGGATCAGCAAAAGCTTAATCAGTTTGTGGCAAAGATGGAGGAAGATATCCTCGATCATCTTGAACTATTTAGAATTTCAGATGCTGAAGAAGAAAAACGCCTGGAAGAATTAAAATCACTGCTATTTTGCTACCAGATTAATTTAGTGACTGATAATCACGAATTAAAAGGAGCCCCCGTCGTTATTGATGAAAGCCCTTCTTATCGTTCACTGTTTGGCAGCATCGATTATCAGTCAATCGAAGGGACATTCACAACTGATTTTACTCATATCCGTGCAGGGAGCCTGCTCAAGGCGCATGGTGGATTCTTAATGCTCTATTTGGACGACTTACTGGTGGATAATCTGGTATGGGAAAAGCTCTGCCGTCTGTTACGCAGTAATAAATTGCAGATCGAAGAGCCGGGGGTAAATCTTACGCAAGTTGCAACAGCGTCCCTTGTGCCTGAAGCGATCGATGTTCAGGTCAAAATCATTCTAATCGGTTCACGTGAACAATATTATTTAATCCAGGAAGAAAACCCAGAGCTAGCGCGACGCTTCAGGGTCAAGGTGGATTTTGCGGATAGTTTTGTTTCAAACGAACAAATACGCCATGCTGCTTCAATTTTTGTCGCACATGCTTGCCAAGAGTCTAATTTACCTCATTTCAGTGCTAAAGCGGTTGCTCGCTTATTGGAGGATTGTCATCGAGACGCCAACGATCAACTACGACAAAGTGCTATTTTTAGTCGAACTGAAACGTTGGTATTAGAAAGCGCTGCGCAATGTAAAGTACATGCCGGTTGTCTGGTCGATGTGGCAGATGTCGAAACGGCGATTCAAGCGCGATTATTTCGCCATAATTATCCCGATTGCTGCTTACAAGAAGCGATCGCTGATGGAGACATCTTAATCGATACGATGGGTGAAAGGATTGGTCAAATCAACGGTCTTGTTCAGATTGATTTGGGCGATCACTGCTTTGGTGCGCCTGTCCGAATTACCGCGCATACTTATGCAGGTGAAAGCGGTGTGCTCAATATCGAGCGAGAAGTAGGGCTTTCTGGACCCATTCACGATAAAGGCGTATTTATCCTGCAAAGCTATCTGTCAGCACTATTTGCCAGCATCGCACCGCTTGCGCTCAATGCATCGATTGTCTTCGAGCAAGAGTATAGCGGTATTGAAGGTGATTCTGCATCCTGTGCAGAGCTATTCGCGCTGATTTCCGCGCTTTCCGGAATACCCATCAAGCAAGGAATTGCCGTGACCGGGGCCGTAAATCAGTACGGAGAGATTTTACCCATCGGTGGCATCAACGAAAAAATCGAGGGTTATTTTAGTGTATGTAAGACTGCTGGATTAGATGGATCGCAGGGCGTACTCATTCCGCAGCGTAACCAGCATAACTTGATGCTCCCGCGCAATGTTATCGAAGCAGTCGCACAAGGGTTGTTTCATGTTTATACCGCACAGCACATTGCTGAAGGGATTGAATTAATGATGGGCTATCCAGCAGGAATTACTGCTGAAACCAATTTGCACGAGATCATTAATTATTCTCACGAGAGTGTTCTGGGCTATGCACAGAGAACATTACGCGCTTATAGGCATGCGTGTCAGCAAATCGATCGACCTAAATCTGAGCATAAACGCTTTGTGCGGCGCACTGAAAAATAGCCAACAGGGTTGACTGTATGAATTTTCTGATGGTGATTATCAAATAGCGCTAGCTTAGCAATTGTGGAGGCAGTAGTTGTCTAACGCTAGCAGGTTTATTGTGAATACTTGTATGAATGTACGGTTCGTCATATCCTTCAATTAACAACAAGGAGAATTCCGATGCGAGTTATTGTATTGCTTTTGTTTGTTTGCGTTACTCAATCTGCTTTCGCAGCTTGTCAAAGTGGATTGTTGGATCATCGTTTCCGGAAGCTGGCTGGAACTGAGGAGGTCAATCTTTGTGATACTTACGCGGGAAAAGTGCTATTGGTCGTCAATACCGCCAGTAAATGTGGTTATACCCCGCAATACGATGGATTAGAAAAATTACATGAGCAATATGAAAAACGTGGGTTTGCTGTATTAGGTTTTCCTTCGAATGATTTTATGGGACAGGAGCCCGGCACTGAGGAACAAATCCAAGATTTTTGCCGTTTGACTTACGGTGTGCAATTTCCTATGTTTGAGAAAGTCTCGGTAAAGAAAGAAGAAGCCAATGCGTTCTTCAAACATTTGGCGGAAGTATCGGGTACCTATCCAACCTGGAATTTCCATAAATTCTTGATTGGTCGTGATGGGAAATTTATTAAGCAGTTTAGCCCCCATACGACGCCTGCTGATCCTGACATGATTAATGCCATTGAAAAAGCCATTCAGTGATTGGGAAATCATTTTCCCCTATGTTGATTAATCGGTGATCGAGTGAGAAATCATTTTCCTCAAATAGAAGTGACCCCGCCTTTACATCGAGTAGGGCAACCGTTATCTGATCCGCCATCATGGCTAAAATCGAAGCGAATGCTGATTTTTCTCATCGCTTTTGCTGTAACTGCAATTATTTCGATGAGTTATGTGTTGGGACGTTCATCAATCTATCGTAGCCATGCAACCTTGCTGACTATGGCGAAAACAGCAATCGACCAAAGGAGTGTCGACGTCGATCTTCAGCATGTCGCAATCCAAAAACAGTTGCTACTGGGTGCGGATATGTTGGCAGAGATCATAAAAACACTCCAATCGCATCCGGAGGTTAAAACTCAGTTAACTGCTTCGGATATCCGCAGCATGCTCGATGTACAGCCAGTCGCAGAAACGAATTTGGTCGAGATCGTCGCGGAAGGGCCCGATCCCAAAATCTTACCAATTTTAGTCAATACCTGGCTCGATGCTTACCTTAAAGGCAGAGAAAACGAGATTGCCCAGGCAACGGGCGACACAACGCAAAGAATTCAAACCGAGATCAGCGGTTTAACGGAGAAAATCAACCAGAAGCGCATCGAGCTTGAGTTATTTCGTGAAAACAATCACATCGTTTCTACTGGCAGGGAAGAGAATGAAGCTTTAGCAAGGCTAAAGGGGTTAAATGACTCGTTAAATAAAGCGATTGAAGAAGAAGTCAAAGCCAAGGCGCGCTTGGATTCAATTAAAAAATCCATTGCCAAAGGTCAAGCCGTGGTGCCTAAAGAAGACACGCAAAAATTGGCAATGCTGGAAAAGCGTGCACAGGAATTAAAGGAAGAGCTTGCTGATTTAGATCGTCGCTATACTCGCGAATATATGGCGCTAACACCTTCGTTAAAGGTCATTCCAGAGAAAATAGCGACGTTACAAACTGAAATCGATCAACTTCGTAGCGCGGGCCAAAGGATTGTGCTTTCAGAAGCTGAACAAGAATATGTTGCTGCGCTTCAGACCACACAAGCGATTCGGGATCAACTAGAAGCACATAAGAAAAAAGCGGCTGATTTTACGGCGCGCTTTACGGAGCATGAAGCATTAAAAATTGATCTCGAAGGGCTTGAGCAACGATTACGCGAAACACAAGAACGATTGATCCAAATAGAAACCAAGTATGGTGGGAAATTCCCACAAGTGGATGTAGTGGAGCGTGCTGCGGTACCCTTACAGCCAATTTGGCCCGATTATTCACGAGATTCACTGATTGCTCTCATAAGCTCGCTTATCATGGGTTTGATTGCGGTTTGGGTAGTGGAATTTTTAACCCGCAAAGAGAAAGCCAATCTCGCGATCAATCTCTCAGGGGTGCATATCTATGGCGGTGAAGAATCTGCGCGGGAAGTGGTCAATCAGTTACCGATGACACAGCAACGCACGCTAGCGCAACAATCAGTTCAGCCAGCCTTGATCGGTGGCGTCATTCAGGAAATTTCACCTCAGAAAATTTACCAGCTCTTTCAAGCAGGTAACAATAAAGAAAAACAACTCATGGCATTGCTATTGAGTGGACTCACCCTGGATGAAATTACCCTACTAGATCCGCAGTGTTTTGATCTTGAAAATAATCAGCTTTCCATCCTAGGGAAATATTCGAGAAAAATACCGCTTCACCCTGCATTGCGGCGCTTAGTGGAAGCGCGTGGCTATAACCTGAGTGGGGCATCAGGCCATGCGCTCAATTTAGATGATCTGGCGGTTCTGCTGACTTGCACGATTGTTGATGCCGGCCTGACTGCGGCGGAGGGCATTTCAGCGGATGCATTACGGCAAACCTATCTGATTTATTTGGTTAGACAAGGAATGCGGCTTTCAGATCTGGCGCAAATCGTGGGATACATCACCTCGACTGAATTAACGACATTGAGTCAATTTGCACCGTTAGGGCCTAAGTTAGCAGCGTTAGCCGTTAATTTGTTTTATCCGTTGGAGACCTTTTAACAGATCGTTTGAATTCAAGCAGTTAATTTCTTACTGGGGAGGGATTATGCTACGAAAACTTTTTACTAAACTTGGTTTTGGTGCTTCCACGATGACGACGAGTGAACCACCCTATAATCCCTATCCGAGTGACGCTGCCAATGAGATTTATAATTTGCTGTTCTGCGATAATCTAGCAGCCTTCAAACCGAAGGAAGGGGAGCGCGCGGCTACTTGGCAAACGGCGCTGTTTGCCGAACCGGCTGATCAAGCTGCACTACTGGCGTTAGCGAATGATGCTACGCAAGAAGGTCGCATTCGGTATCTGGTCTATGCACGATTGCAGTCGCTTGGATCAAACGTGCCGGCAAAGGTTTTACTGGGCGTGATCGTGGAAGTTTCCCTTGCCGATGGTCTAGACACGCTTGCGGCTTATTCCGACGGCGGAGTTCGCTATATCAGCCATAGCGGGGAATTGGTGTTTTTTGAGGGTTCCACTGAACTCGAGCCCCATGTGAAAAAGCTTCTAGCAGCATCTGAGCCGGTAGTTGCGCGTATCGGTCCTTGGAAACGACCGCGCCGATCACCCCCTCAATCGGATAACGTTCGACTTACGTTTCTTGTGTCCGATGGACTTTACTTCGGTGAGGGACCTATGTCGATCATGCAAAATGAGGAAATGGCTGGACCGGTAATCCAGTCTGCCACCGCACTTCTGCAGACTGTTGTTTCCATCGCGAGTAAATGAGTACGCCTAATTCTATCGCATCTGATGCGATAGAATTAGTAATGTGTTCATGCAAGATCTGACCCCGTTTCTACTAAGCGCATCTTATTGTTAAGTGGAAGTGGATTTAATATACCGTAAGTAAATCAACTTGCTATTGCCTACAGTTTATTTGTTCTCTACAAACAACGGGGTAAGGTTGACAATAATCGTTATAAAGGTTGACAAATAATAGCTAAAAAATATGGCAAAACTAAGAAAGAGAGGGGAACAAATACGTCAGTTCATTCTCGATAATGTAGAACATCATCCAAAAGATGTATCTACGCTAGTTTCTAATGCATTCGGTATAACGCGCCAAGCTGCTAATAAACATATACAACAGTTAGTTAATCAAAAATATTTACTTGCTCGTGGAACCACTCGGAACAGGCGCTATATTCTTCATCCTCTGGATGAATGGGAAAAGATATTTTCATTAGATGGTAACTTAGAAGAAGACTTGGTATGGAGCGATCATATTTTCCCGAGACTAAATCATCTTCCAGATAATGTTAGGGATATATGGATGTACGGGTTCACTGAGATGCTAAATAATGCGATTGATCATTCATCAGGAACGCATGTGAATATTAATTTAGAGAAAACTGCCACAAATACAAAAATAATTATTTACGATAATGGTGAAGGTATTTTTAAGAAAATTCAGAGAGAAATGCAGCTATCTGATGAAAAGCACGCCGTCCTCGAATTGTCAAAAGGCAAGTTAACGACAGACCCAAAAAATCATACGGGTGAAGGTATCTTTTTTTCTTCCCGTGCGTTTGATGTCTACAAAATTTTTTCCGGAAGCGTCGTTTTTTCTCATACACATGCTGAAGTAGAAGATTGGATAATGGATAGCCAGAAATCGCAAGCAGGAACAGCGGTTTATATGAAATTAGAAAATAATACGTCTAGAACGCTAAAGAGTGTGTTTGATGAATTTTCCACTGATGAGAACTATGGATTCACAAAAACAGTTGTGCCAGTTCGCTTAGCACAATATGGCGATGAAAAATTAATATCCCGCTCTCAAGCTAAGCGAGTATTAGCACGAATTGATCGATTCAAAGTAGTGATATTTGACTTTGACGGAATCGAAATTATAGGTCAAGCGTTTGCGGATGAGATTTTTCGAGTTTTCAAAAATCATCATCGTGAAATTCAAATTTTACATATGAGAGCTACCAAAGAGGTAGAGCAGATGATTACCAGAGCTCAATCTAGGATTGAGTCGTAATATCGCTTTTATTATTATTCATACGCTAAGTTAATCTCGACTCTCACCAGATCGTCAGGATTATCTTCTTTAAGGTTATAAATGAGATTGATACGAGTTGCACCTTCATCGATCTTATCGTCCAGCCAATCGCAGATGATCCAGGACGTCGTATAAACGTCTAACTTAACTACTCAGGAATAAACGTTAACTCAAAAGAGAACGCAGTACTATGTGCAAAAAGGGGTCTGATAATCCTCTAGCCAGCCTCGTCGCAGTCAGTTGTTAAACTGACTGCTCCAATAACGATGAGGAGACTGACATGCAACATTACTGCGGAATTGATTTACATTCAAATAATCATGTTGTGGTAATCATAGATGAGGAGGATAAACGAGTGTTTGAGAGACGGCTGAGTAATGATTTATCGCAGACGCTCAAAGTATTACAACCTTACCAAAGCACATTATGCGGTATTGCAGTTGAATCCACATTCAACTGGTATTGGCTGGTCGAT
>SSFW01000016.1 GCA_008015595.1 Nitrosomonas sp. | reverse complement strand
GTATTGCAACATATGTACGCGCTTTCGAATACGGGGCTTTAACCCTCTTTGGCTTACCTTCCCAGGTAATTTTTCCTCACCGTACATGACATTGTCTGCTTCACAGATTGTAGTAAAAACACCTCGCAACACCACCGTACCAACGGTCTGTCCTTACAGTAGGGTGGTTTAGACTGTTCCCGTTTCGCTCGTCACTACTCAGGGAATCTCGTATTTGATTTCTTTTCCTCTGCTACTGAGATATTTCAGTTCACAGAGTGTCCTTCCTGCAGAGCAGGATCTCCTAAAAAGGAGGGGTTTCCCCATTCGGAAATCTCGGAGTATGATGCCTCTTAACGGCTTCTCCGAGCTTATCGCAGTTTGGCGCGTCCTTCATCGGTTATAGGTGTCAGGGCATCCACTGTATGCATTAATGTAGTATTTTCTTCCATCGCTTTTGTGTACACTCTACGTTTGTCATTGCTTTTTTACTCATCTTAACTTTTTCTTAGAATATGTACAAGAGCAGTGCTCTCATAATAATCAGTACACAAAGAAGGTGAAGGTTTCAAAATTTAAAAGAGGTAGTCCATCCGCACGTTCTCGTACGGATACCTTGTTACGACTTAAGCCCAGTCAATATCTCTACCATGGGCCCTCATATTACTTAAGGGACTTCCGGTAGGTACATCTTCCATGCTTTGACGGGCGGTGAGTACAAGACCCAGGAACATATTCACCGTGACATATCTGATTCACGATTACTAGCAATTCCAACTTCATGTAGGCGAGTTTCAGCCTACAATCCGGACTGAGATTGGCTTTATGAGATTAGCTTACTGTCGCCAGTTTGCGACTCTTTGTACCAACCATTGTATCATGCGTGTAGCCCCAGACATAAGGGCCATGCTGATTTGACGTCATCCACACCTTCCTCCCGATTAACTCGGGCAGTCTCGTTAGACATAATAACTAACGACATGGGTTTCGCTCGTTAACGGACTCAACCGAACACCTCAAGGCACGAGCTGACGGCAACCATGCAGCACCTGTCTTAGAATTCCCGTGAGGGCACCCCCATATTTCTACAGGGTTTTCTAGATATCAAGTCTGGGTAAGGTTCCTCGTTCAGTATCGAATTAAACCGCATGATCCACTGCTTGTGTGGGCCCCCGTCTATTCATTTGAGTTTTAACCTTGCGGTCGTACTACTCAGGCGGATGACTTAACGCGTTAGCTACGGCACTGATCCCGAAGGACCAACACCTAGTCATCATAGTTTAGGGCGTGGACTACAGGGGTATCTAATCCCTTTCGCTCCCCACGCTTTCGTCTCTGAGTGTCAGTAGAGCCCCAGTATGCTGCCTTCGCTTTTGGTGTTCTTTATGGTGTCAACGGATTGCACTCCTACTCCATAAATTCCGCATACCTCTTACTCACTCTAGAAAAGCAGTTTGAGACACAAACACGGGGTTGAGCCCCGGTCTTTCACATCTCACACACTTTTCCACCTGCAGACGCTTTACGCCCAGTAATTCCGGATAACGCTTGGGACCTATGTATTACCGCGGCTGCTGGCACATAGTTAGCCGTCCCTTATTCCTCAGGTACCGTCATTATCGTCCCTGAGAAAAGAAGTTTACAATAACAAAACCTTCATCCTTCACGCGGTGTCGCTCCATCAGACTTTCGTCCATTGTGGAAGATTCCTCACTGCTGCCACCCGTAGGTGTATGGACCGTGTCTCAGTTCCATCGAGACTGGTCGTCCTCTCAGACCAGTTACCCGTCATTGCCTTGGTGGGCTATTACCCCGCCAACTAGCTGATAGGATACAGGCTCTTCCCCGAGCGCATTGCTGCTTTACCCTTGCGGGACTATCCGGTATTAATCCATCTTTCGATGGGCTATCCCTGACTTGGGGGGAGATACCAATACATTACTCTCTCGTTCGCCACTCAGACCGAAAAATGTCGTACTCATCCAGGCAAGCCCTTCAAAGTATTTCAAAGTAGTCCGCGTTCGACTTGCATGTGTTAGGCGCACCGCCAGCGTTCATCCTGAGCTATGATCAAACTCTTTAAAACATATAATTTGAATTTTTGATTTTTTAACGTGCTGAATATGCACGGAAGCCTCACCTTCTTTGTGTACTGATTATGTAAAGGAGCAATGTATTTTCCCCACTGGTTGGTGAAGAAAAGACGAGGCGTAATATAGAGAAAAAACACCCCATGTCAAAACTTTTTTGAAAAATACACTTTTATTGTTCAAATAAATGAAAATCGACCTGTTGACTTCGAGAATCTCCATGAAAAAAAGACTATTTTTTGGCTTTTATAGGAGAATGAAAAACTGAGGAGCTCTGGGCGAGTACAATATGTGTTCTAGAAAATCCAGAAGATTTGCACTCTTGAGAGGAGTATGATAGAGTATGTGTATGCCTCTCGAAAGTCATCACAAATTATCT
Organism: Nitrosomonas sp.; assembly: GCA_008015595.1. Classification (GTDB taxonomy): domain Bacteria; phylum Pseudomonadota; class Gammaproteobacteria; order Burkholderiales; family Nitrosomonadaceae; genus Nitrosomonas. The sequence continues at coordinate 3,321 of SSFW01000016.1, read as the reverse complement.
GTCAGAACAAAAAAACAAAAATCCTCGGCAGAAAGACCAGATACAGACCGTATTCGTGAGAGAGTTCGCGCGATTTTGAAGCGAGAAAAAGATGAGTCTGGTAAAAAAGTCATACAAGAAACGCGTGGTAAGCTCAAGGAATTCTTGAAACAAATGAAGCCTAAAGACGCTCCCGATAAAGAAGAAAGATCAAGCAGGGAATCAGATTTGAGATATACATGAATCGGCATGTCATCAGTAAAAAATGAAGAAGGAACGATGAATATGAGAGTAATAGGACCAAAATTTGGTAATAATAAGGGAGAGATCGCTCTCGGAGCGATGTACTCAAGTCAAAAAGACATACCATCATGAGAAGCAGAATGACAGATAGGTATCGGCCTCACTGGGAGCTTCAAATTCTAAATCTGCTTCATAAATTGTTAAAAAAACTTGCTCACGCACTCCTAACACTATAATACATCACATGTCTCTCAATACTGGCAATGATAGTCTCGACGGACTGAACCTCTCAGGTAAGGTCGCAGAGCAAAGTGAACAACAGCGCGAAGAAGCTGCAGCAGCTCTCGCGGGTATAGCTCGGACTCAAAAAGATGAAAAAAAAGCTCAGAAATATGATATCTGGCTCTCTGAACTCGTAAAAAAACTCCTCCAGAGCTCTGTCTACGATCATATCATCAATCAACTCGTCCCTCTCCTCAACGCTCGTTGCCCATCACATATACTCCTCGGATATCTCCTACCCCTCTCTGATGAATATATGCTTCTCGTGCGTGAGAGTCTCGGACTCGAAAATGTAGCCATGCCACATCATGAGCCATTTAGTGAGAGAAAAACCTACAGCGAGCCGCTCGATGCGAGTCTCGCGAAACATCTCAATATCTGGATGGAGACGCTCAAGGGCTGTATTACGATAGATGCATCTCAGACATCGACAAAGAAAATCAATGAGATGATGAACGATATACACGAAGAATCTCTCATAAAACTCTCGGCGCATGTCATCGCTCACTTCCTCTACGATCATGGCATAGATATCATCCCTGCTGACGCAGCAAAAGTCGCCCGAGGGATTACAAAGAAGATGATACTCCTCGTGAAGTGAATCGAGATTGATGAATTTTTTGTGAGCGAACCAACGCCAATACCAGAAAGCCCATTGATATAATCATAAATTCTTCTCGATACTGTCCCAACTCTACCGGCAGAAGCGACCATCGCTGACTCCCGAAGAGTGAGATCACCTCACTCAGATAGGTCACAGCAAACCATGGGACATGTCCGAGGGTATAGGCGAGAGAAGAAGAAAAAGCACTCACAACAAGTGTGACGATACCACCATACATGAGGAGAGGTATAGCAGGCGCGGCGAGGAGATTTGCCAGAGGACTCACAAGTGAAAATGAACCAAAATAAAAGAGTGTGATAGGAAAAGTACCGAGAGTTGCCGCGACCGTGAGGGACATAGCTTCGTCAAAAAACGGACCAAGAAAAGAGAAAAATCTCGTTAATTGTCGTCCAAAAGAAATAATACAAATAACTGAGAGAAATGAGAGCTGGAGACCGATATCATATGCGAGGGATATCGGGTTCAAAATGGCAAGAATCGCAGCAACGATAAGAGGGAGAAGTAGTGGAGAAAATCGGTACCCCCACAAGCTCGCACTATAGCCTATAACACCCATCAGTGCGGCTCTCCAGACGGGTGTATCACCTCCGACGAGGATCACAAATCCCCCTATCACGAGAATAATAATAGCAATACGAATCCATGGTGTGACTGCACGGACAAAGAGTGAGAGAAAAATTATGAGCATCATCACATTTGACCCACTCACGACCATGATATGCATAAGTCCTGATGCCTTGAGGTCTTCCTTCAGTTCGGCATCGAGATTATTCTTTTGTCCGAGGATGATACCAGAGAGTATCTCCTGTCATCGAGCAGGAAATATATCAGATAACTGCTGACTGAACCATACCCTCATACGCACGAAGACGCTGTATTGCTCGGGTGGTGTTTTATCGATACGAAATGAGTGAAATTCTGCAACAATCTGTCTATTGCTGAGCTGTTTTTCTGCGAGGTATTCAGGAGTATCGCGAGGAAATGAAAATCGTCCAAGAGCGGTCACGCTATCCCCAGGCATCAGTGAGAGATTGGGTGGCATCGAGACAGAGATATCGAGTGGTTTTGTGAGAATTTTATCATCAATATGAGACACTCTGACGCGGTATTTATGTGAAAATTCACTCACACTCAGGAGCTCTCGAGCCACACCAGTGATAGTCCTATCATGCCCATCCCAGCCTACCCGAGCACCGAGATTTTCTCGCTCTTGGTTGATGGCATGCAGAGCATTGATAGCGAGGATATAGCCCGCAAGGAGAAGAATAGCTACTCAGAAGAGGGTCTTCCATTTTTTCCAGAAGAAAACTGCCGAAACAAGTATCAAAAAAATAACGAGCCAGAGGCCCGATTCACTCCAAATATCTCACACCATAACTCCCGACAAAAATGCGACAAAAAATATCATACAAATATGATACAAACACTAAAAATACTGCAAGGAAAACACGAGATAAAACAATTTAAAGCTCCCTCATCTCTGGTTCAATGAGAGCATTAAAAGATGCTCGGACTCGTTTAATTATATCAGGATCTCCGTGTCTCACTGGTGGTACCAATGAAGGTATAGGTGAATGAATCTCTGAACTCTTTAGTGAAAAAGCTTCTTTGTGTTGTCTCAAAGGCTCGATGTTTTCATTGGTTGGTTTCGCTCACCAAACATCCATGATTTTTTCAACACCGTAAGCTCCAATACCAACTGCCGCCAAAATAGACAAAATAGCTCTCTGAGTTTTGAGTCTAGCAATCTCTAGATTTTTTTTCTCAAGAGTCTGAATTTGTCTCCTGCGCATATCATCATACTCTTCAAACTCATCTCTCAATTCATGATTTCTCTGACGATTCTTTTGGAGTGAAAATCGCATGAGATTATCTTCTTGTGCATCAGATAATTTCATGGCCCACTCTCAGAAGTACTCATCCCGCATCCAATCAGCGGGAGAACCATCATGAACGAGCGTATCAAGATGAGAATAGAGCTCATCAATATTGTTTGGATGAGACTTTTTGAGTCATTCCAGATAATCCACAAAACTCGAACTAACTGCTTCGCCCATTTCAACTCAGAGGTGATCAAGTTCTTCTAAATAGAATGGTTCTGATTCCGCAGTGGTAAATATGATTTCAATTGGCATATAAAAATATTAGAGTTCTCGTAGAGGAGATATATCTCAGGCATCTAATTGTTTCTT
>SSFW01000158.1 GCA_008015595.1 Nitrosomonas sp. | reverse complement strand
TTTCTGATCTCTGCTGTAGCGATTGCTTATACGGATCGCCTCATGTCACAAAGGTTGAGGCATGACGAAGCCTCAAACAAGTGAAGGTGAAATTCCTTCGAGTAACTCGATGATACCCAGCAAAGCGGCAGCCACGGCCTGCCGCCTGACTGACTAACGGTCACCTGAAAAGAAATGTGTCGTGCTATGGATTGTGCTTTGTTTAAATTCCCAGGCGAAACATACCATTCCTACGGGTTTTTCTTTCGAACCACCACTCGGACCGGCAACACCAGTTACTGATATCGCTACTTGTGCAGTGCTCATTTTAAGAGCACCTGTTACCATTTCTCGCGCAGTTTGTTCTGAAACAGCGCCATATTTAAGCAATGTCGTTGCTTGGACGCCCAACATCCGGTGCTTTGCTTGATTACTATACGTGATAAAGCCACATTCATACCAGCCTGAACTCCCTGCAATAGCCGTAATCGATTGCCCTATCCAACCCCCGGTGCATGATTCAGCAGTAACCAACCTTAGATGCTTGCTGGTGAGCAAAACACCGACTTGTTGCGCATAAGCAGAAAGTGCTGAATCATCGACGATCATTGCAGTGCGCTAAAAATAACTTTCAAATAAGACGATCGATTTCCATCCGGCTAGACACAGGAGGGTAAAAAAAGCCGCGAGTAAGTCATCAAACATTACGCCTACCCCACCGTGGAATTTTTTTTCGTAGTATTTAATGGGCGGCGGCTTCACGATATCAAAAAACCGAAATAAGATAAACGCACTGATTTGCCACAACCAATGGTCTGGTATGAAATATAAAACCAGCAAGAACGCAACGATTTCGTCCCACACCATACCCGAATGATCGGGTGCATGTAGCGCTTTCCCGGTGATGCCGCACGCCCAAATACCAATAATGAAAAAGATATCGATGACGAGCAAAAGTGCGATTGGATCAAATAGCAACTGCAGCAGCCAATAGATAGGGAAAGCAACAAGGGTTCCAATCGTGCCCGGTGCGTATTTACTGAGTCCTGCACCGGCAGCAAAGGCTAAAAAGTGTGCTAAGCGGCTATATACAAAGGCTATATCCGGCTCAAGGGGAGGAAGCTTGAAATTGGATCGATACGGCTCAGGAAAGGAAGTGGTCATAGCCTTTTTTCGTATGCTCAATTACTGTTCCAGTTGAGTTTACTATAGATAAACCTTCTCCTTGTAATATTTTTCCGATACACGTCAGTGGGGTAGCTAACTCTTTTGAGAGCGTATGAATTTTTTTGCGCTCGGTTTCCGGGGCCGTAAAACAAAGCTCGTAATCATCACCGCCTGACAATAACCATTCGAGGGCTTGTGGATGCGCTGCATAGCGCTTCCAAACCCAAGAATGTGGAATGGTCTCAAGCTGGATAACAGCGGCTAGATTCGAACTTGAAAGGATATGCCCTAAATCGGCAAGCAAACCATCAGAAATATCGATTGCGCTATGCGCTAGATCGATTAGCTGCTGTCCTAGCGCTACTCTTGCAGTTGGGGTATGGAGTGCGGGTAAACAAACATCGAGCGCCTCGCTAGTTAAAACAAGCTGCTGCTTGAGATGGGCAAGTGCAAGTGCGGCGTTACCGAGCTGTCCTGAGACCCAGATATCATCGTTCAGTTGTGCATTGCTACGTTTTAATGCTTTATTTCTGGCAACTTCACCGATAACTTGTACACAAATATTAAGCGGTCCATTCGTCGTGTTTCCACCAATCAACTCAACTTGATAGCGGTCAGCTAACGCGAAGAACCCGTGAGCAAAAGCCTGTAACCAGGCCGAATTACTTTGAGGTGCATCTTTGGGTAATGTGATTGCTAAAGTAAGCCAGCGTGGAACAGCACCCATTGCCGCCATGTCAGAAAGATTAACTGCCAAAGCTTTGTGGCCTAATTGACTAGGATCTGTATCTGGGAAGAAATGATGGCCTGCTACCAAGGTATCGGTAGATATAGCAAGATCGGTGGTTGCATTATAAGCAATCAGTGCAGCATCATCGCCAACGCCCAGCAAAGCTTTTTTTGTGGGACGTGTAAAATAGCGACGAATGATATCGAATTCAGATTCCACGCTCTAAATTATGGTGTTGACTGTTTTGCTAATCGTAATGCGATTCTAGAATCGTGCAGGTCATTTTTGTTGAGCAAGTGAATAGATTTTTATGGTGGGCTTAATGGAACTTAGCTGTTTTCTTTGCGTGCAATGCAACCTCTGTGCCACGTAGCTGAGTTGCCAATTTGTCCATGACACCATTGATATATTTATGGCCATCGGTTCCTCCAAAAGTTTTTGCAAGCTCGATCGACTCATTGATAATTGGACGATAGGGAATATTGGGGTGATAAATAAGTTCATACGTACTCAACAAGAGTATCGACAACTCAATGGGGCTAAGTTCCTGGAACGTTCTGTCCAGGCAGGGTGCAATTTTCTGCTCAAGTTCATCAGCATGTTTGATGACACCTTGCAATAAATCAGAAAAAAAAACCGCATCAACTCTTGCGAAGAAGCTTGCGCTTCTCAGCTGTGCTTCGATAAAGCCAGCTTCGCTTGCAGTAAGCCGCCATTGATAGATACCTTGCAGCGCAAGTTCTCGTGCAGAACGGCGTCGATTTTTGAATTTGGGAGCAAGTTTTGGGCCTGATTTGGCCGGTGCTTCTTTCATGGCAACTGTTTTCATTCAAATTCAACTAATTTATCGAAAAGATTAGCCATTTCAATGGCTGCTCTCGCTGCGTCTTTTCCTTTTTGAGACATTCGTGACGAAGCCTGATCTTCGGTATCCGTGGTGAGAATCGCATTGATGATCGGAATGCCCGTTTCAATCTGAGCCTTCATTAACCCGCCTGCAGATTGATTAGCGACAACTTCAAAATGATAGGTTTCGCCCCGAATAACGGCACCCAATGCGATGAGTGCATCAAATTGATCGGACAATGCCATTTTTTGTAGCGTAACGGGAGCTTCTAATGCACCGGGTACGGTTACTAACTGAATATTGGCTTCTTGCACACCAAGTTGCACCAGCTCAGCAGCACAGGCGCCTAATAATCCTTCACCAATTTCAATATTAAAGCGACTCATCACGATGCCTATTCTCAATTCGGAGCCATCTAGATTAGTTTCAATCTCTGGTATGTTGTCGTAATAACCCATGCTAATTCAATTCCTATGTGCCTTTTTTAAACACTTATCCTCAGGTAGCGGTTTGCTTGTTGCTCGATTCTAAATAACCAGTCACTTCTAAACCAAATCCGGTCATGCTTGGCATTTTGCGCGGTGTAGCCAGTAAACGCATTTTACGAACACCGAGATCTTTCAGAATTTGAGCGCCAATCCCATGATCGCGTAAATCAGTCTTGATCTGATCAGGATACCAAGATTTTGTTGCCATAATGCGCTCGGTTAAGATTCCAGCGTCGCCTTTGCGATGTAACATAACGATAACGCCTGAACCGGCCTCAGCAATGACCCGCATCGCATCGTTAATACTCCAAGAATGGCTACAGTCAGCAATGTCCAATACATCAATGACTGACAACGGTTCATGTACTCTCACCAGAATTTCTTTTTCAGACTGAAGCTGTCCTTTGACTAACGCAAGATGTGTAATATTCGCAGTTTTGTCGTGATAGGCTTTCAAATCAAATTCACCAAAAACGGTTTGTATGGTTCGCTCCGCAATACGCGATACCAAACTTTCGGTTAAACTGCGGTGGTGAATAAGGTCGGCTATTGTACCAATTTTAAGTTGGTGCGTGTTCGCAAATTCCACTAAATCCGGCAATCGGGCCATTTCGCCGTTATCTTTGAGTATTTCACAAATTACGGCTGCTGGCATAAGTCCTGCCATTTGAGCGAGATCACAACCCGCTTCAGTATGGCCAGCTCTAACCAGAACCCCTCCTTTTTGCGCTTTAAGCGGAAAAATGTGACCGGGCTGAACAATATCCTCCGGTTTAGCTTCTTTTTTAACAGCGACTTGGATAGTTCGTGCCCGATCAGCAGCAGAAATACCGGTTGTAACACCGCTGGCTGCCTCGATTGAAACAGTAAAATTGGTCCCGTGAGATGAATGATTGGCTGCTACCATCGGTGATAATTTAAGTTGGTGACAACGTTCTTCAGTCAGCGTCAAACAAATTAGTCCCCTACCAAACTTTGCCATAAAATTAATCGCTTCTGGTGTAACAAACTCGGCAGCCAGGACTAGATCGCCTTCATTTTCTCGATCTTCTTCATCGACCAGAATGACCATTTTGCCTGCCTTAAAATCGCTTACTATTGCTTCGATGCTGCTAATCGTCATAATCGTCCTAAATTTGATTGATCGATTGAGTCATTAGGCGCTCGACGTAGCGCGCTAATAAATCGGTTTCCAAATTTACTGCCTCACCTACTTTCAATAATTTCAAATTGGTTTCCGCTAATGTATGGGGAATTAAATTAATATCAAATACCTTTCTTTCAATACGATTAACCGTAAGACTCACGCCGTTGATGGTTACAGATCCTTTAACCACGATATATTTTAGCAACGCATCAGGCGCTTGAATGCTGAGTCGATAATTTTCCCCTTCAGGTTCGAATTGTATAACTTCACCAACGCCGTCCACATGTCCACTAACTAGATGTCCGCCTAAACGATCCGATAGCCGCATTGCTTTTTCGAGATTAACCTGACTACCTAGATTCTTCAAACCTTTGGTGCAGCGTAATGTTTCATGAGAAACATCCACAGCAAAGTAACATTCACCCTGTTTCGTGACCGTCAAGCAAATACCGTTAACCGCGATGCTATCACCGGTCTTGACATCGCTCAGATCAAGCTTTCCAGCATCAATCTGTAAGCTAACTCCTTTTGGGTTTTGTGCGATCTGTCTAATCGTTCCGACTGCTTCGATAATTCCGGTAAACATTGAATCTTTCCTAAAGTGATAGCGCTGAGCTTTTATGGATTGTTTAAGTTGCGCAGCCCAAATAGTGTATCTATCTTACTGGTTATTTATTTTTGATGTTACTTATTAAAAACTTGATTCGAATGTGAACTAGTAGCAATTAAAAGTATTGTTATTGTTAATTCCTAGAATAGGAAGTACCTAAACTAATTTAGAT
>SSFW01000122.1 GCA_008015595.1 Nitrosomonas sp. | reverse complement strand
CCATGTGCCTTCGGGTGTGGAGGTTCGAGTCCTCTTCTGGGCACCATCATCGATTAATAACCCATTGAATATAAATATAATTTTATTTTCGTCTTAAATTTATATATCAAAACCTATTCTCAATAAGCTGCTGCTAAGGTTTATTGATATATAAATCAAAATTTGGAGAAAAACCAAATTTAGCTTATCCCTGATCTTATATTAGATTCAAGCTGATGTATATTTTAACCACCAAATGAGAAGTAATATCTGGCGATTGCATCATTTCAGACAAAAATTCTCTAACTCACTACTCACAAAATCATATGCAGTGGTTCTATTTAACAATAGCAATCCTATCTGAGGTCATCGCAACCTCTGCACTCAAAGCCTCAGATGGATTTACTCGCTGGTTGCCTTCGATAATTGTTATCGTCGGCTACGCATCGGCGTTCTATTTTCTTTCACTGACACTGCGCACTATTCCGCTCGGTGTCGCCTATGCTATTTGGTCTGGTGTTGGAGTCGCCTTGATCACGTTGATTGGGTGGATCGTCTATCAGCAATCTATTGGTCTAGGAGAAATCATCGGTATCGGCCTAATTGTTTCTGGTGTAATTGTACTCAACCTTTTTTCAGAGGGAGAAGCACATTGAGCACCACCAGAAAGTGCCAAACCTTACAAAAAAACACATCTTTGAGAAAACATAACGCCAGCTAATCATATCGATTGTAATCGACAATTAGTCCAATTGGGGCATATTAATCCAGATCAAGTTCTTTAAATATATTGAGATCTTAACTTGCGGGAATATAAAAAAGACTCGACTATCCATCGCCAATTAAATTTAAAGAGCGATACGATAAAAATTTTCTCGCCACTTCATGATCACCGGTCTCAGATTTGACTCAAACATTTCAAAACATTTTTGCATTGCGCAGTTATCCTAAAACGTTCTCTCAGTAGGAATAACCACTTGATGGTTTTCTATCGTGAAACTTATTATAAATGCACTGATTGTCTTTAAAAATCTGTACATTTTTACTTAAAAAAGCGATAATTTCGTAACAATGCAAAAAAATATCACTGCTAAAAATATCCTGGTTATCCATGGACCAAATCTAAATTTATTGGGAATAAGAGAACCTGATATCTATGGCACTGTAACATTAGAAGTAATTAATCATAAGTTACTTGAAATGGCTCAAGTTGCCGGTATACAACTTAATATCTTCCAAAATAATAGTGAAGGCCTATTAATTGATCGTATCCATTCTACGTTCCAGGATGGAACAGAGGCTATTATCATTAATCCGGCTGGGTTGACACATACGAGTGTCGCATTACGGGATGCGCTTGCCGCAACCAACTTACCCTTTGTTGAAGTACACCTGTCTAATATATATACCCGCGAATCATTTCGCCACAAATCTTATTTCTCAGACCTTGCAGTTGGGATTATTAGTGGCTTAGGCCATAAAGGTTATGAGTTTGCACTGCAATTTTTTATTAAATCATAACTATTTCTTAATACACGTTTAGATAGGATAGATATCACCGAAATGTTTTTAGGCTTGAAGTCAAATTTAAACTTCTTTAATTGTCATGAAAAAAACTGAAAATAGCGAAAAAATACGCGACAAGGCGTTTACTTTAGGAGGAGTTTTATGGATTTAAGAAAACTGAAGAAGCTATTTGAATTAGTTGATGAACATAATATTACTGAACTTGAGATAACAGAAGGTGAAGAAAAAGTTCGTATCAGCAAAAATTCGAACCAAATTATCCAAGGCTATACCATACCACCCCAGCAATCTCATTTTTCTTATAGCGGTGTGGCAGAAGCCTCTCAGAAACAAACTGTTAATGAATCTGTTGATAGCGATGACAAACCAAAAACAGAATTACCGGATGGCCATATTGTAACCTCCCCTATGGTCGGCACGTTCTATCGTTCCTCAGCACCAGGTGCAAAACCTTTCGTGGAAACTGGTCATAGTGTCAAAGTAGGCGATACACTCTGCATTATTGAAGCAATGAAGCTATTGAATGAGATCGATGCGGATAAAGATGGCATCATCAAATCGATATTAGTTGAGAATGGCCAACCGGTTGAATACGGCCAACCGTTATTCGTCATTGGATAAGCAAGTATTGATATAAATTATCCTTTCTCCCTTCAGATTTTATTTTTTTATATGAGTCAACATGTTTGAAAAAATTCTCATAGCGAATCGGGGTGAGATTGCGCTACGTATTCAACGTGCATGCCGGGCTATGGGTATCAAAACCGTAGCAGTTCATTCTGAAGCAGACGCAGATGCGAAATATGTCAAACTGTCAGATGAGTCGGTATGCATCGGCCCAGCGCCATCAGCGCAAAGTTACCTCAATATCCCTGCCATCATCAGCGCTGCAGAGGTAACCGATGCCGAAGCCATTCATCCAGGTTATGGCTTTCTCTCAGAAAATGCAGACTTTGCACAACGTGTCGAAGAAAGTGGGTTTGCATTCATTGGGCCTCGCCCAGAAACCATTCGACTCATGGGTGATAAAGTCTCTGCAAAAAATGCCATGCGACAAGCGGGGGTACCTTGCGTTCCCGGATCGGATGGCGCTTTACCTGAATCGCTCGATGAAATCAAAAAAATAGCAAAATCAATTGGCTATCCTATCATTATCAAAGCAGCCGGTGGCGGTGGTGGGCGAGGTATGCGCGTGGTTCATACCGAGGCAGCCTTATCAAATGCGCTGATTACCACACGCAATGAAGCGCAGGCTGCTTTTAGTAATCCAACGATCTATGCAGAGAAGTACCTTGAGAATCCGCGTCATATTGAATTTCAGGTATTGGTCGATTCGTATGGTAACGCTGTCCACTTAGGCGAAAGAGATTGCTCTATGCAGCGCCGTCATCAAAAAATTCTTGAAGAAGCGCCGGCTGTAAAAATTTCTTCGAGATTACGCGATAAAATTGGAGAACGCTGTACTGAAGCCTGTCGTCGCATTAATTATCGCGGTGTTGGTACATTTGAGTTTTTGTTTGAGAACAATGAATTTTATTTCATTGAGATGAATACTCGTTTGCAAGTTGAACATCCGGTGACTGAAACAGTGACAGGGATCGATTTAGTTCGTGCGCAGATCAAAATTGCAGCAGGCGAAAAATTGGAGTTAAAGCAGAAAGATATTATTTTCCAAGGCCATGCGATTGAATGTCGTATCAATGCTGAAGACCCCTACAAACTAACGCCTTCAGCAGGACGTATTTTGCAATACCATTCGCCGGGAGGGCCTGGTATTCGTGTTGATACACATGTGTATCATAATTATATGGTTCCACCTTACTACGATTCGATGATTGGTAAAATCATTGCCTATGGGGATGATCGTGAACAAGCTATCGCACGAATGCGTATCGCGCTCTCAGAAATGGTCATTCACGGTATAAAAACTAATATACCGCTTCATCTGGATTTATTATCCGACAGTCATTTTCTAGATGGGGGTACTTCGATTCATTATCTAGAACACAAGCTCGCTCTGCATAATAAATCGGATAAAGGTGATCGTTAACCTTTCCTTTGCTCAATCATGTATTGGAACTCGCTAACACTCGATGTTGATGCAGCTCAAGTAGAATTAGTGAGTGAAAAATGCTTTGAGTTGGGCGCATTATCAATTGATATCCGTGATGCAGCAGCCGATACTACCGACGAAAAACCTTTGTTTGGCGAACCCGATGTTATCCATGATGAAATCTGGGACCATACTTTTGTTTCCGCTTTATTTGAACACCATGTCGATATTGCAATCATTTTGCAAGAGATCAAACAAACGTTAAATCTTCCTTATCCACCCAAATATGCTTTAGCTCAAGTACATGAGCAGGATTGGGTAAAATTAACACAATCACAGTTCGACCCCATTAAAATTTCTCAACGATTGTGGATTGTTCCAACTTGGCACACCCCAGTCGATACGAATGCGATTAACTTGATTCTCGATCCTGGTCGTGCGTTTGGTACCGGTAGTCACCCAACGACGCAATTATGCCTTTCCTGGTTAGACCAACAACTTCAACCCGGTGATTCCGTGCTTGATTATGGATGTGGCTCAGGCATATTAGCAATTGCTGCATTAAAATTGGGTGCAAGCCGGGTCATTGGAGTTGATATCGATGCGAATGCAATTCAAGCGAGTCAAGAAAATGCGATGATTAATCACTGCAATCCGCAGTCTATTTTATTCTCGACATCACTCAATCTGCCAATTGCTAATTTTTTTGAGAAGCGATATGTCGACAAAGTCGTCGCCAATATCTTAGCCAATCCACTCATCCTATTAGCGCCGCTATTAGCCAATGCCGTTCGAAAAGAGGGTCAGATCGCCCTTTCTGGGATATTGAAAGAACAAGCTGACGAAGTTTGCCAATGCTATCGGCAATGGTTTGATATCGATATTGTCGATCAAAAAGATGACTGGGTACTGCTAGTAGGAACGAAATACCTTGATTAAAAGTTGCTAGGCTATGGTTCTCGTAACGAAGTGCCCTGTTTGCCAATCAGTTTATCGCGTTACTTTTCCAGAATTACATTTGCACGATGGAAAAGTAAGGTGTGGACAATGTGAACAAGCTTTTAATGCCTTTAGGGCGCTGATTTCAATTCCAGAATCGCTTATCAGAATGGAGGACAGCCAACTCGCGCTTCCCGTTCATGAAGAAGTTGAACTTCCCACTATTAATAAACACCCTGCGCCATCAGGCCTGCAATCCAGCGAGCAAGCGGAGTTAACGAGCGCATCTATAGCCGATCAAGCTGATCAAAATGGGGTAGCTGAAGTAGACACCCCCAACTTGATTTGGAAACAAGTTGCTGCAAGCTTAGCTTTAATTATCCTGCTGTGCGTACAACTCATTTACTTTTACCGTACAGAACTCGCAATCGCGATTCCAAGTTCCAGAGCGATTCTAGAAAAAAGTTGCGATCTATTGCAATGTGAAGTGCACTTACCAAAATACAGCGCCTTATTGAGTCTTGAATCCTCTGAATTACGTGTCAATCCTAATCATCAAGCTGAAATTGTGACATTACTTGCAACGATCCGTAATCACGCACCCTTTCAGCAAGCATGGCCTGAATTACGATTAACACTAACCAATCTTGATGATCAACCCATTGCAAGCCGGATTTTGTTAGCAAGTGACTATTTAAACGATAATAAACTGCCACAATTCTTTGCCCCAGATAGCGAGATTGAAATCAAAATCTATTTTGATAATAGTGAGTTGAAAGCCATGGGATATCGTTTGGAGTTAATCTATCTTTAAACGATATAGGTGGTTCAAGTTGAGGATGCACAAACACGATTGCATCAATTTTCAAGTTGCGTGATGATTGTAAACTGTCCTGAAAGCACTTTATGGATAGGACATTTATTAGCAACTCGTAACAAATCATCGCGTTGCGCCTCGGTAAGCTGCCCTTTTAATTGAATATTGCGCTGTAATTGGTATAAACCTGCTTCTTCAATGTGCGTAATCGATACGAGAACACGCTCTAATGGTATCGCCTTACGTTTCGCATAGATTTGAATGGTAAGAACAGTGCAAGCTCCAAGCGCAGAATCGAGCATCTGATGCGGATCAGGATATTGACCAGACCCACCAGACTCTAGCCCGATATCCGAGATCCAAGTTTTTCCATTTTCTTGTATCTGGCAAGCCGTTTTGTTGCTAGCTGCTTCCCAACTGATTTCAATGGCCATGGCATTCTCCGCTTTGAAAGTTATAGTTCAGCATGAATTTAGCCTAGATTTTTTACGCTAGAATCTACTCGCTGCTTTCACATACACAGTTTAACTGATAGCAGTGAAATTAGGGCGTTGTGATTAGCTTACTCTCTGCGCTTCTTAAATTGCTTTGAATTACTTTTGTGTTCGGGTGATCTTCCCCCAGTAATTTTTTAGCTGTAACCAGCGCCTGTTTGTAATAATCGATGGCATTTTGGTAATGTCCCGATGAATACCAAGCCCAGCCAAGATTGTTGCGATATGTAGTAACTTGCGGATGATTTTCACCATGCGATTGCAACACAATGGAAAGCGCCTGATCAAAATAGTGGATGGCCTTTTGATGTTCACCCAAGGATTCCCAGGCATTCCCCAAATTGTTTTTGTCGCGCGCAATGTTGGGGTGATTCTGACCATATGCCTTTAAATCAATCGCCAATGCTTGCTCATAATAACTGATCGCTTTGTGCAATTCCCCAAGCGATTCCCACGCATTGCCAAGATTATTACGGGTCACCGCAATGGAAGGATGGTTTTCATCATGCAGCGCGAGCCCAGTCTCAAGCGCTTGCTCGAAATATTCGATGGCTTTTCGATATTTGCCTAGTGAATCCCATGCATTACCCAGATTATTCAGATAGGTAACAATCAATGGATGATGCTTCCCATAAATTGCAATACTGGTTTCGAGTGCTTGCTCAAAATACTCAATGGCTTTATGGTATTCACCGAGCGATTCCCAGGCAATTCCTAAATCATTGCGATCTCTGGCGATACTAGGGTGATTGGTTTTATAGGTTTTAAGGTCGCTATCAAGAGCGGCTTCGAAATACTGAATAGCATCATGGTAGGCTTCGATGGATTCCCAAGCATGGTCGATTTGATTACGGCGTTTGGCAATACTCGGATGATCTTCTCCATAATGACTGAGATCAGCTTCCAGTGATTGTTCATAGTACCGAATCGCCCGAGGATAATCACCTAATGAGTCCCAAGCCATTCCAATGTTATTCTGAATGGCAGCGACATCTGGGTGATTTTCTCCATGCAGTTGAATCAAACTTTCCAATGCTTGCTCAAAAAATTTGATCGCTTTGGCGTATTCACCGAGTGCATCCCATGCCATGCCCAGATCATTCTTTACTGCAGCAATCTCAGGGTGATTTTCAGGGTGTAGCGTGCGCAGAATTGCGAGCGCTTGCTCATGGTAACTAATGGCTTTCTTGTAGTGCGCTAATTTATCGCTAAAAAATCCCGCCGCGCTGAGGTATAACGCATTATTCGGAATCAAGCGGATCGCCTTTTCTGCATGTTCAAGTCCTGCCGTATAGCGAACTGAATCTTCAGCTAATTTGCTCAGTTGGTAAGCTGCTTCAGCCGCAAGGGGTGGATTGTGTTCGTTATTTTTTTCGATTTGACGGAACAATTGAATCGCCTGCTGATCATTCGCTTGACGTATAGCCATAATAGCCTGTTCTAGCATTTGAATGGGATAAGCTTGATGAAGTACTTCCAATTGTTTTAGGCGGTCATTGATACTCGCTTTTAACAGTAAGAAACTGTTATCAATATCCTGTAAAAGTAGCTGGATATCCTGCAATTCAACTTCGAGA
Source organism: Nitrosomonas sp. (assembly GCA_008015595.1). Classification (GTDB taxonomy): domain Bacteria; phylum Pseudomonadota; class Gammaproteobacteria; order Burkholderiales; family Nitrosomonadaceae; genus Nitrosomonas. Next base: position 591 of record SSFW01000122.1, on the reverse strand, counting down.
ATGCGCCTATGTTTAGGGTCGGTGTGCTTAAGCACCTCGAGAATTTCTGCTTCACGCTGCTGCAATTTTTGTTGATAAAGCTGCTTTGTGAGATCTTGCTGAATATGAGTTGAGCTTTCAGCAATGCGTTCTTCCGATTTATTTGAAAAAAGCAGCAGGCCAAATACCGTAATGAGCCCGATAATAAAGAAAAATAATGCGACTTGCTCATTCTTCGATAACGAATAGTCATATTTCAGCATAATTTCCCCTGGCACCTTAAATCAGATTAGATTTCACAACGAATTAACATATCATAACAAGAGGGAGAACGCCCGTGTTTGTAAAATCGAATTAGCTTTGCTAAAGAAGAACGAGGCTTTCCAAAATAAACCCACTCGAAGTTTATAAAGACAATGCGATGTGAAGCAGGAAAGAATGAAGAATAAGAATCAAACCAGTTATTTACCGGTGCGGTGACGGAATTTGACGATCGCCATTTGACTCATCAAAAATAAAATAAGCTTGTCAGATCCGATAATTCAGATCATGACAAGCTTTTATACTAATACCTCATTTCTGTTAAAGCTATTATTACTACATAACATAGTT
>SSFW01000114.1 GCA_008015595.1 Nitrosomonas sp. | reverse complement strand
GAGAACGACGATGTTGCTGACTGCGATGCAATATGGTGTGTTAGTGGTGCTCGCGGCAATATTGACGCTACGTGTTTTGCAAGGTGACGCGGTTGCTACTGCGAATCCCTTTTCCTTGGAATGGTTGAATCCGTTTGCCATTGCTTCATTCGAAGCGTTTCTGGGCGGATTTCTGATCGCACTTTTCATTTTCTGGGGATTTGATGCTTCGCTGGCCATGTCAGAAGAAACCGCAGGAACTTCAGAGCAAATCGGTCGCAGTGGCACTACCGCAATGATGATTACCGTCATTACCTATGTGGTATTTTCTATTACCGCTTTGGCGTATGCTGGCGTTGATGCTCATGACCCATCTAGTTTAACGTTTGAGGGGAATATCGATTCGATTGTTACCGCGCTGGCAACGGATACCATCGGTGAAATGGGCGCCATGATTGCAGCATTGGTTATCGCGATTTCTGCATTTTCGGCAACGATCTCGACGATCATGCCAGCAGCGCGGGTTGCACTTGCGATGGCAACTTACCGGGCGATTCCTGCAAAATTTGCTTACGTCAGTGGTGTCACAAAAACGCCTTTAGTGACGACCTGGACGATAGGCATCATGTCGTTAGCGATCTATATCACGTTAAGTTCAATTAGCGAATCGATCGTCAAAGATTCTATCCATAGCGTTAGCATTGCTATCTGCACTTACTACACGGTTGCAGCGTTATCTTGTGTGTTTTATTTTCACCGTACGGCGTTTAATCATTGGTACCACGCTTTGTCACAAGTCATTTTACCTTTAATCGCAGCGGTTATTCTGATTGCGGTGGGAATTTACCAAGCTTGGAGTATGATGGATCCCAATTATGGTTCCAGTGGTTCGATTGCTGGGGTGGGCGCTGTATTCTTGATCGGCGGTGCTGCATTAATGTTAGGTGTTCCGCTGATGATTCTTTGGAATCTGCGTGAACCGCGATTTTTCCAGGGCAAGACATTACCCCTTGAAAGAGCGCATATGGTTCTCGATAGCGAAGATACGAAGAAAAATAATAGTGTGTTGAAGGCAGATAAATGAGTGAATATGAAACGTTGATTACATCATTAGCCCTAACAATGGGCGCATCATGGGCGAGCGGCATTAATTTGTATGCAGTATTGTTAGTGCTCGGCATCGGTAGCGCAACCAACAATATACAGTTGCCAACCGAGCTTTCGGTATTAGAGAATCCTTTCGTGATCGGTGCTGCAGGTATCATGTATACGATTGAGTTCTTCATGGACAAAATACCTGGATTGGATAGCGTTTGGGATTCGATTCATACCTTTATCCGTATTCCAGCCGGTGCATTACTGGCGGTCGGCACAGTCGGCGATGTAACGCCAGCGCTGGAGATTGCAGCAGGTATTTTGGGCGGCAGTGTTGCCGCCACCAGTCATGCAACTAAAGCAGGAACGCGGCTGATGCTCAATACTTCTCCCGAGCCCGTATCAAATTGGACTGCATCAATCAGTGGGGATTTTTTGGTATTGGGTGGTTTATGGACCGCACTCAATCATCCCATCTTTTTTTTGATTCTGTTTATTGGTTTTATTGGTTTCTCGATTTGGTTTTTACCTAAATTGTGGCGATTCATTAAAATCTTGTTGCAGAAGATAGGAACTTTCTTTGGTTTAAGGAGCGGTCAGAATTGAAATCTTGATTTCTTTTACGGTAAGACTTACGAGTTGATAGTAGGTAGCATCCATGAAATTTGAACGATTGATCACCGCGATTACAAATCTTGCCGTAGTAATGGGTTTAGTGCTTGTTGTATTTGAATTGCAGCAAAATCGTGAAGCAATTCAGATTACACATCAACTATCGCTAGCGGGATTAATGAGCCAAATTCACTTGTCGGTTGCGTCGGATCACGAACTGGCAGAGTTGATCACGCGAGCAAAGCATGACGATACAAAGAATTTCAGTGCTGCAGAGACTGAACGCGTAAATCACTGGGTTTTGGCAATCCTTGAACCACGCATCAGCTCATATCATCTCAGAAGTAACGAATTTGTTGTCTTGGAAGACTGGTGTAATCTTATGCGCGATTTTACAGATCTTTACCGGCATCCCTATTTCGGCAATATAGTAAAGTCAGAACTTAGTTACGCAGATGCTATCGCGGTAGACGTAGAAAATAGGTGCACTAGGAATTAATGATACCTAGCTATATCCATGGGGCGTAAGAATTTCTAGTGTTATTTGCAGTATTCATTCGAGCACTCAACACCAGAAATTCATGTGCTTTATGGAAGCAAATCGGGTTCTGGGCATAAAGCATCTGGATACTTTATATATAACTCTAATGTTCTTATAAATTGATCTTCGCCACTACCGCCAAATAGGAATTGATCGTTTGCGGAATCATCGAGTCCGACAATGACTCCTCCAACCGCAAATCGATAGTCATCTTCCTCGGCACCGAAACGCAAGATCCTGTTAATGTCATAAACAGCAGTATGGTTGAAATGGATTGGCTCAGCCTTATTATTATTGTTCACACTCGCAACATAACTACCATAAATAGGTCCATCAGCCAGATCTGTAAAAGCAGGAAGCCCTCCTGTCCCATCAATCAAGCTATTAATATTTTTTACGCGATTCAATACGTAAGTTAAAGTGTCTCCACTATCATTTTTATAGCCAATAGCAGGATTATAAGGGATTAATCTTGCAACTATTACTTCAACTCTCCTAGAAAAAGGTGCTGGATAATTTTCAGGAAGAATCGACCTCAAATCAAAAACAAAAAAGTTACGATATACGCTAGTAATATCTTGAAAAGTGCTTTTACCAACTATATAAGCAACTACTCCATGAGTAGAATCAGCTCTGCTTTGGCCACGATTGTTATACCATCCATGATCAATAGCTTGTAGATGCTTTGTAACTATTGGTGTTGTCAAGCAGTTTATTTGATTTTGCAGACTTTGTAAGGTAGGTCGCGTCGTTTGTGCTAGCGCATAGCTGCTAAAAGTAAAAATGATGAACAAAAAGAAAAGCGTAATGAAATTAGTAACTATTTGACGACCATTCTTCATAAGGACTCCTCAGTTAAACGTGATTAGGGGATAAAGCTAATTCAGTATTATTTTGTTTCTCAGTGCTCTCATAAATATTACAAATATTCCACCCAGCATAAGTCCAGCTGTTCCTGGTTCAGGCATAGATACAGTAGCGATGATGATATCGTCAATATTGAAAAGAAAAGGCCCTCCGATAACATCAGGTCCATATTGAATGCTGGCGGAACTAAAATTGATATTTCCTATTAAACCGAGAAAGTAAGCATAATAATCAATACCATCGAAGCTCCCAATAAAAGTCTTGTCATTAATCATCAGCGAAGCGGCATCACCACCAGTTACTAGACGAATGTCATCATCAAATAACAAATCTGGGGTAATAAAAGATAAGCCAAGGGCGATAATAGGGTTGGTGAAGCCCAGGTTTATAACTGTGCCACCAATAATAGTGTTGTAATTATCTGTGTCATCGGTACCCAACGAATTTTGATTGGAAGTAGTAGGATTGTTGTCATTAATATTAGTAACCACTTGCAACTGATGGGAAAAATTTTGCCAATCGGTAACAGATGCTGGGAAAATGATTCCGGTATTACCGCTCACAGTTTGAACTGTTCCAGAGATGGGTGTGTTATGAGCTAGGTTGTCAAAATCGAGCACCCCGATTGACCCAGCAAGATTGTTCAGAAAAGCACTTTTATCAGTAATCCCAATTGCCTGACCTACTAAGGAGTACATTGACAATAGTGATAAAACTAATATGTAAGAAATACTTTGTTTTTGCATTAAAACATTCCCCCTTTAGATGATAAAAAATTAAAGTAGATCTAATTTATTAATGCTGATTTAACTTTGAGTGTTTAGATGAATTTTTCTACTTTTTCTTACTAAACCTTAACTTGAGGTATATCAGTTTTATTTTTGTTTAAATTTTGTAGATATTTGTTTTCGTCTTTATTAGTCCCTAAGTATCGCCCCCTCTTATATTGTTATGATTGCTTGTACTATACTGTTACAGAAGTAATAAAAGGAATACGTGCTAGCACGTATATAGAAATTTACAAAAGTAACCCAGAATAAATCGGGTTATCGGATTAAGTAAATTTTTTGCGAAACTTGTTTTCTATACCCTAAGAACTAGCTTACCAGCAGGGTGATTTTGTTCCAGAAAATGCTGCGCTGTTGCAGCTTCTGAGAGTTTAAAGGTACGAGCAATCGCTACGCTAAGTTTTCTGTTATCAAATAATGCAGCGCATTGCCGAAGAATTTCAGCTTGATGGTGTTTGGCCTGCTCTAATTCCAACAAAGCCGGTGAAAGCATGAGTTCATGACTAAAACGCACGTTGCGTTTGCGCGCCTCGCTCCAATCGGTTTCAGCTGTGGCTTGTAGGATAGTGACGACATCGCCGTAAGGTTTGACGCATCGGAAACAACTTTGCAGGACTACGGGGCCAACGGTATCGAAAGCAATGTCTACGCCTTTACTATCAGTTCAGCGCATTACTTCTGCAATGATGTCTTGGGTGTGGTAGTTGATAATCAAATCGGCACCAAGCCGTTTCACGAAAGCGGCTTTTTCTTCGTTGCTGATGGTGGTGATAACGCGAGCACCAGCCTGTTTGGCTAATTGAATCGCGGCATGACCAACACCGCCGGCACTGGCATGAATCAAAACGATTTGATCTTGCGTGATTCTTGTCCGATCATGCAGTGCTTCCCAAGCGGTAATAAAAACCAGTGGTACCGCGGCTGCTTGTTCAAAGGATAATAAGCGCGGTTTTAATGCCAGCAAGCTGGCATCGACTACTACAAACTCGGCGTAAGTGCCTTGTCGGCCATTAAAACCGGGTTGAGAAAAATAAACTTCATTTCCAGGCTTGAGGTCGCTAACTTTTGTATCAACTGCTTCTACAATACCTGCACCATCGCGGTAATATCACCACTGATTTAAGGTGGATACTTGCTATGTTCCAGTT
>SSFW01000028.1 GCA_008015595.1 Nitrosomonas sp. | reverse complement strand
TATCGAGGGTTCGAATCCCTCTCTCTCCGCCAGATAATCATTCACCGTTACCTATAAACATATTCGGTTGATTTATTTACCCTTAGGAACCTACCTTTAGGGGGTTTCTGAAAATAGAAAAGATCAAAAGAGTACGCTTTTGGTAGCTCTTGGGAAATTAATACCCCCCGCCATGCTGAATCCGCAATCCAAAGATTAAAATCTGACGAAAATGAGAACTCCACATCTAGTTCCTCTTTCACGACAGGCAGTTACGCTGTGCATGCGATTGTCCGAATTTATTACAGCAATTTAGTATGATCGTTTCCATGGGTTGCAAGGGGGCTACTATGATAATGCGCCAATGGAAAATTTTTGAGCGATATTAAAACCCGAATGGTGATCATCGAGAACTCAAAACACGACAACAGACCAACTCATGGACTATAATTTTTAGGAATTTACTTTGTCATTCAAAACTCCCTCAGCAAACATTACGTTTGCTGACTTAAATTTATCTGAACCCATTATGCGCGCCGTTAGCGATGCGGGTTACACCATACCAACCCCCATTCAGGCCAAGGCTATTCCGCAAGTACTAAGCGGTGGTGATTTGCTGGCTGGCGCACAAACTGGCACAGGGAAAACGGCGGGCTTTACGCTGCCTTTGCTGCACATACTCAGCAACACGCCTGTTAAATACCCGGCAGAAAAACATCGTCCACGCTGCTTGATCCTCACACCGACGCGCGAACTTGCCGCACAGGTAGAAGAATCCGTTAAAATCTACGGAAAATATTTAAAACTCACCTCTACTGTCATTTTTGGTGGTGTGAACATTAACCCGCAAACTTCGCGCTTGCGCAAACCTTTGGATATCCTGGTCGCCACCCCTGGCCGTTTGCTTGACCATGCTAACCAACACAATGTGGATTTATCCGGGATTGAGATTTTAGTGCTGGATGAGGCCGATAGAATGTTGGATATGGGTTTTATCCGCGATATTAAAAAACTATTGGCGATGTTGCCCAAGCAGCGCCAAAACCTACTGTTCTCCGCCACATTCTCGGATGAAATTAAACAACTGGCTGACGGCTTGTTGCATAACCCTGCTTTTGTAGAAGTTTCTCGCCGTAACACGGCAACTGAACTCGTTGAGCAGACTGTACATTTGGTTGAACAAGCACTTAAACGCGATTTGGTGAGCTTTTTAATCAAGCAGAACAATTGGCAGCAAGTGCTGATATTCACTCGCACTAAGCATGGTGCTAACCGATTGGCAGATAAATTGATTAAAGACGGCATTGCGGCAATGGCGATTCACGGCAATAAAAGCCAAGGCGCACGTACCAAAGCATTGGCAGAATTTAAATCTGGCCAAATCCCTGTGTTAGTGGCGACAGACATTGCTGCGCGTGGCCTGGACATTGACCAATTGCCGCAAGTAGTCAATTTTGAGCTACCGAATGTCCCTGAGGATTATGTGCATCGAATTGGCCGCACTGGCCGAGCGGGCACTACTGGTGCGGCAATTAGTTTAGTTGATGTCGAGGAAATCAAGTTTTTAAAAAATATCGAAAAGTTAATCAAACGCGAAATCCCAAAAGTAGCAGTGGAAGGCTTTATACCGCCCGCTAAACTAGAGACTGAGTCACCAAGATTATTTCGTGAGCAACAACCTAATCGCTCAAGAATGCCTAAGCAAGGACAGCCCAATCAGGGGCAATCGAAACAAAAGCAGAATAAGCAAAATCAGCCCAAGCGGGGTCAAACGCAAGGGCGAGATCGTAACTCCCATGCCAATGATTCATCTAACAGCAAACCCGCGATAGGATATGGACAGGGTAAATTGATATCTCCAGCACCCACAAAAGGTAAATTACTTTCAGAAGCGGCGCGCCACCAAGCACAAGTGCAAATGCCTTTATTCAACCCCAAACCGCCGCGATACCGCGGCGGTGGCAGAGGCCATTAGCTAAAAAGTAATGCGCAATAATTTATCAACATTTGAAGGAGCACGAAGCCTACGGAGTACAGAACACGAGACAGTTTGTTGTATTGCGCCGAGCGTGCGGGCACTGCGTTACACCACAATTTGTACGAAAAATGAGCTCTTATGAAAGTGTGGGTAGATGCAGATGCTTGCCCTGTTGTCATTAAGGAAATACTCTTTAAAGCTGCAAACCGCACAAACATCATGACCACGCTGGTAGCTAATAAGCTTATCTATGTGCCACCCTCGCCCAATATCCGCACTATGCAGGTTGAAAACGGGTTTGACGTCGCAGACAATAAAATAGTGGAGTTACTGGAAGCGGGTGATTTGGTGATTACCGCCGATATTCCGCTGGCTGCACAAGTTATCGAAAGAGGGGGATATGCGTTAAATCCGAGGGGGGAGTTTTACGCTAAAGAAAACATTCAGCAGCACTTAAGCATGCGAAACTTATTGGAAGAACTTCGCGCCAGCGGCATAGAAACAAACGGTCCAAGCCCGTTTAATCAATCGAATAGGCAAGCATTTGCAGCACAGTTAGACCGATTTCTAACAGGCGTCATCAGGAGATAAAGCAAGCCAAGATGAAAAAAATTATTCATCTTGTTATTAACCTTTTCCCTATTTGCTTGCCAGGGTATACCTGAAAACGTAACTGTAGTGAATGGCGTGGATGCGAACCAATATTTAGGCACTTGGTACGAAATTGCACGGCTAGACCACAGCTTTGAACGTGGCCTAGAACAAGTGACGGCCAATTACAGTAAAAACGCAGATGGTAGTACTAAAGTGATTAACCGCGGTTTTAATGCAGAAAAACAAGCTTGGAGCGAGGCGGAAGGTAAGGTAAATTCTGCCATTATTTCTTTGAACGGTTAGCAGCAGCATCAAAAAAATTCCTTACCAGCCTTAACTCATTGAGAATTCAGTAAGCTCAGCATTTCGGTGTGAGTTTTCTCACAGATTGTAAATTCATTAAAGGTTATTTTGGTTTTGTAATAACCCATACTAATTGAAAGACGAAATCCAAGGAGAAAATAATGAACATGAGCTTAACAATCTCTAAAACTGCAATTATTTCTATAATTTTCGTAATTACAAGCCTCACTTCTTTGTCAGCAAGGGCAGAGTTCGTTACTCCACGAGGCTTGGGTTCTCCTGAACAAGTAAGTATCGTGTTTCAGCCATCGATTCAGCATCTGGCACAATCCGGTTTTATTTATGAAGATGATCCGGATGCGGGTGGTCAAATTGAGTAGCAGGATCTAATCTAATTCAACATACGCCATTCTTAATATGAGGAAGGCGGCTAAATCTATTGTTTAAGCAAAATTTCAAAGTTAATGAGGAGACGTTACGATGCGTACTGCCCTATATGTTCTCAAACCGACTACTGTTTCGATTCAACCGATTGACCCACTGGATCATCATGCAATGTTATTTGCTTATGATTCGAATGTGCCTGAGCAAAGCGCTATTGGCATTATCAATCTTACAACCGGGATCTATCTAATCACCTCACGAAATCAACTCAATATCAGCGGTAATAATATTCATACAGAAAATTTTGAGAAAGATCTTGGGAATGAACAGCTTCATCAAATTTGTGGTGGAATGACTGAGCCGCATATCTCGATTCGAGGGAAAAGCGAGGTGCCAGATATTTCCACTCACTATGAGAAGCTTGAAATCACTACAACCCATAAATCGATTAAGCAATTTTTTCAGATCGAACGAGGTATCGAGATTTAACTCGCTAGCACTTAGCTGAAATTATGCGCTATGCAGTTCTGATAATCGGAATTTATCATTATAAGAATGTTCCACCATTGCGTACTACATATGATGCGGAAGATATTGCCAATTTATTCGCTGAGATGAGTTTGGCGTACCCGTTTTCCAGCCAAACTTTATTGTTGGATACGCAAGCAACTGAATTGGCAATCATAAATGCACTGGACGCTTTAGCCGGGGAAACTGATGAAAACACTTTGGTTTTCATCTATTTCGCTGGGCATGGTGTCCGTGCAACTCAATCTGGCCGGTTTTGGTATTACTTGCTTCCGTTTGATGGGAAAGCTGACGATCTAACTCAGTTAGAGGGTAGTGCAATCAGCATGGAAAAATTTTCAAACAAATTGGGTGCAATCAATGCCTTGCAATGGGTTCTGGTTCTTGATTGCTGCAAAGCAGGTAGCATTGCAGAGCATTTGAGTCGGTCTTTACCAAAAGAAAATAACCGAAATTGGGCTATTTTGGCTGCTACCACAGGAGACAGTAATTCATATGCACTGCCCCACCGCAGACATAGTTGTTTTACTCAATATTTATTGGAAGGACTAAGTGGTAGGGCCATTGATCAGAGTGGTACGGTACGTATCATGAATTTAATCGATTATATTCAGCGTAACATTCAGCAGGAACCTATTTTGCAACAGCCGGTGCTTAAAGCACACTTACCTCAAAATTTTGCATTGAAACATTGCATGTAAGCGCATTAGCTTGCTGGATCAATTCGATGGAAATGAATTGATCCACAGTCCTCCCTTAGAATTATTTGGGTACTGGAGGTGGGTCTGGTAGCCTTGGATCGGCATTTAAGCTGACTCGATTTCTACAAGCTTCGTTTTCTGGATCAAGATGAGCAATACTGGCTGTTCCATTAAAATCACGGAGTACAACTTGGATACTTGGATTGGAAAGCGTTAAGAAAAAGTAACTATCGTCTGTATTTTGGCTGCTCAAAATTGTGACACGAACAGATTTGACTGTTTCACCGGGTAGAAACGTTAATTTTCCACTTACAGGCACATAATTTACACCCGATAATGCTGTCCCATCATGTGTTGAAAACTCTACTGTCTCAGTGTTGATGGGCCCATTGGCCTGGCGCTGTAAAGTTACCACAAAATCGGCATGCCGAATCGATGGATTTACAGCTGGGCATGTTTCATAGGCTTGTGCGTCACTAACCCGTAAACTGGAGAGTGGAAGTAAGCCAAGTTGGTCTTGTGCATGACCTAGATTTGATAAACTGCCTATTAGAATACTCAATCCAAGCATCGCTTTTTTGAAAGTCGATGGAAAATGAATATATTTTTTCATAAATTAGCTCCTTGCTTTATATAGTTACGATTTCAAGACTGTGTATTGTGATTACTCAAGCTTAATCGCGCTTGAACAGTTTCATGCTAGTTTTATTGAGATCGTAACGCTGTGTGAAATATCACACTTCAAGGTCATAGTTATGCTTGGAGAGAGGTTTTGCTGAAAGCTGATTTATCAAGGACAAAGCCTAAAGGGTCATCCAGATGAAGAATTTAGCGTTTGCATCATACCGTTGAGAGCGCTTGCTCCAAGTCATCGATTAAATCATCGATATGTTCTAAACCTATCGATAATCGGACCATATCTACCGACACCCCGGCTTTTTGCATTTCTTCCGCACTCAATTGACGATGCGTAGTACTAGCTGGATGGCAAGCTAATGATTTGGCATCTCCAATATTGACCAGTCGGGTAATGAGCTTGAGCGCATCTTGAAAACGTGTTCCACCCGTAATACCTCCTTGAACGCCAAAAGTAAGTATGCCCGAAGCTTGGCCATTCATGTATTTTTGTGTCAGAGGATGCTCTGGGTGTTCAGGCAAGCCCGCATACTTGACCCAGCCAACTTTGGGGTGTGTCTTTAGATAATTTGCTACTGCCAAGGTATTTGAGCAGATACGATCCATACGAACGGGGAGCGTTTCGATGCCTTGCAATACTAGAAAGCTGTTAAAAGGTGAAATGGCTGCCCCCATGTTGCGTAATGGAACAACGCGTGCACGGCCAATATAGGCAGCCGGTCCCAGTGCTTCTGTATAAACAACACCATGATAGGATACATCAGGGGTATTCAGGCGTTTGAATCGATTCGGATGATCCGCCCAAGGAAATTTTCCTGAATCAATCAGCACACCGCCAATACTGTTGCCATGCCCCCCTAAATATTTAGTCAAAGAATGGACAACAATATCAGCGCCGTACTCAAAAGGGCGACATAAATAAGGAGTCGGTACGGTGTTATCGACAATCAATGGAACGCCTCTCTCATGAGCAATTTCCGCTAAAGCGCTAATATCCACGACATTACCGAGTGGATTACCAATAGACTCGCAATAGAGTGCTTTGGTTTTGTCGTCGATTATTGCTTTAAAATTCTCTGGGTTTCGGTAATCAGCAAAGCGCACGGTGAGGCCATATTGCGGAAGAGTATGGGCAAATAAATTATAGGTTCCCCCATATAACGTACCGACTGAAACAATATTATCTCCCGCTTCTGCAATCGTCAAAATTGAGTAAGTGATCGCTGCTTGACCGGATGCCAGACCGAGAGCGCCGATACCTCCTTCCAGCTCAGCCATACGCTGTTCAAGGACGGCGGTCGTTGGATTCATAATCCGTGTATAGATATTACCCGTAACCTTTAAATCGAATAAATCAGCGCCATGCTGCGTATCATCAAAAGCATAGGAAGTTGTTTGGTAAATTGGAACAGCAACTGCCTTGGTCGTGGGGTCTGGGCTATAACCCCCGTGGATAGCAATCGTTTCAAATTTCATCAATCACCTCAGTATCTGTTTTCAGTAAAATAAGTTTAGAGTAGTTCATTAAAAGCCCAATAGCAACATGACGAGCAACGTTGAATTAATTTCATTAAGGATAAATAAATGCGAATTGGCATTGATTTAGGTGGAACAAAAATAGAAGGTGTTGTGCTGGATCGCAATAGCACAGAATTACTGAGGAAACGGATTGAAACACGTCAGGTGGAAGGCTATCAGGCAATCTTGCACAAAATAGCCGAACTCGTATTGCTGCTTGAGAACGAGGTCGGTAAACCCTGTTCAGTTGGAATCGGTACCCCTGGCGCTATCTCGGCTGTAACTGGCAAGATGAAGAATTCCAACACCGCTTGCCTGAATGGGCAGCCTTTACTTGAAGATCTACAAGCACTATTGAATCGCCCGCTACGCATTGCTAATGATGCGAATTGCTTTACCTTAAGTGAAGCACTCAATGGTGCTGGAGCAGGCTACGATGTGGTATTTGGGGTCATCATGGGCACGGGTGTGGGTGGCGGTATTGTATTCAAAAGACAATTGCACTCAGGGCCTCAGCACATTGGTGGTGAATGGGGGCACAATATTTTGGAATCAAACGGGCCTGATTGCTATTGTGGACAGAAAGGCTGTGTCGAAACGTTTCTCTCAGGCCCTGGCCTGGCAGCGGATTTTTATCGTAATGGCGGTAATACCGAAATTACAACCAATGGGATTGTGGCGCTCGCAGCACAAGGTGATAGCTTGGCAGAAGCTACCATGCAACGTTTTTTTGATCGATTTGGCCGTGCCATGGCAACAGTCGTCAATATACTTGACCCTGATGTGATCGTGTTGGGTGGCGGGTTATCCAATATCGATCGATTGTATACCGAAGGTCGCACTAAGATAGCGCAGTATGTGTTTAATGATCAGTTTATAACACCCATGCTGCGCAATATTCATGGCGACAGCTCCGGTGTTCTTGGGGCTGCACAGTTGTGGCGTCACGATGATGCTTTCGAATAGTTACAATTTGGGTAAATACAAATAATCGAGAAAATCATTTCAATTTTATATTTGCAATACTTCGAATAGTTAGCAGATAAAGTGTGATTTATATCTGGTCCTCGAGTGAGTTTGCGCACCGACGTTAACTTGCCATAAATCTACCATCGTCTTCATCAATGAATAAGTTTTTGATGAAGGAGAACGACGATGGACAGGCTAATGATAATCATACTGATGATGCTAGTCTCGAATATTGCGATTGCTGATTACTTCAATACACAACGGTTGCAGAAAATCATTGGATTGTTTGTAACTGAGAAATCGCAAATTCAAGAGGTCAATTCGTTTAGTAATGCCTTTGCATTTGCTCCGGTATCTCCGAGAGACATAACGCAGTATCTAGATGAAAATAAAGGCAGAATGCTTCCAGTCATTAGCATTAGTCGGTTATTGCTCGATGAGCAAACGGGCATGTACCATCACGATGTTACGAGCATTGTCGAAGCAATTGCTAAAGCTAAACACAAAGATACAGAAATTCTATTTTTAATGGATGAGCCGTTTTGGTGGGTCCGACGTGCCTGTGAAGAAAAGGGAAAAGCAGAAGCCTGTCTCGATGTTGCTAATCGATATGTAGAAACCTTATCAACTTTTCGAATTGCTGGGCAATTACTGCGCAAACATTTACCAGGTTCAGGGATTATACATATCGAAGCCTGGGCTGAACTCGTACTACAAAAGAAAGCCTATCCTGAAGAAAATGTGGTTATGTTAGATGATGCAGAATACCTGGGATTTGATTGTTATGGAGATATTGAATTCTGTGGCTCTGATGAGTATGGTTATTACTCACAGTTTGAGTATGGGACATGGGTATGGGACGCGATGTTAGCGATGGAATCTCAACAAGCTATCGGACGAAAATTGTTCGTGATACCAGGAACATTCCTGGCAGATGGACATTTTGCAGATATCGATACGCTGATCAACCAAATAGGATTTTATGGTTGGATTCTTAATCAGTCAGACAAGATCGGGGGGTTTGGCGCGTTCCTTTGGGGCGACATGGTTGAAAACAATAAACCTTTTACCGGGGGTAGGAATATATTGCAAGCAACCAACTTCCTGAAAGTTATTGCGAGATACTATGGTGTGAAAACAAATGAGAAATGAAGCATTCTAAGTTTTTTATCGAATTAATGTAAACAAATATTCACGGGAACGAATAGGAAGGCCACCTTTGCCTACTCGTTGTAGCTTACTGTGATTATCAGCTAAATTACACGCTCATTCGCGGAAAAATCGCAAGCCGCTCAACCTTTCCCACAAATTAGCCCAGAATTTTTCTGAAATATGAAATTTACATTATTTTGTAAGATCTCTGATATTCTATGTACATAGATTTTTCATTGTGGAAACATCTGCTGATTCAGGTATGGATAGCCCCACTTCGATAAATTTATATCAAACTCGATCATTTTCTATTTTAGAGGATAGGTTTATGGCGACTAATACAAAGACTAATGTTTTATCAACAGCTAGCTTTACGAAGAACTCCAAAGCTAATAACGATAGTTTTGAAAATCTTTCTAGCAATAACACTACCTATGTATTAGACGTCCTGGCAAATGATTCCGGTGGCCAATCTCGAACACTCTGGTCAATTGATGATAGCGCGAGTAGCTCTGCCCCCCCTTCTCCTGATCTCTTGTCACCCGACGAAATCGGTGCTATTAACCTAAGCGAAAAAGGGGCAAATATCTGGATAACCGAAGAGGGTAAAGTGGCCTATGAGCTAACACCCGATTTAGCGTCTGCCCTAAAGGCCTTACCTCAAGGAGAAAATTTAGTTGACACCTTCAGCTATGCAATGCGTCAAGGCAAAGGCAACAATCCCCTGAGTTGGGCCACTGCTACAGTAACGTTTGCGGGCGTTAATGATGCCCCCGAGCTTACAGGCGCACCAACCATATTGAGTGATGGAATCGTCAATCAACCTTACAGTATTTTGGCAACCGATTTGTTATCAGGGTATACGGATGCTGATGGCGATCCATTGTCTATTTCAAACTTAACTGCTACCCATGGATTATTGACTACAACCCCTGATGGATGGTTATTTACGCCTGATTCTGATTATAGTGGCCCAGTCGAATTAAACTACGAAGTCATTGACAATCAAGGGGGATCTTTATCCGCCCAACAAAATTTTACGGTAATTACTCCGGGCGATAATACAGCACCTTCATTTTTGTCTAGCAGCCCTACCGATGATCAAACGACATTTGGCAATGATGAAAATATTTTCTTGTATTTTGACGAAGCAATCAAAGCTGGAACGGGCGTTATTACCATTAGCAATGGGTTAGATACGCGTGTCATCGATGTAACTGACACAAGCCAAATCAGTTTCACCAGCAGCAAGGGAAGTCATTATGTAACGATCAATCCACACGATGATCTCATTCCTAATACCACTTACAATGTCCAAATGGGTGCTGGCGCCATTACCGATCTAGTTGGAAACCCTTTTGCAGGGATTGCTGATGAAAACACTTTAAACTTTACTACCGTACTTTCACTTCCCCAATTAATTGGTAGTAATCCGTGGGATGATGCAACGCAATTTAAAATTGACAGCAATATTGGGCTCTTTTTTGATGAAGCAGTAATGGCCGGTAGCGGTGACATCATAATTAGCAATGGAGTTGATACGCACGCCATTCCGATCAATGACACTAATCAAGTTTCTTTTAGCAAAGACGGCTCGACGATCACCATCAACCCAACCGCCGATTTAATCCCAAATACCACCTACAATATCCAAATCGCGAGTGGCGTGATAACGGATTTAGCGGGTAACCCATACCTTGGTATTAATGATAGCCGGACTCTCAACTTTACAACCATCCCTTCTAATCCTTTACTAATCGGTAGCTATCCTTGGGATGATAGTAGTGAATTCCAGGTCGATAGTGATATCGTTCTTAGCTTTGATGAGGGAGTAAAAACAGGTATTGGTAATATCACGATTACGAATGAAGCTGATTCAACTGATAGTCGGGTAATCTCTGTCAATGATGCTACTCAAGTTCTATTTGATGATTCTGGTTATGTCATCATCAATCCTATGGACAACCTAGCTTCCAATGCTGAATATAGTATTCAAATAGACTCCGGTGCAATTATCGATCTAGCTGGAAATGCATATGCTGGTATCTCCGACAACACATCGCTCAATTTCACAACCATTCCAACGAATCCCTTGCTGAACTGGAGCAACCCACCAGATGATTTCAATCATTTCCAAGTAGAAAATAACATCGAGCTCTTCTTCAACGAAAGTGTACTTGCTGGTAGTGGCAATATCATCATCAGCAATGG
>SSFW01000148.1 GCA_008015595.1 Nitrosomonas sp. | reverse complement strand
TCCTATATTAATCAGTATTACCTTATTGATTATTAGCAATATTTTCATGACTTTCGCTTGGTATGCGCATCTCAAAGAACTCAATTCATCACCGTGGTTTATTGCGGCGCTGATCAGCTGGTTGGTCGCTTTTTTTGAGTATCTTTTCCAAGTGCCAGCAAATCGAATCGGTTATACCGTTTTAAGCGTCGGGCATTTGAAAATTATGCAAGAAGTCATCACACTCAGTATTTTTGTACCATTTGCTATTTTCTATCTCAAAGAACCGCTCAAGTTAGATTATTTATGGGCGGGACTGTGCATGGTTGGTGCGGTTTATTTCATGTTTAGAGATAAGATTAATTAGATTAATAAAAAAACAAGGCTGAAGTTTTACCGCCTACTTAGGCTTCTTGAAAGCAAGCGGGTTTCTTTGAATCGTTCGTAATCGATTGGTTTAAATGGCTTGCGTTTGTAGCAACGTTTAATCATGGCTCTCGACATCCTCACGGGAACCGGGATAAACCAACGACGCTTTGAAAAGCTGTAAGAAGCTCCAATGAAACGGCCCTGGACACACAAATCTAAAACATCGCCAAGCTTCATACGATAACGCCTAGCAAGTGATTCATCAGAAACGAATTTAGGAGTTTTCATGATCAAACCTCCGTTGCTGATCACAATGATAAAGATAGTTTTCAAGTGAGCCATACTTAAACTTAAGTTCAAGAATAGAAAGCTTAACCGGAAGCCATAGCAAGGCATTAATCCAAAAATCACTGAAACCCAAAGACCTAAAGAACTTGATAAACGCCAAACCGTAAGAATTTATAAAACTTCCAAATATTCCAACTGCGGCTAAATTACTATTTAACATAACTAAAACCTCCAGCAATTTGGGGCGGAAGAAAAAGACCCTTAATTGCGTATAATGTATATTATGTTAAATAAAATTATTTTCGAAATAAATAGTGCTGTAAAGCAGATAACATTCCCCTTTCTTTATCAGACATCACAAGTTCTTTTTATATTAATATAGCTCCCCATATATTAATCATTCATTTTCGCTATCTAATAGATAAGGTTTACATTCGTGTTTATAAGTGTTTTGGATCTCTTTAAAGTTGGAATTGGTCCTTCAAGTTCTCATACCATGGGACCGATGCGGGCTGCTCATGATTTCCTATCGCGTATTGATGAAATCAGCTCCTCATTCTCACGTCAATCGGTTTATAGTGTTCGCTGTATTTTGAAAGGGTCCTTGGCTTATACGGGTAAAGGTCATGCAACCGATCGTGCAGTTACGCTTGGTCTTCATAACTATCTACCTGAGGAGCTTGCGAAAGAAGACGTCAATGCGCTAGTAACGCGGCTTGAACTGGAAGATACGCTCGTACTGAAGAATGGGGTCAAACTTAAATTTAAACCTGATGAGGACATTGTCTTTGATAAAGGCGAACCGCTTCCACAGCATCCAAATGGAATGATTTTTACCGTCGTTGATGAAAATAAGAAAATTTGGCTTACCGAAACTTATTTCTCGATTGGAGGTGGATTCATCAATACCTTAGCAGAAATTGATCAACTCAATGCGCCCCTTAAAATGGAAACTGCGGCATCATGCCCCTATCCATTTGATTCAGCGCGAAGTATGCTAAGGATGTCTCGTGAAAGCACTCTTTCCATTGCAGAAATGAAAAAGGCCAATGAGTTACAAAAGATAACTGCTGATGAACTCAATCAGGGGTTAGATAAAATTTGGTCGGCAATGCAGCAATGCGTTGAAAACGGCCTTAAGGCAGAAGGCCGACTGCCCGGTGGACTTAAAGTAGAACGGCGTGCAAAAAAGCTATATAACCAATTAAATCAAGACCCAATCAAAGCCACGCTGAATGACTGGCTATGTGCTTATGCGATGGCGGTTAATGAAGAAAATGCGGCGGGTCACTTAGTTGTAACTGCCCCAACGAATGGAGCAGCTGGTGTCATCCCAGCCGTACTGTATTACATGACACGCCATGAAAATGGCAGTATTGAGAATGTAAGAGATTTTCTATTAACTGCCGCAGCCATTGGAGGCATTATTAAACATCGCAGCTCGATTTCAGGTGCTGAAGTCGGTTGTCAAGGAGAAGTAGGTTCTGCAGCAGCGATGGCAGCAGCAGGATTGTGTGCAGCTCAAGGTGGAACAGCACAACAAATCGAGAATGCCGCTGAGATCGCACTTGAACATCATTTAGGTATGACCTGTGATCCGGTCGGTGGTTTGGTACAAGTTCCCTGTATCGAGCGTAATGGGTTTGGTGCTATTAAGGCCCATACAGCAGCTGCCCTTGCAAAACGGGGCACTGGAGAACATTTCATGCCTTTAGATAGCTGTATTGCTGCAATGAAGCAAACTGGTTTAGAAATGTCGCACAAATATAAAGAAACCTCATTGGGTGGCTTGGCAGTGAGTGTTACAGAATGCTAGCTAGCTATTTTTACAAACTGACTACTCATACCAACAGTCATTCATAATTTCAACCCTTTAATTTTTTCGACCATCAATTAGGTTGTTCATGTCTGAAGCAATACAACAAAATAATGAATCTCGTTCTAAAACATTACCTGCCACTGAACCTCTTACTACACTTGAATACGGTGGCAACAAAATAACGATTTTAGGCACAGCACATGTTTCCCAAGCAAGTGCAGATAAAGTTAAGGAATTAATTGCTACTGGACAATACGACGCGGTTGCAGTGGAGTTATGCCCTAGTCGATACAAAGCGATCGTTAATCCTGATGCATTAGCGAAAATGGATTTACTTCAAGTGATCAAAAAGGGTCAAGCAAGCATGGTTGCTGCAAGCCTAGCTTTAGGGGCCTTCCAGCAAAGAATGGCCGAACAACTAGGTGTTGAACCTGGATCGGAGATGAGAACCGCCATTAAAGATGCAACTGATGCTAAATTACCGGTATTGTTGATCGACAGAGAAATTGGTACAACATTAAAGCGCATTTACTATAACGTACCTTGGTGGAGAAGATTCGAGTTATATAGCGGATTACTCGCAAGTATTATCACGCGTGAATCTGTTAGCTCAGAAGAAATTGAGAAATTGAAAGAAGGTGATGTTTTAGAAAGCGCTTTCTTGCAATTTTCCCAAGATCAAAAGGATTTATTTAAACCGTTGATCAGCGAAAGAGACGAGTATATGTCAGCGCGCTTGATCAAGGAGTGCAAGGAAAATAATTATAAACATACCCTTGCCATAGTTGGTGCTGGGCATCTAAAAGGCATCAAAGAACTCTTAATGAATCGTAGCATCTCCAATACGAATCAAAAACTTGAGGAACTTGATACGATTCCGAACACTTCTTCCTGGTTCAAATACCTACCCTGGATAATTGTTATTTTAATTTTAACTGGCTTTGCTTTTGGTTTTGATCGTAGCTCAGATATAGGCATGGCAATGATCATCGATTGGGTCTTCATTAATGGCGGATTAGCTGCCCTCGGTGCCATTATAGCCCTGGCACACCCATTGACTATCCTAACTGCTTTTTTAGCTGCACCGATTACCTCACTCAATCCAATGATCGGTGCGGGCATGGTTGCTGCTACTGCAGAAATATTCATACGTAAACCCCAAGTAGAAGATTTTGGTCGCTTAAGAAGCGATGCTGCTACCTTAAAGGGATGGTGGCATAACCAAGTGACTCGAATATTACTCATTTTTCTTCTTTCGTCTTTTGGCTCAGCATTAGGTACCTATATTGCAGGCTTCAGGATATTTGAAAGGCTATCAAGTGGTTAATAGCATAAGATAACTCGAATCCTTCAGATGCGGGTATCTTCCTACTTCTTTGCCAGCTTCGGTAAATACTATGCTTAATTTTTTTGAGCGTCTAATCAACCCATTCCCGCCTGAGCACCCTACTCAACCGCCCAATGGGCTCTTTCAATTTTGTAAGCACTATATTCGAGGTATAGAGCGCTATCTCGTCATGATGGCCATACTAACCATTGCAGTCGCTGTAGGTGAAGCAATGCTCTATGGTGTGCTTGGAACAATTATCGATTGGTTATCAGAAAAGGACCCTAGCCGTTTTTTGCAAGAAGAATATTACTCACTCATTGGGTTGTCGATTTTTATCCTGATAGTAATGCCTATGTTAGTGATCGCTCACTCACTGGTTATGTATCAGACATTGATGGGTAATTTTCCGATGATCATTCGCTGGCAAGCGCATCGCTACTTAATCAATCAAAGCTATGCATTTTTTCAGAATGAATTCAGTGGTCGTATTGCAACTAAGGTCATGCAGACCGCGCTTGCTGTTCGTGAAACTGTAATGAAAACGATTGATGTGTTGCTGTTCGTATCGGTTTACTTTGTTACAACGCTTTATTTAATTGCGAGCGCTGATTTTCGCTTATGTATACCGCTATTTTTCTGGCTTTGCATATATCTTTGCACGCTTTATTTTTTCATTCCAAGACTCAAAGATATTTCTAAACTTCAAGCGGATGCGCGATCAGTCATGACAGGGCGGATTGTTGACAGCTATACCAATATCCTGACTTTGAAACTGTTCTCACATACGCATCGTGAGTCAGAATATGTCAAATCCAGCATGGTCAACTTTCTTGGAACAGTCCATCCACAAATGCGTTTAGTTACTTGGCTCCATTCCTGTGTTTGGAGTAACAACATGTTGCTCGTGTTTTGTATTGGGGGCTTAGGCATATACTTATGGATTGAAGGGAATATCACGATTGGTGCAATTGCTGTCGCACTTAGCTTGGCGATTCGATTAACGGGTATGTCGCACTGGGTTATGTGGGAAATCAGTGCATTATTTGAGAATATTGGTATCGTACAAGATGGTATTGATACCTTGTCTAAACCATATACTGTAACTGATGTAAAAGCGGCCCCTGCATTAACAGTTAAATCAGGGTCAATTCATTTTAAACAAGTTAGCTTTTCCTATCAGCCCAATTCACCGAATGAAATTAATCAACAGCAAATTTTTAATCACTTTGATTTAACGATCACTGCGGGTGAGAAAGTAGGAATTGTTGGCCCCTCCGGGGCAGGCAAATCGACATTAGTCAATTTATTGTTACGTTTTTATGATGTTCAACGAGGTAATATCTACATCGATGAGCAAGATATCAGCTTGGTTACTCAAGAAAGCCTGCGAGCGCATATCGCAATCGTTACTCAAGATACTTCCTTACTCCATCGATCGATTCGGGATAATATTTTATTTGGTAAGCCGGATGCGACCGATGAACAATTGCTAGAAGCTTCTAAATTAGCCCATGCACATGAGTTTATTACAACGCTTGTCGATAGCAATGGTCGCAGTGGATATGATGCGTTTGTGGGAGAACGCGGTGTCAATCTATCGGGTGGTCAACGGCAGCGTATCGCCATCGCACGCGTATTACTTAAAAATGCCCCAATTCTTATCTTAGATGAAGCTACCTCTGCCTTAGATTCAGAAATTGAGGCGAGCATTCAGGAAAATTTATACCAATTAATGCAAGGCAAAACAGTCATTGCGATTGCACATCGGCTATCTACAATTGCAGCGATGGACCGACTCATCGTCATGGATAAAGGCCGTATCATTGAACAAGGCAGTCACGCAGCGCTTTTATCGCATAATCAACTTTACGCAACACTCTGGAATCGCCAATCAGGGGGGTTCCTAGGTCATTTATAGTGAGTAATAGCTAAGGTTTATCTACCCAATATTGCACAACCATACTTCCAACAATATCCCCTTCAACATTAACCATCGTCCGAAATGTGTCTAATAATCGGTCGATTGGCAATAAAATCGCGATCGCCTCAACTGGTAACCCCACAGCCTGAAGTACCATTACCATAGTGATCATTCCTGCACTGGGTATACCAGGAGCGCCAATCGCAGCGAACATTGCAGTAAAAAAAATGATCAACTGCTGAGTAAGATTTAAATCAATACCGGCAAGATTTGCAATAAATAACGCTGCTATCGCTTCATACAGCGCGGTACCATCCATGTTCATCGTTGCCCCCACAGGCAAGACAAATCTCGCTACATCGGGTTTTACATGGAGATATTGTTCCACACAGCGTAATGTTATGGGTAATGTTGCAGCACTAGAACTCGTTGCTAGTGCTGTAATTAGTGCCTCACGCGATCCTTTCCACAATTTAAGCGGTGTGGTTCCTGTCGTCAAATAAAGGATCAATGGTAAAATGATCAAGCCATGAAAAAGCGTTGTGCCAATAACGACAGCCACAAATTGAATGAGCGTCATTAACAATTCAATATCTTGGGAAACGATTAATTGAATCAATAAGGCCATAATTCCGAATGGCGCAAGTCGCATAATCCAATTCACAAGCATTAAGATAAGCTCTAAAAGCTCTTTCATTAAATTCAGAATGTTTGTATAACGATCTCCCCCCACCACCAGCGCAACACCAAATAGTAATGCAAAAACGACAACGGCCAGGATTTGACCTTGCGCCATGGCTGCCAATGGGTTGAGAAATAGCGAATGCAGAAAATGAGCGAAAAACGCTTGCCAAGACATTTGCTTAACTTCGGAGGCTTGCATCATATCCTGAAACATAGCAATTTGTAGTTCTTCACCAGGCCGCAAGCTATTGGTAACAAATAGCCCAAGTAAAACTGCAAGCATCATGGTTAATAGAAAATAGGCTAGCGTAATAACCCATACGCGATTGATTTGGTGATGGGTTTGTAAATTAGCCACGCCCACTACAATCGACGAAAACACCAGTGGAACAAGCACCATTTTGAGCAAATCAATAAATAAAGTGCTTGCTAAGCTAGCAAAGTACAAGCTTTGCTGCGCTAATTGTGTTGTTTGATCTAATGTGGTTAACCAAGCCCCGATTAAAACACCTAATAACACACCAACTACAATCTGACTATTGAGTGAAGCTCTTGATAGCATGGATGATATTTTTGTATTAAATACAGGATGATTGAGCCTCGTTTATTGCTCGACCCTGATGATACGAGTTCCTGCTAGTCGATCATGTAGAAACTTTCGGTCACGATCAAAAAGTGCCCAGATGATTCCAAGTCCAAACGAAGTTATACCGACTACTGCAAATAGGTACCGAGTAATCGCTTGTCGCAAAGTAAGTGCTTTACCATCTTGTGCTACAACACGTAATTTCCAGGTTTGCATTGCAAGTGTTTGTCCTCCATGTGTCCAAAACCAAATAAAATAGATTCCAATAATTGACAGTGAATAGAATTGGTATATGGGGCGGAAGTAGGCAAAGCTGGTATCTTGTACAATTACAATAAAAATCAGGCTTGCAATAAACCAAATTGCTAAAAACAATAAAAAATCGTAAATCAGGCAAAGCGTGCGTCGCCAAAATGATAAAGTATCAGGATTCATTGAATAAGTTAAATTAAACAAAATTGGTAATTTACATCTAGGATGTTAATCCGAAAAGAATCTTAGTAACAAATTCATACTACACTAATTTATCAGCCTCTTTTGTAAAGTCTGTCATTACTCAATATCACAAAAAGAAGCTACAAGGAGATCACAAGTGATTGATAATTATTATTGTTTGCGTTAGTATTTGTTACTAATCAAAATAATAATTTTACCCAATCATTGCCCTAAAAAAATAGCTCATTGAATGACTGGTGCAAAAAATAAACCCCTTATCACTTCACTATCGTTTAACAGTTTGTTACTCGTGTTGATGGTTCATGCAGGATTACTCTATGCAATGTGGCATCATCGTTTCCCACAGCCTTCATTACAAACTGTTACGTTATTTGCAGAATTAATTTCACCCCCTCAAAAAGTTGAGCCAGCAAACCCTACAAAAGTTGATCTTAAAGCTGAGCCTAAGCCTACTCCACCTGAAAAACCTAAAGTTACCAAAAAAATTCAACCTCAGCAGCAAGTCGCAGCGCTTGCACCTGCAAAACCAAAAGATGTAACGATACCGCTACCAGTAGTGAATGAACCCATTAAAGAAACTGATTCATCGCCTCCCCAAGAAGTGAAACCAGCAGTTGCTTCGCGGCCACAATTGTCAGCTGATCCGGTAACGTTATCATCAGAATTGTCTGTTTCTTGCCCTGAGCTCAGTGCCCCTGATTATCCTGCTATTTCACGTCGATTAGGGGAAGAAGGTAAACTTATGTTACAAGTAGAACTCGATGAGTCAGGAAAGATTAGCAATACTCGTATCATCAACAGTAGTGGTTACTCTCGACTCGATAATGCTGCGCTCGCTGCTGTAAAAACTTGGCGCTGTAGACCAGCGGTTAGAGATGGTCAACCCGTCAAGGCTATCGCTTTACAACCTTTTAATTTTGTTATTCAAGGAAATTAATTTAATGGAAAATGGATTAGGATTTTCTCATTTTCTTGCTCAGATTGACCAAGTCGGAACAAGTGTACTTATCTTACTATTGTCGCTTTCTGTTGCAAGTTGGTATTTGATTATTTCAAAAAGTATCAGTAACTTAGTTGCCACAAAGCGCGCTAATTTATTTCTAGAAAACTTTTGGAAATTAAATTCTCTACAAGAGCTGCAATTAAACATAGAAAACTTACCGAATGATAATGCTTTCTCAGAATTAGCAAAGCAAGCAATTGAAACCACCAAAAATTCTCAGAGAGCAGGATTGGAGAAGATAGCTACGAGTGGAACCAACGAATTACTAACGCGTACATTACGAAATGGATTGGAACAAGAAGCCACTCGTATCGAGGGGGGGTTAACCATTATTGCTTCGGCTGGTTCAGCTGCACCTTATATCGGATTATTTGGTACGGTATGGGGCATCTATCATGCATTAATTCAAATTGGACTCTCTGGACAAGGTACTTTAGATAAAGTAGCTGGGCCTGTTGGTGAAGCGTTAATTATGACTGCTTTAGGGCTAGCCGTTGCAATTCCTGCAGTACTAGCCTACAAC
>SSFW01000077.1 GCA_008015595.1 Nitrosomonas sp. | reverse complement strand
TTCGTTTCCAAACAATAACCTAATTTATTTGATCGAGTATTTTTATGAGCGTTACGCGCTGTGTTCCATCATCCTCGTAAGCGATTTGGTCAAAATTTTTTGATCGATAATCACCTCATTGCAGCGATTATTCATGTCATCAACCCAATAAGTAGTGACCGATTGGTAGAAATTGGGCCTGGTATGGGGGCATTGACCAAACCTTTAGTAAAAATACTCGATCATCTTGATGTCGTTGAAATCGATCGAGACATCGTACAATGGCTTCATGCTGAATTTCCAGCGCGAAAATTGACCATTCATGCTGCCGATGCTTTGCGCTTTGATTTTGCGCAATTGGGAACAGGTTTACGCATTATCGGTAATTTGCCTTATAACATCTCAACACCGCTACTTTTTCACCTGAGTCAATACAGTACATCGGTGATCGACATGCATTTTATGCTACAGCAAGAAGTCGTTGATCGTATGGTTGCTGAACCATCTACTTCAGACTATGGGCGGCTTTCCGTGATGCTGCAAAACCAATTTGAAATGGAGAAATTGCTTGCTGTTCCGGCAGAATCGTTTATGCCTGTTCCCAAAGTTCAATCTGCCATTGTTCGTATGATTCCTCGTGCTACACCAATCGTGCCAGCAGCAGAACATCCCTTATTCACGAAATTAGTTACTGCTGCTTTTGCTCAACGCCGCAAAACGCTGCGCAATACCTTGAAAAACTATCTCGTATTGGCTGATTTTGCAGCGTTAAAACTAGACCCAAGTGCAAGAGCAGAAAATTTATCGGTATCGGATTACGCTGCAGTGACGCGCTATTTAAACACCGATACAGCGTAATTCATAGCGCAAGTTGGCTGTATAAAATCAAATTGTGACGTAGCAGCTACGCTAGAATAGCTGGGATCATTCAGATTTTACCAGGACAAAGCACGATGTCACGTTTATCGAAACGCAGAATTAAGAAAATTGGCCTTCCCGCTGAAAGCTTGGTTTACACCGGTGATAGAAAAGGGAAGAACCATATCAATTTGACGTTGATCGACTATGATGCAACTCATTATGAGGAGCGTTTGCTGCAACAGGTTGATGCTTGTCTACCTTATAAGCAAAAACCCACGATTACTTGGATTAATGTCGATGGGGTTCATGATCCCCATTTAATCGAGAAATTAGGGGAGGGGTTTGGAATACATCGCCTGGTGACAGAAGATCTGGTTAGTATTGTGCAGCGTCCTAAATGTGAGGATTACGGTGATTATTTATTTATCGTTCTGAAGATGTTGACCTATGATGCGCACGAAAACAAAATTATTCCTGAGCAAATCAGTTTGATTTTGGGGCATCAATTTTTACTTTCTTTCCAAGAAGATATTCAGGGCGATGTATTTCACTTGATTCGCGATCATCTGCGCACGGGAAAAGGCAAAATTCGACATCGCGGAACGGACTATTTGGCTTATTGCTTATTGGATGCGCTGGTTGATAATTATTTTATTATTCTGGAGAAAATCGGTGATTCCATCGATGCGCTTGAAGAAGCCTTAATGCTACAACCCGGTCAGGAAGTCATGGAACGGCTATATCAATTGAAACGTGAATTGCTATTCCTCCATAAAGCCGTATGGCCACTCCGCGAAGTTATTTCGTTTTTATTGAGACGAGAGTCGTCGTTGATTCAAGATTCAACCATACCTTATTTACGGGATGTTTACGATCATGTGGTACAAGCGATCGATAGTATCGAGATTAATCGCGATATGCTCACGACCATGCTCGATCTATACCTCTCCAGTGTGAGTTACCGAACGAATGAAATCATGAAAGTGCTGACCATTATCGCGACGATTTTTATGCCACTTACTTTTTTAGCCGGTGTTTATGGAATGAATTTCGAGCATATGCCCGAACTAAGTTGGAAATATGGTTATCTGTTGATATGGATCATCATGATTGCTTTAGGCATTTCTATGCTTTATTTTTTCAGAAGAAAGAAATGGATCTAACGCGAGGAACGAAATAGGCGAATTAACGGTAATCCGATAATGACCAAGAGTAATGTTGCCGGTACTGGGAGCGCATTGGCAAACAAGGAAGCAAAAACCGCGTGTGCATGCGTCGTTGGGTGAAAATCATCCCAGAATACAAAGGCTTCAGGATTTGAGCACATTACCAGTAAGCATGCATTTTGCGCATCATTAAATCCAAATTGACTGGGATGCTGTATCGCTTCCATCAATACCGCACTGATGTCAAATTGTACGATATTCGCAAAAGGAAATTGCAACGCTAAATTGTCCAATAACGTAGCAAGCTGCGCATTAAATGCGACTGAAAAAGCATGCGCGATGGTTTCAATCCCGGCTATTTGCGCAAATGGCGTTAAGCTCAAATCTGGAAGATTGGGGATAAAGAAAGATTCAGCACCAGCGGAGATTAATGTGCTCACGTAATTCGCAATATTTTGGGCTGCTTGATCAGGTGCATTACCAGTTAAAAAATCGTTGGCACCTCCCCAGATAAAATATAAAGCTTGCGAATCGGCGATTCCATTTACATTTGAGAGATATAACCCGATTTCTTGATTCATGCCAGGTAACCCAAACGAACCGGGTGTCGTTGTCGTGCCATTGTCACCAAAATTACCAATCCCTGTCGTTGCACCTGAAACGGCATAATTAAAGAAATGACTTGCTGAAGTACCACCGGGAAGAATGTGTTGTGCGAGATGTTCAGCCGCAACTGCGCCATTGGAGTATCGTCCCTCGAAATAAGGAGGGCATGGGTGGAAAGGATCACAATCTCCACCTAATAGCTTATAAATACTTAACATGGCTGAAGGACTACTTCCTCCATCCGAAAGGCTATCACCGAAGACATACATGCTTGTGAAGGGTAGAGACCAAACACTTCCTATGGGTGAAAAAAACATCAACAAAGCAACCAGCAGAATTCGTATTTTTTTCATCTTGAGCTTTGGTTAGCGATAAATATAAATACCATTTTTTCTGAAGGCTCAGTATGCAATATGAATTGTTAATTCGCAAGCAAAAATATAACCGCACTGATTATGCGGTAGTTAAGTGATTTTTCTCACAGTCAGTTAGATTTTTATTCGATAAACTGTTGACAATTTGGTGCAGATTGCACGATGATGTAGCAAGCCATGAATTTCATGGACGGCCATTTTGAAATACATTAATAGAGGTAATTAACTTTTGATTGATTTGAAAAAAACCGTACCAGTGAGTAAAAAGGACTTTTGTTTAATAATGCTATTTCCTTCCTCCTCAAAGGCATCTTAACAGTTTAAGCGATTAGCTCGACTTTAAGATGCCTCTTTTTTTACCTCCCCCCATTTAAATTTTACTCAGTAGTATTTCTTGTAAATTAACAACAATTTTGTTGTTCTAGCTTGCGCTAATGATTGAGTAACTGTCTGAGTACATAAGGTAGGATACCGCCTTGGTAGTAATATTCCACCTCTATCGCTGTATCGATTCGACAAATTAATTGAACTTGGCTTTGCTCGCCGTTTGGTCGGTGGATGACCAATGTAACCGTTTGTTGAGGTTGAATCGTTTCAATGCCTTTAATATCAAAGAATTCATCTCCCGTAATGTTAAGCGTTTGGGTACTCTCATTTTCCTTAAATTGCAAAGGGAGTACGCCCATACCCACGAGGTTGCTGCGATGAATGCGTTCATAGCTTTCTGCAATAACTGCTTTAACACCGAGAGTAATTGGGTGCCTTTAGCCGCCCAATCGCGACTGGATCCTGTGCCATATTCCTTACCAGCAAACAGGAGCGTAGGGGTTGCTTGCTCCATATAGCGCATGGCCGCATCGTATATTGACATTTGCTGACACTCATTCGACTTCGCCTGTCTAAATAAGGTAATACCACCTTCGCTACCCGGTATCATCAAATTTTTAATTCTTACATTGGCAAATGTGCCGCGCATCATAATATGGTGGTTGCCACGGCGTGAGCCGTAGCTATTAAAATCAGCTTTGGTAACATGGTGATCTAATAGATACTTACCTGCAGGCGAAGTATCTTTAATCGCGCCAGCAGGGCTGATGTGATCGGTTGTCACGGAGTCACCAAAGAATGCCAGTGCGCGTGCACCTGTTATTTCAGCAGAACGACCGGTTTGAGTCGGTTGGAGCGAGAAATCTTGGAAAAAAGGCGGCTCGGCGATATAGGTCGATTTGGGCCAGTCGTATAACTTTCCGGACACAGCAGTAATGTTGTTCCAAAGTGTGTGATCTTTTGTTAAATCACGATAGAGTTCACGGAAAGTATCCGCTTGCATGGCATATTTCATTAATTCATGAATTTCAGCACTCGTTGGCCAAATATCACGTAGCCAGACAGGTTGATTACCATTACCGATACCGATCGGCTCAGTGGTAAGGTCTTTTAATACGGTACCTGCGATTGCATAAGCGACAACCAATGGGGGAGAAGCTAGAAAATTAGCGCGTATATTGGCATGGACTCGCGCTTCAAAATTTCGATTTCCAGATAAAACAGCCGAGCAGATTAAATCTTCTTTGATGATGCTTTCTTCAATCGATTCAGGGAGTGGGCCAGAATTGCCTATGCAGGTAGTACACCCGTAGCCTGCGATATTAAAGCCTAGTCGTTCCAAATAAGGAAGTAACCCAGCAGCTGTAAGATAAGCAGTGACTACTCTTGATCCGGGCGCGAGTGAAGTTTTAATGTGGCGCTTAACTGATAATCCTTTCTCAATCGCTTTTTTAGCGAGTAATCCTGCAGCAATCAGTACGCTAGGATTTGAAGTATTAGTACACGAGGTGATTGCAGCAATAAGAACATCGCCATGATGCAACTCAACCGGTTGATTCAACGCTTTATGAATTGTGGGGAAGCCCTGAGCCAGTAGTTCAGGGGATTTACCATAACCATTTTCAGTAATCGATTTACTAAAGAGTGTTGAGAAAGTGGTTTTGAGTTGATTAATGGGAATGCGATCCTGAGGTCGCTTAGGCCCAGCCAATGAAGGTACAATGGTGCCTAAATCTAAATGAAGTTCCTGGCTATAATCGATATCTCCTTGTTGGGGGATGCCATAGAGTCCTTGGGCTTTGAAATAACTTGTAAAAGCTTGAATTTCTTCGGCAGTTCGCCCGGTATGACTGAAATACTCGATGGTTGCATCATCAACAGGGAAAAAACCCATCGTTGCACCATATTCTGGTGCCATGTTGGCAATCGTTGCTCGGTCTGGCAAACTTAATGAAGCGGTACCTTCTCCATAAAATTCGACAAACTTACCAACGACTTTGGCTTTGCGAAGCATTTCCGTTATGGTGAGTACTAAATCAGTTGCGGTCACACCTTCACGTAACTGCCCTGTCAAGTTGACCCCAACGACATCGGGGGTCAGGAAATAGACGGGTTGACCCAGCATTCCAGCTTCTGCCTCAATACCCCCGACTCCCCAGCCTACCACACCAATACTGTTGATCATCGTCGTGTGTGAATCTGTACCAACTAATGTATCTGGATAGATTAAACCTTGCTTTAGATGAACTCCTCTCGCAAGGTATTCCAGATTGACTTGATGCACGATGCCAATACCCGGCGGAACTACTTTGAAAGTATCAAACGCTTGCATACCCCATTTGATGAATTGATAACGCTCCTTATTGCGCTCGAATTCGATTTCCATATTACGAGCAAGCGCTTGCTTATCACCGTAATAATCAACCTGAACGGAATGGTCAACCACTAAATCGACTGGAACCAGTGGTTCGATCCGATTGGGATCTTTGCCTAATCGCATGGCGGCACTGCGCATCGCAGCCAAATCAACTAACAGCGGTACACCTGTAAAATCTTGTAACACAATACGCGCGACTACGAATGGAATCTCAAAAATGCGTGCTGCGTTGGGTTCCCATCCAGCGAGTTGCTTGATATGGGATTCCGTAATTTTTTTGTCATCAAAATTTCGTAGTACGGATTCTAATACGATACGAATTGAAATTGGTAATCGCGAAATGTTACCCAATCCCGCTTCTTCAAGGGCAGACAGGGCGTAATATTGATGCGATTTACCGGGAAATTGTAGTGTTTTAAGCGAATTAAAAAGATTGTGATTCATTCAGTGTGTACCTCAAAGCATGGCTTTAGTAATCAATCCTAGTTTATGATGTCTTGTTTTGAGTTTATCATTCCAATCCTATTTGCTACAAAAAATAAGGTAAAAAAAGATGAATATCACGCAATTGAATCAGAATTTTGGAATCGCAAACACAGTTAAGTTTATTGAAGGACAGGGGGGATTACCGTTCATCCAGATTCATACAGATAAAGCTCAAGCACTCATTTCTGTTTATGCTGGCCAAGTACTTTCCTTTAAACCGGTGAGCCAGGAAGCAGATCTAATGTTTCTGAGTACCAAAGCTTACTACCAAGCTGGGAAAGCGATTAAAGGGGGAGTTCCTATATGCTGGCCGTGGTTTGGTGCTGATCCGGAAGGAAAAGGGCGGCCTGCCCATGGATTTGTTCGGAATCGAATGTGGGACGTCATCCAAACCGACCTTAATTCAAAAGGTGAAGTTAAAGTCACGCTTGGCTTAAATGATACCCCTGAAACACAGGCAATCTGGCCCTATTCATTTCAACTAAGGTTAGTGATTACAATCAGCGAAACATTGGGCTTGGAGTTAATTACCCATAATACCGGCAATCAGGCATTTACCATTACGCAGGCATTTCACACTTATTTCGGTGTGAAGGATATTCATCGTGCGACCGTGACTGGACTAGATGGTAAATCCTATCTCGATAAAGTCGATGCAAGCCAACAAAAACAACAATCGGGGGATGTGAAAATCAGTTCGGAGGTCGATCGGATTTATTTGGATGTCAGTAATGAGCTAACTATTCACGATGCTGCGATGAATCGGCAAATCATCATTCGGTCGCAAGGGAGCCAAACTGCGGTGGTATGGAATCCTTGGGAAAAGATCGCTAAGGAGATGGCTGATTTATTGGATGATGACTATTTACGTCTACTTTGCGTTGAAACGACCAATGCAGCAGCGGATACTATTTTGATTCAACCTGGGGGTCAGTTTAGCTTGATCGCTCATTACCAGGTAAAGTAGTCACCGTTGTCGGAATGAACGCTCGAATGGATTCTCGAAAGCCATGCCAGTCAAAGAATGGGCCGGGATCGGTTTTGCGAGTTGGCGCAATATCAGCGTGACCCACAATATGTTCAAGGGGATAAGCCTGAAATAATGCTTTTGTTAAGGCAATTAGCTGGACATATTGAATCGCTTCAAAAGGGGTCGTATCGGATCCTTCTAGTTCGATCCCAACAGAGAAATCATTGCAGCGTTCTGTCCCTTGCCAACACGATTGACCGGCATGCCAGGCCCGTTTAATGCAGGAAACAAACTGTATGATTTCGCCTTGGCGACGGATGAGGAAATGACTTGAAACCTTCAAGTCGCGTAATCCTTCGTAATAAGGATGAGTATTGCAATCGAGCTGATTGGTAAACAATTCGATGATGGCACTCCCTTCGAAGACATTGGGGGGTAGGCTAATATTGTGAATGACTAATAAACGTATGGTGGTGCCGAGTGGTCGCTCATCAAAATTAGGAGATGGGATCTGAATCGCGTCTTGCATGTAACCCGCTGTATTAATTTTCATCGATTAAGCATTATTTTATATTGATGGAACAAGTCATATCATAGTTCAAGTTAAGCATAATTTAATATTGTTCATTTGCGCATGCAAAAAGGTAAATTTATTACATTAGAAGGTATTGATGGGGCAGGGAAGAGTACTCATCTTAAATGGATAGCAAATTATCTAGCGAGTAAGGGTATTCGTGTATTGACAACGCGCGAGCCGGGTGGAACCGAGTTAGGTGAAAACATTCGTGGTTTGTTATTAGATCACCGTCAGATAATGCATGCCGAAACCGAGGCTTTACTCATGTTTGCAGCACGACGCGAACATTTGGATAAATTGATTCTCCCTGCTTTAGATCAAGGGAATTGGGTGATATCAGATCGATTTACCGATGCGAGTTATGCTTACCAAGGGGGGGGAAGAGGCGTTTCAATCGATAAGTTACAAATTTTGGAAAATTGGGTTCAGGGTCAATTTCAACCTGATTTGACGTTTTATTTTGATTTATCGATCGAGGTGGGACGACTTCGGATGCAATCCATCAAAATCGCAGACCGGTTTGAGAAAGAACAAAATGATTTCTTTCATCGGGTAAGAGCAGCATACATAACTAGAGTAAAGCAATTTCCGGAGCGAATGCAAGTGCTTGATGCGAGTCGATCGATCGATGACATCACTCATCAGTTGGAAAAAGTACTTCAGCCTTTGTTGATTGAGCATAAACCATGAATCAACTTTATCCTTGGCAACAATCAGTTTGGCCTCAGATTCGAAATCATGTGATTACCAAGGCCCAAGCTTTCATATTCAGTGGAAGAAAAGGAATAGGTCAGCTTGAGTTTTCCGAGTATCTTGCTCAATCACTGTTATGCGAACAACCAACCCAAGCGCAATTCGCTTGTGGTAGCTGCAGGAGTTGTCAATGGTTTGAGCAAGGAACTCATCCTAATTTTTATCGTTTAGAACCTGAAGCGTTGTTGGTCGAATCCGATCTCGATGCAACACAGGCACTCAGTGATTCTAAACAATCAAGTGAAGATACAAATTCAAAAAAGAAATTGAGTCAGCAAATTACGATTGATCAAATTCGCCATCTCGATCAATTTCTTTATTTATCAGGGCATCAATCAGGGCGTAAGATTTTATTAATCCATCCAGCCGATTGTATGAATGTTTCAGCAGCCAATGCGATGTTGAAACGAATTGAAGAACCTCCTCCGCAGGTTTTGTTTTTTCTGGTGACTGATCGTTTACAAGCATTAATTCCAACGATTGTTAGTCGATGCATGAGAATTACTTTGCCTCACCCGGATAGACTATCAGTTAAGAATTGGTTACACCAAGAAGGGATTGAAGAGAATTCAATCGATCTTAGTTGGTTTGGTACTTCGCCTCAATTGGTGAAACGCTATCTCGAAGCAGGTTACTCTGCCTATTATGTAGAATTGATTGAGAAAATCAGTTCACCGATGCAGCTTGATCCGATTACATTGGCAGAGAAGCTCCATAAGCAGGAATTATCAATGATCGTTAGCTGGTTACAAAAATGGTGTTATGACTTAGTAAGTTTTCAGATACTGGGTAGGGTTTACTATCATCATCGGTATGAAGCAGCCATCAAAACAATCGTGGCAACAACTGAGCCAAAACAACTTATCGATTTCTGGAAGCGATTAGCTCAGTTTCAACAATGGTCAAGGCATTCTTTAAATGCGCGACTATTTCTTGAGGAATTGCTATTCGCTTATATAAAAACCTGTTCTCGAATTTCAAATTAGATTAAGCGAATATATGTGTTGAAAAGGGAATATATCTATTCCCTTTCCGGTTGCAAGTCTAATCCTTAGTTTCAATTTGGATTAGCGGTTCAGCAGTTTCTGGAGCATCTATTTTTGCTGCCGGTGTTTTTCGACGCGGTTTTCGAGTCAATAGCATTTCATCATCTAAAATTTCTGATACGTTTTCCTGAGTAGTTTCAATCATAACGAGCCCACTCTTGGATAAATCGGGTAAATCGATCACCACTGGTGCAGTAACCGTTACCGGTTTAAATGAAGATGCTGAATCAACTGAGAGTTCATCTTGCGTAACTGAGTTAGCTGCCTTAATAGAAGAAGCTTGATCTTCAGTGCGTTCAATTTTTTCAGACGGGACTTCTTGTAATCGATGCTCAGCCCAAGCATCAGAGTTCATCGGTTGAGACTGATGATCAGTTGAATTGACTGCTTCGAAATCCGACCGTGCTACTATTTCAAAGGGTTCAGTCGATGCGATAGCGATTGAAGGGATCGCATCTACTGCATGAGAAGTCGTTTCTAGCGTTTCACTGGTAGCGGTCGATCTAGGCCGATCAGACCGATTACGCTGCCTGCCTCCCCGACGTCGGCGTGGACGGCTTTTTTCTTCAGTTTGCTCACTTTGTTTAATGTTGCCTTCGGTTGACCCCAATTCATGTATTTCAGGTTGATTCGATGCTAGTTCGACTGAGCTGTGTACGAGTTGAGAACTCTGATTATCTTTGGGTTGGCTCACTAACGTCTCATCATGATAGGCAGTAAGATCGGATCGCGATTCTTGTAACAGAATACTCTCTGTATCT
Organism: Nitrosomonas sp.; assembly: GCA_008015595.1. Taxonomy (GTDB): domain Bacteria; phylum Pseudomonadota; class Gammaproteobacteria; order Burkholderiales; family Nitrosomonadaceae; genus Nitrosomonas. The sequence goes on along the minus strand of SSFW01000077.1, from coordinate 4,623 downwards.
TGATGTGCTTCTTTATGGACCTCATTTAGATTATTACGTTTGCGTTGATCATTGGCAGGTGTCTCTTTGTTTCGACCACCACGCCCACGATCTCTACGTCCTCTTCCTCGCTCACGCTGAGAAGATTTTTCCCGAGCGTGAATAGATGCAGTTTCTGATTTATTTTGCTCCTCGGTTGTCGGTCTGAACCAACTGAAGAATTTATCTAAAAAAGAAATTGGTTTTTCTTCACGAATTGGTGCAGATTGAGCCAAAGTGATGCCTTTAACAGCTGCTTGAGGACGTGTAACTTTATTTTCTGGTGAAATCGAAGGGAGCGTTATTTCCTCTGCTACTTTTTCAACCATTTCATAACTAGCTTGAACTTCAACTGACTTGATGTCCTCATGACGGAGTCGGTTAATTTTGTAATTTGGTGTCTCTAAATAAATATTGGGAATGAGGATGATATTTACTTTGAGGCGTGCTTCAATGTTATGAATTTCTGCACGTTTCTCGTTTAGCAGATAGGTTGCGACATCAACGGGTAATTGAACATGCAAAGCACTCGTGTTTTCTTTCATGGCTTCTTCTTGAACAATCCGAAGAACATGTAAAGCAGATGAATCTGTTCCACGTATATGTCCTGTGCCATGGCAACGCGTACAAGTGATATAATTACTTTCGCCTAATGAAGGGCGTAGTCGTTGACGAGATAATTCTAATAGACCAAAGCGTGAAATTTTACCGACTTGAATTCGTGCACGATCAACATGCAAAGCTTCTTGCAGGCGTATTTCCACCTCTCGTTGATTTCGTGCAACCTCCATATCGATAAAATCGATTACGATGAGCCCGCCTAAATCGCGGAGTCTTAATTGCCGAGCAATCTCATCTGCAGCTTCTAAGTTAGTATTCAAGGCGGTATTTTCGATATCCGTGCCTCGAATGGCTTTTGCAGAATTAACATCAATTGACACCAATGCTTCAGTATGATCGATAACGATCGATCCACCAGACGGTAGCGAAACTTGCCTTGAATAGGCGGTTTCGATTTGGTGTTCAATTTGGAAACGAGAGAATAAGGGAACATCATCCTGGTAGAGCTTGAGTCGATCTACATTATTAGGCATGACATGAGTCATAAATTGACGCGCCTGATCATAGATTTCAGGGTTATCGATCAATATTTCACCGATTTCATGATAAAAATAGTCACGAATCGCGCGGATGACTAAGCTGCTTTCTTGGTAAATTAAGAACACACCACTCTGATTATTTGCCGCTTCTTCGATCGCATGCCAGAGCTGTGTCAAATAATTTAAGTCCCATTGCAGCTCTTCTTCATTACGTCCAATTCCGGCTGTTCGAGCAATGATACTCATGCCGTCTGGTATTTGGAGCCGACCAATAATGTCTCTCAGTTCAGCACGCTCGTCGGCATTAACTCGCCGTGAAATGCCACCACCCCGTGGATTATTGGGCATGAGCACAAGATAGCGGCCTGCTAATGAGATGTAGGTAGTGAGCGCTGCTCCTTTATTACCCCGTTCGTCTTTATCGATCTGGACGATTAATTCCTGTCCTTCACGAAGGTGTTCATGAATGCGATGACTTGAGGTTTCAGATTGATTACCGATGACCGATAAATCAATTTCCTTATAGGGGAGAAATCCATGGCGATCACCACCATAATCGACAAAAGCTGCTTCTAAACCGGGTTCTAGTCGAGTGATTACCGCTTTGTAAATATTGCTTTTTCGTTGCTCCTTTCCGACTGATTCAATATCGAGATCAATTAGTTTTTGTCCATCTACAATTGCAACACGCAACTCTTCAGGTTGTGTTGCATTAAATAACATTCGTTTCATTATTTCCTCCCACGCTCAATTCACGGGCAGGTTGCTAATATCAGCTAAGTAGTTCCAAAGGGAATGACATATTCTCAGGTTATCGAGTAAACATAAATCATAAATACAATAATTGGGTTTGTCGTTTCCCTATCGTTCGAGTAAGTAATTTACCAAGTTAAATCAACATTTCAATAAATGCCGTTAACACTAACTTAGTTTCCTGTAATCGTTAAATCATCCGCACTATACGTCATGAACCCGTTCTTTTGTTTACCCAGGTCTAGTGTGTTATTGCGGTGAAAGTCAAATTTTCTACTTGCTGCAGCATCAGGTAAGGATTTATTCATGGCAAATTTCGGCAAAGTTATTCCTACTGTAAGGTACTACAAAATTTGTAAATAAATCCTTGAAGTGCTTTGAGCGCGCAATTCATTTATTATCGCTACTTGATCAGGTGAGCGACAGTAACCAGATTTGGTGCCGACTTTTCAGCATTGCCAAATCTACCTATGGCTAAATCTTGTTTAGCATGAGCCATGATGTCAACGATTTGACACATTAAATGATATAGGTATATCAATTCAATTAATTACTCAGCCTAAAAGTATAGGTAAAATTAAAGTGTTAGGCAAAGAAAATATGCCAAATGCAGTTTACGTGGAAAATATTGATGAAAGATCGGAAGGTCAACGTATCGATAATTTTCTTTTTAAGCACTTGAAAGGTGTGCCTAAAAGCCACATTTATCAAATCTTGCGCAGTGGCCAAGTTCGCGTCAATAGCAAACGAGTTACGGCAGATTACCGGTTACAATTGCATGACGCCGTTCGTATTCCACCGCTTAAGTTAACCTTAAAATCAGAACCAACAAGAATTCTACCACGCGCTAATTCTACCCGTTTCGAGAAATTATATGAAGATGAATGGCTGATTGCTATCAATAAACCGGCAGGAATGGCGGTTCACGGTGGTAGTGGTGTCAGTTATGGAATAATCGAGCAACTGCGGCAGGATTACCCCGAGTGGAAGTTTCTTGAATTAGTACACCGCCTTGATCGGGATACCTCAGGTGTTTTAATGTTGGCTAAGAAGCGTAGCGCTTTAGTGGGCCTACACCAGCAGATTCGTGAGGGTTCCGTTCAGAAGTTTTATTGGGTGATAGTCAAAGGAAAGTGGACTAATGCCAAACAGAGCGTGAAATTGTTATTAAACAAATTTGTGACAGCGATGGGTGAACGACGTGTCACTGTTACAGATGGAAGAAATCAAGATACGAAAGATCTATTTTCACACACGATATTTACACTTGAACAAAGCTGGCCTGATTATAGTTTGCTAAAAGCGGATTTAAAAACAGGACGAACACACCAAATTCGTGTTCATTTGGCACACTTAGGCTTTCCAATTGTCGGTGATGAGAAATACGGTGATTTTGACTTCAATCGACAGTTGATGAAGAAGCATCAAAAAATTAAAAGGATGTTTTTACATGCGGGGACGATAGCGTTTATACATCCTATAACAAACGTTGCTTTAAAAGTGACAGCTCCTTTGTCTAAAGAATGGGATCAATTTATTGATTGGTTTAAACGAGAGGGCGGTTAAAGGAATTTAAATATTTTCTCTAGAATAGATTAAGGGTTTAGCCTTCTTTTTGCATTTGAGTTTTGATTAAAGGGTTGAGTACTTTCCAAACATTTTCAAGAATGAGCGCTTGAGCTGCTGTATTGGGATGAATTCCATCCGCAAGAAAGTGGTCACGTTTATCTGCAAATCCTTCGAGTAAAAATGGGATAAGCGGTAGTTGATAGCGTGTAGCAATGTGTTGGTAGAGATCACGGAACTTTTGTGTATAAGCGCTGCCATAATTCGGCGGAAGCTGCATTCCAACCAATATTGGTGCAGCATGATTGCGTTGGCACGTTTCGATGATCATTTCTAAGTTATCATTAATCGTTTGGATGGAAGTGCCTCGTAACCCATCGTTAGCGCCTAAACCAATGATAACGATATTGGGTTCATGTAATTTGAGTGCTTGTTCAATTCGGTTGCGACCTCCAAGTGTTGTTTCCCCGCTGATACTAATATTAATAACATGATAGTTGGGCGATTCATTTTGTAGTCTATTTTTAAGTAACGTGACCCAACTGGATTCGGTTGGCAGTCCGTAACCTGCTGACAAGCTATCACCCAGAATCATGATGGTTATTCGATTTTGATGGGATTCAGCTCCGGTAGGAGCCAGAATAATAAGATTAATAAACAGAAAAATAATGCTAAGAAATATTTTCATAAAAAACCGCCATACCCAAAGAGATAAACAAGTTATTGTACAAGCAACTGCGCTAAATAAAACGGTCGCCTTGGGTGATAAACCATTGATCATCCTGCAGGATATCAACCTTCAAGTCAATGCGGGGGAATCGGTTGCTATTGTGGGTGCATCAGGTTCTGGTAAATCAACCCTGCTAGGGTTATTAGCAGGTCTCGACGTACCAACCAGTGGTCAAGTTTTTCTAGATACTGAAGCTATTTTTCTGCTTGATGAAGATCAGCGTGCAGCACTCCGTTCGCGACTACTTGGCTTTATGTTCCAATCTTTTCAACTGTTGCCAGCGTTAACAGCAATGGAAAATGTAATGCTACCGATAGAGCTCTCGGGGCTAAAATCTGCAAAACCCTTGGCTCAAGTATTACTTGAAAGGGTAGGCTTAGGTGCACGCCTTGCTTATTCTCCTAGGCAGCTTTCGGGTGGCGAACAACAACGCGTTGCGATTGCTCGGGCTTTTGT
>SSFW01000082.1 GCA_008015595.1 Nitrosomonas sp. | reverse complement strand
GCTATCAGCTTTGCAAACAGCTTTACCCGCCTCAGTCTATCAATTTTTAACTGCATCTGGCGGGGATTGGGATGCACCTCTCATCGGGATACCCCTAAAATGGCCACAATTACCAAGCAAGGAGGAATTTAATTTTCAGGCATATGCACATTTGCCAATAATGGAACAGGATCGGTTAGAACTCCATGATGAAGCACCGGGTAGTAATAGTTTTGCTGTATCGGGTAGTTTAACCGATGGTGCGGCGCTAATTGCTAATGATATGCATCTCTCCCTACGAGTACCTAATATATGGTTTAGGACGCGCTTAATTTATCCCCATCCTAATAAAGCAGGAATCAATGTAGCGGTTAGTGGTGTTACGCTACCCGGTGTGCCAGCAATCGTAGTTGGGTCAAATGGTAATGTTGCCTGGAGTTTCACCAATAGCTATATCGATGTAGCGGATTGGGTCCGTGTTGTTCGTCATCCCAAGCATTCAACACGATATCTTTCCGACGGAGATTGGAAATCATTGGTATCCTTTCAAGAAATTCTGTATGTCCGCGATGCTGAAGATGAGTTTCTTGAAGTTGAAGAGACGGAGTGGGGGCCCATTCTAGGTCATGATCATGACGGTACGCCACTTGCGCTGAATTGGGTTGCTCAGCACCGTGATGCTGCTGATCTTAAATTGATGCGCTTGGAGTGGGTAGAGACTGCTCATCAGGCATTAGAGATTGCGCAACAAAGCGGAATACCAGCCCAAAACTTTATTGTGGGTGATCGCGAAGGAAGCATTGGATGGACCATTGCTGGGCGTATACCGATGAGATCCGGTAATTATGACCCCAATTTTCCTTCAGATTGGCCAAATCGTGAAACAGGTTGGTTAGGATGGTTACCTTCGGCACATTACCCTTTGATTAGTAATCCAATGAATATGCGCTTATGGAGTGCTAATGCCAGAATGATCGATGGTCTTGCATTAGTAAAACTTGGAGATGGTGGATACGAATTGGGTGCGCGTTCAAAACAGATTCGTGACAATTTGTTTGCCAAAGAAAAATTTACTGCACTAGATTTGTTCGAGGTGCAATTAGATCATCGCGCATTATTTTTGTCTCGCTGGCAGAAGCTTCTTCATGAAGTGATAGATCATGCACCGATTGAACCATGGAAGCAGAAATTAGAAGATGGATTGCTGGATTGGGATGGTCTTGCAGTACCAAGCTCGATTTCCTACCGAATCGTTCGTACTTTCAGGCAGGAAGTAGTTGATAGCATTTATCGTAATTTTATTGCGGTCGTAAAGCATCAGTATCCAGATTTTTCGCCTCCGCGACTACCGCAAATTGAACACGCAATATGGCGGTTGATAGAGAATCGCCCACCGCATTTGCTTCCTCTCGGAAATGCAAACTGGGAAGCGTTTTTACAAAAATGTGCAAGAAAAGTGGCCTTACTGATGGAAACGCAATCCGGCGATGATAAACCTTGGAATTGGGGGGGGCAGAATACTGCTCAGATACAACATCCGTTAAGTAAAGTTTTACCAAATTTTGTTGCTTGGTGGTTAAATATGCCTAAAGATTTACTGCCAGGTGATAGTTTTATGCCTCGTATCCAAGCACCGAGTTTCGGGGCTTCTGAACGATTTGTTGTTGCGCCTGGTAATGAAGAGCAAGGTTATTTTTCTATGCCTGGTGGGCAAAGTGGCCATCCACTTTCACCTTACTATGGAAGCGGTCATCAGGACTGGGTAAGTGGGAAACCAAGCCCATTTCTTCCTGGTATAGCGCAGCAAACATTGTGGTTAGCGCCACATTGAGTGCTGTAAAGATTAACAAAAAAACGAGAGGGTATTTTTTATGAAAAAAATTATTATCAGCACGCTAATATGCTTTTTTGTGCTTCCGTTAAATGCAGCCAATGAAACTGATAACCGAAAAGCACTATTACTGAATGAAGCGCAGCGCCATCATATTTTATCCGAGATGCGGTCTATGCTTTTAGGGACACAGCAAATCATACAAGCACTTGCAGAAGATGATATGTTAGCAGTGGCGAGACATTCGCGTATGCTGGGTATGGAAATGGCGCATAAAGGTGAAGATCATTTGCAATCTGTTCTGCCCGATGATTTTATGCAACTCGGTATGTCAGTTCATAGAAGCTTTGATAAGATCGCCACAGACGCAGAGACGCTAAAAGATTCTAGGCATACATTGTCTCAGTTAAGTATGACTTTGCAGCAATGTGTTGCATGTCACTCGGCGTATCAAATCTGGACAACCGATATACCTTCTGATGCTGAACCGCACCCGACTCACCATCTGAGTCATTAAATAATCGATAAAATTGGCTCTCAGTCAGCGATGTGACGTTACCCGTTCGCGAATATGATTTAAAGATTGTTCAACTTGGTCAACCAGAATCAAGCACAATTCGCCGGCTTGAAGATTGGTTAATGCCGTATCGATTGCTTTAAATTCACCGTGGATTTCCCTCACTTTGCGAACACGTTTAGCATGCTCTAATCCTTCTCGCAGCAGTCCTAGAACTTCTCCATCCGAACGTCCTCGCTGGCATTGATCTTGATATAGCACGATCTCATCAAAAACATCACCCAGAATTTGGGTTTGTAACCGGATATCTTCATTACGACGATCACCAGCTGCGCTAATCACAACGATTCGTTTTTTTGCAGGTAGATTATCAATTGCATCAACCAATGCTTCAATGGCATCAGGATTATGTCCGTAATCTGCAATCAAGGTTGCATTCCGATAATTGAAGAAATTAAAGCGGCCTGGGACCGTCTGCGCATCACTTACAAAATTGGCTAGCCCCGCTCGAATCGTTGCCCAATCGATTCCCAGCGCCCATCCCGCACCAATCGCAGCCATGACATTCTGAATTTGGAATCCAATCAAACCATTTTGGGTTAGAGGAATCTCGCTCAATGCAAAGCGCTGTTCAGTATCAATGCTCGATGCGATGATAGTTTTTTTGTCCAGATAAATTACACGTTTCTGCTGAATACGATGGGTCAACATAACTGGATTGCGACTATTCTGGGTAAAGAAAATGACTGAGCCTGGGGAATGATCAGCCATTTTAACCACGAGTGGATCATCCGCATTGAGTATTGCAAATCCCTTTTTAGGCAATACATTTTCAATAACGATGCGTTTTACAAGAGCCACTTCTTCTGAAGTATTAATATGCGCTAAACCTAGATGATCACCTCTACCAATATTTGTAACGACCGCTACATCGCAATGATCAAAACCAAGCCCTTCACGCAACATCCCTCCTCGCGCAGTTTCTAACACCGCAGCATCTACCTTAGGATGAAACAAAACATTTCTCGCGCTTTTGGGTCCGCTGCAATCGCCGGTATCAATACCATCACTATCAACAAAAATACCATCCGTGCAGGTCATCCCAACCTGCATCCCATGGATACTAAGTATGTTGGTGATGAGCCTAACGGTAGTTGTTTTACCGTTGGTTCCCGTGACTGCGACAATGGGAATACGTCCATTTTCACCGGGAGCAAACATATAATCGATGATCGATTCACCCACTGCGCGGCCTTTTCCAAAAGAAGGTTGTAAGTGCATGCGCAAACCTGGCGCAGCATTTACTTCGATGACCGCTCCTCGCTGTTCTTCTAAAGGAACTCGAATGGAGTCACAAATCATATCAATACCACATATATCTAAACCAGTCATTTTTGCAGCAGCTATCGCAGTCGCAAAAATTTCGGGATGAACATCGTCCGTGACATCTGTTGCTGTACCACCTGTTGATAAATTTGCATTATTTCGCAGAATGACACGTACACCTTTATTTGGTATTGATTCAGCTGAGTAACCTTGAGTAGCGAGGTAGTCTAATGAGATTTGATCAAGATGGATCTTGCTCAATAAATTGGAGTGACCTTCACTTCGTAATGGATCACGATTGATCTGTTCAACCAATTGGCTGATAGTATGAACCCCATTGCCAATCACTTGAGGAGGATCACGTCTTGCTGCCGCAATTACTTTCTCTCCCACCACTAATAAACGATAATCTGATCCTGTAACATATTGTTCCACAATCACTTCATCCTCAGCTGCTGTGGCAAGTGTGAAAGCTAATCTAACTTGTTGTTCCGTCATCAGATTGACGGCTACACCCCGGCCATGATTACCATCCTTCGGTTTAATCACAACGGGTAGGCCTATTTCACACGCGGCTACCCAAGCATCATCTGCATTAATAACACACCGTCCAAGGGGTACTGGGATTCCTGCAGCTTGTAATAGTGCTTTAGTTAATTGCTTATCCTGAACAATTGATTCAGCAATTGCATTGGTAGCATCGCTTTCAGTAGCCTGAATTCGTCTTTGTTTGCTGCCCCAACCGAATTGTACTAAGCTACCATCGGTCAAGCGACGATAGGGAATTCCTCTGGCGATCGCTGCTTTGACAATTGCCCCGGTACTAGGGCCCAAGCGGATATCTTCATAAAGCGTGCGCATGTGCTGCAAAGCATGATTTAAATTAAAAGGAAGATTTTCAATTGCGGCGATACAAAGATCATGAGCATATTGAAAAGCGAGTTGACCTACTGCTTCTTCACTATATTCAACAATGACACGATAGTTGCGCTTATCGGGCATTGAAATGGTTTGTCCAAACGTAACTGGGCACCCAATCTGGTTCTGTAAGCCCAGCACGGCAAACTCAAGTACTTGTGCAATGGTTCTAACGTCATGGCTGTTAGCTGGATACTGTAATGCAATTTCAGGAAAGCGGTCACGGAGGCGTGATTCAAATTCAGGAATGTCCTCAATCAAGCAGGCGCCTTCATCAAATAATAATAAAGCTTCGATTGAGGGATGTTTACTCCATAAATTAGGACCGCGTAATACACGACTTTGTATTAATTTCATACTATATCCCTTGTACTTTTATTATTTCATGAAAATTGGCTTTGGCAAGGCGCTTCCTGCTGACTTGATCCAAACGCTGCGATTCCCACCCGCATTACATCAGGCGATATATCTAACGCCCAGGCAGCAGCGATGGCTGCGAGAACATTCTCAATTTCCACTACAATACATTCACTGTCGGTAGGCGGTAAAAGTTCAGTGAGTTGAATCAAAACCATTTCGTTCGTACCATCGACTAGTAAAATACTGCCATCGCGTACTAATACGGCTCGTTTTCTGGAAGCACTTCCTGAACCCTCAATACGGTGCTGTTTGATACTTGGCAAATCTGGATCAACACTAAAATAAATCACTTCGCCATGACAAAGCTCCGACATGGTCACTAGCATTGAGTCTCTCGCATTCAGGATAGCAGAACCCACCGGTAGAGTAATCTCTTTGATTACATCATCGATTGCTGCTGCAGTTGGTGTTACCACATCGACTTGAGTTCGCATCACAGCATATACTTGTTCTGGCGTTGCGATTCCGTAAAAACCGTAATGCAAATTGGGATCAATATTGGTAATGATTCCCACCTGACAACTATCGTAAGCTAATCCTTGTCTTAGAAGGCTATTAAAGCTATTTTCCAGAACTGCAACATCAATCATCCGATTCATTAGCACGCGGTTTGCTGACGACCAATTTGCAGAATTTCTTTCATCAACTCGTTTATGTTCAAAGAACAGCCCCTTACTCGAAGCCAGACCAACTCGTTTTCCTGATAAACCGATAAGCTTAGTTAACAAGTGTGCAACAGTGGTTTTGCCATAGCTTCCAGTAATTCCAATAATTGGGATACGACCATTACCTTTTTCGGGAAAAAGGTGCTCAGCGATAGCTTTACCAACTGGACGAGATTTACCAACTGCTGGCTTAATATGCATCAATAGACTGGGGCCGGCATTAACTTCGACGATCGCTCCAGATTGTTCTAATAAAGGCTTTGAGATATCCTCAACAACAAGATCGATGCCGGCAATATCCAAGCCGATTACGCGTGCTGCCAGGGCAGCTATTTTGGCAGTGCTTGGGTGAACCTCATCGGTTACATCAAATGCATGATTGCCATTTCGTTGAATGAGCACTCTTGCATTGACAGGTATAACCGAATCCGCAGAATAACCTTGATGCGCAATTTCCAATTGGGCGGCACTATCGAGTCGAATAAGATTAAGCGGATGTTCTTCGCTCGTTCCCCGTCTAGAGTCGGAATTGATTTGTTGTTCAATTAATTCAGCAATGCAGGAAACTCCATCACCTACTACGGAAATCATATCTCCTCGAGTCGCTGCGATTAGCTCACCATTTACGACGAGAAGTCGATGCTCAAATCCTGATACAAATCGTTCAACTAATACGCCACTGCCTTCCTGTAAAGCAACCGAATAGGCCGATTTAATTTCTTCGCATTGACTTAACTCGATAAATACCCCTCGTCCATGGTTCCCATCACACGGTTTAATGACAACTGGCAAACCTAGTGCCTCTGCTGCTTGCCAAGCATCTTCAGGGCTATGAGTAATACGACCTTCTGGAACAGGGATACCACAAGCACGCAGCAAACTTTTGGTGAGTTCTTTATCACGCGAAATATTTTCAGCAATAGCGGATGTACGATCTGTCTCGGCAGTCCAAATATGGCGACTATTCGATCCATAGCCTAGTTGAACGAGATTTCCCTTGGCAAGCAAACGAATTGCAGGAATATTGCGTTCAGCTGCAGCATCAACGATGCAGGCTGTCGAAGGACCCAACCATAATGAATCTACCATATCCCGTAATTGGGCAATCGCAGCTTGAACATCATAATCAACTTGTCTTGCTTCAAAGCCCATTGCGGCAAGAATCAGCTCACGTGCTGCAAATAGTGCTTGTTTGGTAATCTCTGCATGCCACGCACTAACGACAACCCAATAGACACCGCGCTCAGCGGTTTCACGCGCGCGTCCAAACCCTCCTTTCATACCAGCGAGGTTTTGTAGTTCTAGGGTGACATGTTCAAGAATATGGCAGGGCCACGTGCCCTCACGTACCCGTTGTAAAAACCCCCCCCGTTCTTCATAGCTACAGCGATGTTCGACTAAAGAGGGCAACCAAGCTGTTAAGCGATCATAAAAGCCGGGGATAATATGGGAAGGGTAATCTTCCAGTGCACCGATATCAACCAATGCTTCTAAGGCTGGATAATAGGTCCACCGGTTCGGGCCGTTTAAATGAATAATTTCAAGAAATTTAAGATCAAACTGACGGTTAGTATAGTTAGAATGCATGAAGCTACTTTGAATAGGAATAGGAGAAACACCATTAACTAACGCAGTAGGCAACAATCGGTTTACATAAAATTCTGATATTTAGTTTGATTCTCAGAGAAAGCGATCAAGGAGTTTGATGCTGTAGTGATCGAGTTTTGTACGGTCCTTAATTAAAAAATGTACGCCATATTGATCAGTAATTAGCAAAGCCAATGAGGATAATCGACGAATCGCTTCCTCACCTTTTAATGTGAAACAAGTATTACCTCGGTTAGTTTCTACCCACCAAACACAGGGTGTAATAAAACTTGATAAGCTATCGATTTTTTTAATTTCAGGCATAAAATCTCGACTCGTAAGTTCTTCTTCAATCAGCTCACGCCATTCCACTGGAAGATCTTGGAGATTTTCTATCCACATTAATTCGTTGCCTTGATGATCAACCAAGGCGATTCCCTTATCTGCTGCACTGATCGGGAAAGCGCGAATCGCAATCACCTGATGGCTCTTTTGCTGATAAGCATCATCAAATAGTATCAGCTTGCGATGCCTATCCCGGCTTAGCTTAAATTTTGTGTAATTCATATCCGTTCTTTCGTTTGGTTCGATTCCCTATTGGAATCAATCAAGGACGGATCAACACCGATATGGCCTGTTTGAGATAAATAGAGCTGGTAATAATAGCCTCGTTTAGCCATTAGTGTGGCATGGCTGCCTACCTCAATTATTTTTCCTTGGTCGAGCACGATCAGTCGATTTGCTTGGCGTAATGTCGATAAACGATGTGCTATCGCTATCGTAGTTCGCCCTCGTACTAAATTATCTAACGCGGCTTGTATCTCTTGCTCTGTTTGGCTATCAACCGATGAGGTTGCTTCATCAAGTATCAATATACGAGGGTTGATGAGTAATGCGCGTGCGATCGAAATCCGTTGACGTTCTCCTCCAGAAAGCGCTTGCCCTCGTTCTCCAACAAGGGAATCATAGCCATGGAGTTGCTTGAGTATGAATTCATGCGCATGGGCAGCTCGTGCTGCAGCAACAATTTCTTGACGTGTTGCATGTGGTTTTCCATAGGCTATGTTTTCTGCAATCGTACCAAAAAACAAGAAGGGTTCTTGTAAGACTAATCCGATATGTTTTCGATACTCAGCGATGGGAAATGACCGAATATCGATGCCATCCACTAGAATGACACCTTCGGTGACATCGTAAAAACGACAAATCAAATTGATGAGTGTACTTTTTCCCGATCCGCTATGACCAACCAAACCAATCATTTCCCCTGGCTCGATAATCAGATTAATATCTTCAGTGATACGTCTTACTCCATAGCGGAATCCCACATGCCGTAACTCGATATGACCTTGAATAGCAGGGGAGTGAATAGGCTTAACCGGCTCAGGTACACGAGACACGTGATCTAATATTTCAAAAATACGCTTAGTACCTGCCGCAGCTTTTTGGGTAACTGAAACTATTCGACTCATTGAATCCAAGCGTAAGTAAAAACGCCCAATGTAAGCTAAAAATGCTGTTAGTACGCCTACCGTAATTTGATTCTCGGATACTTGCCAAATCCCAAAAATCCACACGATCAATAGCCCAATCTCGGTTAGCAATGTTACAGTAGGCGTAAATAAGGACCAGACCTTATTTACTCGATCGTTAATTTCTAAATTGCGCTGATTAACATCATAAAAGCGTTTTACTTCCCGTTCTTCTTGTGCAAATGCCTTTACCACTCGAATGCCTGGTATGGTATCTGCAAGCACATTATTTACATCTGCCCAGACACGATCGACTTTCTCAAAACCCGTTCGGAGTTTGTCTCTGACTAAATGAATTAGCCACGCAATGAAAGGCAGGGGTAGTAGCGTAACCAATGCTAACCAGGGGTTGATTGAAACCAAGATCATCGCAGTCATGATCATCATGATCACGTCGGTAGCAAAATCGAGTAAATGCAAAGAAAGAAATAAATTGATACGATCAGTTTCTGCACCAATCCGGGCCATTAAATCGCCTGTACGCTTGGTTCCAAAATATTCGTGGGAAAGTTTTAGTAAATGATTATAGGTGGTGATACGAAGATCGGCCCCCATTCGTTCTGATACTTTCGCTAGAATATAGGTTTTAGACCATCCTAACAGCCATGCGAGGATGGCAGCGACCAATAACCCTCCAAGATAAAACGTTGCTAGATCGACATTAAGTGGATAGCCATTTTGATAAGGAATAAGCACTTCATCCATTAAAGGCATTGTCAAATAAGGTGGCACCAGTGTTGCTGCAGTACTGGCAAGCATTAGCAAAAAACCTATCAGTAAACGCCCTTGGTATGGTTTTGCAAATCGCCATAACCTTAATAAAGTGAAAGTAGAAACAGTTTCTCGAGAGGTTTGCTCTTCTATCGATGTTGAATTTTTATCAGTTGATCCTATTTCATCATACGTAGAGTCAGTGACCAAATTTTCCGGGAAGCCTTCTAGATGAAAATTTGATTGTTGGTTGAAACATTCTACTAAATGATGAACAAAATGAAGCTTGCCAAGCGTATAGCACCAATGCGCGAGTCGTGATTGCGTATCAAACAGTTCGATGTGACCTACGCCTGCATGATCGTGAGTCGTTAGTTCTAGCCCTTTTTGATAAACAAAGCTAAGCCAATGCTCCTCATTTTGCATTTTTGAGAGTAAACGTCGATTGGAAACAATCAAAATGCCTTTCGAAAAAAATAATTGATCGGTTAAATCCAATTCCAGCCAAGCGACGATAGTTTCATTTTTCGCTAACTGTGGGTGAACTTGCTCATTCCAGAGCGGTGGGAGGGGAGAAATAAGGCTACTCTTTTTAAATGGAAAACGGGGTCACCATCGTTGTGAAGTGATTGAGGAAGCTGTTTTATTGAGAATTTTTTGGTATTGCTTCTGTTTTTCTCCATTTCTCAATAATCGGTAGCAATTTACCCGGCGGTAAATTTTCTAATTTTTTGTAGCGATCTCTAGCTAGTTTTCTTTGCTCGGTAGTTAACTGATTCCAGTTTTGCATTTGTGATTGAATTCGTTGCTGCTCTTGCGGTGTTCTTTTGAGATAGTGCTTGGTTATTCTTATCCATTTCTTTTTCAGCGCAGGTTCCATTCCATCCCACTCTTGTTCAAGCGGTTGTAAAATGATTTTCTGGTAAGGCTTTAGTGATGACCAAGTATGTTTCTGCTCAGAAAACGCGTTAATCGGAAAAATCAAAAACAGCCAGAATGTAATTAGTGCGTTGAGTTTAACCATTTATCAAAATTGTCATCTACATAGATATCTACGGGCAAATCATCAGACAGAATCTTTGTATCGATTACTGCGATTTCATCGTTCTCAAAGTAAGATTTTCCCAGAATAGTTGCCCAGATAAAAGCTAATAAAAATAGAACTAGCCAGAATAACTTGGTTAAGTCGAAATGCCAGTGATGCCCCCCATTATGCGCAGATAAACCAAGGCCGGTGTGAACAATCTTCTCTGATGGATGTAATCGATCTAAAGCATTTCTGCGGGCTGCTTGCAGTCGATACCGTGTATTCTGATTAATATTAACCAAACCTTGATCAAGTAATTTAGCAATATTTTTCCCTACGGCCTCTTCTTCATTCATAATTTGACTCCTTTTGCTCTTAGTATTGTAGCAAGTGCATGTGTTGCACGGGAACAATGTGTTTTGACACTTCCTTCAGAACATCCCATCACGATTGCTGTTTCATATACATCCATCTCTTCCCAATAACGCAGCAAGAATGCTTCTCGTTGACGAGCCGGTAATGTTTCAATCGCTTGCTCAATCAGCTTAATGAGTTGCTCCTGCTCAAGTTGAACATCCGGGTTATATTTATTAATAGAATCATCATTAACTTGTAATGTTTCTAATAGGTCGGAATATTCGTTATCTTTCTCTTCAGATTCCGAAGAAAAAGCAGAAAACAGCGT
>SSFW01000166.1 GCA_008015595.1 Nitrosomonas sp. | reverse complement strand
GTCAGTTAACTTTGAGCTGCATTTAAAAGAATCTGAATGGCGATGGAAAAAACAACCTGATGAACTTGCTAGCGAACTATGGCAACTCATCAGATATTATTAATCTCTGCTAGTCTAGAGCCATTATATTTTTCTACTAAAGGTAAAAATGCGCCTGGTGGAATTAAATTTGTTTCTTCCTCGGCCATTCGAATTAAAATTTCACAAAAAGTAATCTGATTAGAACCTTGATTCGTAGAGATAATACTTTGGAAATATAAATGAAATTCACCTTGATTAATGGCCTTTAGTACTCTGGAAGCAAAATTCATTTCTGAGGAAAGGCGAGAATTTTTATTCTGACTTGATTTTTCCTCGGCACTGTTTTTTTCTGATCTAATTTCAACTAGATTATTTTTAGAATTTTCTGTAATTGACTCATGTTCTTTTAGTATTCTAGGCGTATACAGTGTATAAAAGCCAATGACTTTTCCTTTAGCGTCAAAATGGGGAATGAATTGTTCTGAGATAAGGCAAACTGAGCCACTAATAAGTTTCTGTATACGCTGGCCATGAATGATTTCACCACTTAATAAGTTATCAATATTTTCTTTTATCCCCTGATAAAACTCTGTGTTTAGAAATTGCTGTGGGGAATGATTATCGATTTGCTCAGATTTTAAGCTAAACCATAATCGATAGGCTCTGTTGTGATAACAGCACTGCTGTTTGGAGTTGAAGTAAGCAAGCATGACTGGAAAGTTTTCATCGATAATTTGGAGCCGAGTTTTATTTTCGGATGTAGTTTTTTCAGCCCACAAACGATGCTTAATTTCATTTGCAAGCCTTTCCTTATTATTATGCAACTGGGTTAAATATTCTGCGTAGTTTCGTTCAATGCTGAGCGTTTGTATAATCATTGTTATCACGACAATGACAAGGGTGCCCCACAAGATACTGATTACATTTGATTCAAGTCCCAGAGTCAGAAAGTTTGATGCCATGAGTATTGCTAAAACAATGATAGCAATAGATGAAACAACATAGGACTTGGTGTGGCTAATTCTGGGAGATAGTTGTTCGTTCATTGATCGGTCGGTTATTTAATGAGTATTTTATAAATTAATAACTAGGATCTAAATTAATGAAATGTTGAGAATGCTTTATTGAAAGACCAAAATTTCCAAAGACCCCTAGGGGTTAGCTTGAATTGTTTTACTAAATCTTGATTAAACGTATGAATCGTAAGTTGTTTAATCTGATCTTTTTTTATTGCGTTCAATAAAGGGGAGAACCATTTTTGTTCTAATTGATTTATGCAGTCATACCATTCATTAATGATTTTGTATTGCGCCTTCTTCTGTAAAAGATCAATTACTACTAGATGGTTACCTTTAGTAGTAGACTGCAACCATTCGTTTGTATCTGGCGGGAGCGGGTAATGCGGCGCATTGCACAAATTCGCTAGCGCTTGAGTTATAGGGTAATTACTCCAAACCTGATCAAAGTTACAGCAAAATTGTTTAGGTAATATTCCACCTCCCCATAACCAAACGCTATTGATAATTAAATCACCTTGAATTTCTCTTGCTAGATTAATGGGATGCTCGTGAAGGAGCATTTGAACTTCATTTAAAATTTTGTGTGCTAGCCCTTTTTCTGTTGTCATTGGAAGCTGCGCATTGATATTTTTCCCGCTTACATAGCTGAGCGGTCTTGTTTGAAGATTGGGAATTCTGGGTAAGCCCATGTACCATCGATCTGGATAAAAAGCGGCAAAAGAGATTTCATCTTTAGAGAAATATCGGTTGAATGTATCAGTAATTTGGCTTGCTTCCGTTAAAGATATTTTGAACATTTGACTATCCGCCAAGAGCAGATGGTTATTTGCAATTCTGAGATGCACAGGATCAGCGCGCAGCCAATATTTAGAACTCGATTTTAGGCTGTAATTGGGATCATCTAAGCTTAAGGTAATGGGCGCTATGGGCCAATCTTGCTGTTTTGATATACCAAATGTTTCACATAACCATGCTTCGATTCCCTCCGATGGTTGTTGATTTAATTGGCTCTTTGTCAAAATTGTTTCTAAGGCAGGTAGTGACCAGTGCTTGATAGTTTCTTTTAAACTGGCGTCTGGCCAAAATAAATTAGGAATCAAAAGGTGGATATGCATCGAAGGTTTATAAGTTAATAATGATGAGTTAATCATCTAATCTAACAGATTAGGCAGAGAACCTAGAAATAGCTTCTTTAGAATAAATCGTTCAGCTTGTATTCATTTATCACAGTTTATACTTTACCTTGGCTAGATTGACTAAATACTTTGTATTTAGCCTGCAACTTAAATGCTTGATCACAAATACTTCATGTAAAATTCTAGAATTTTACGCAAATTCTTAATTATTTATTAAAGATTACCATGCTGAGATTATTTATCTTAATGGGTTTGTTTGGGTTAGCGAGCTCAGTCGGTTGGGCGCAAACTTTGGCAAATCAATATACTGTGCTAGAAATTCAGCAGATTGGGTTGGAAGCAAATGGGCTAGTTCAAGCGGCTCGTTCTCAAGTGGATATAGCCAAATCTGGTGTAATTGCAGCAAGAGCTTACCCTAATCCAGAAGTAACCGTTATGGCGGGACCAGACTCTAACCGCTATGCTCTAAGCGTCACAGGTCCGACATCAATGCAGCGGACTGTTACGGTTAATCAACCAATTGAGAATCCATTTATGCGTAGCGCTCGAATTGGCGCAGCAGAAGCGTTTGTGGAAGCGGGGCGTGCCAGCTTTGATCAAGCTAGAACCGATCTGGCAGCACAACTTAGAGTTAGAACTTATGAATTATTGCTTCGGCAAGAACAAGCAACGTTGGAGCAAAATATCTATAGTTTGATCGAGGATGTGCGTCGACGTATCAAACATAATGTGGAAAGAGGGGAAGCTGCTCGTTTTGAGCTGGTTCGCGCGGATACTGAATTACAAAGTGCTGCAAATCGTAAACAAGCTGCAGAATTGACCGCACAAAGAGCGCGGGTTGCATTGTTGCAATTTACAGCAGGCGCATTACCGATTAACTTTGAAGTAAAAGGCTCTCTAAAAGATCCCATTGATTTACCCACACTAGAAGATCTGAGAAAGGAGGTTCCTGAAACTAATCCAGAAATATTGCGTTTACAAGCGGAACAAGAGCGGACTCAATTACGGATTGATCAGGAGCGTGCAACGATATTGCCTCAGGTTAATGTGCTTTATACCAATTATCAGGACGCCCAGTTCACATCTAATACTGCCGGAATGCAAGTAAGGATTCCGCTTTTCTACCAACGACGCGGTGAGATTGATGCAGCGATCTATGATTCGGCACGTATCCGCCAGACCCTGGATTATCGCCGCTATGAAGTAAGCCAATTATTTGAGGCTGCTTGGCAGGCGCTACAAATTGCTCAAAGACGGGTTGAAATGTTTGAGGGGGGACTGATTAAGGAGGCAGAAAATGCTGTTCAGATAGCACAAGCTGCTTATCGATTTGGTGAACGAGGTTTGATTGAGTTTTTAGACGCTCAACGCATATTGCGTGGGCTTCAGGGGGATTTTTTATTAGCCCGCTTTGAGTTACAGTCGGCTGCAGCTGAGATTGATCGTCTGCGTGCACATTTTCCTAAGGAGTTGATTCCAGAATGAGTATCAAATTGTCAGTTTCAAGCATGATTTTTTTTGTACTACTGTTAAGTGGTTGTAGTTTGATTGACTCGAGTGATGAAACCAAAAAAGAAATATCGCAGCAAGAATCAACAGAGGATAGAGATTTTAACTATATAAAAGTAAGGCCTGAGTTGCTTAAACGACTTGAAATTGGTCAGCCCTATTTAGTGGATCTTGCAGACAGAATTCAAGTGCCTAGTCGAGTACAAGTCGATGAAGAGAGAACAGCACAGATTGGTTCCTATGTAACCGGTCGTATCATAGATATGTTTGTAATATTAGGTGATTATGTAAAACCTGGACAACGTTTGGCACGGATAACTAGTCCTGATTTAACACAATCGCAACTAGCTTATCTACGCGCTTTATCGCGAGTTACCGTCACGCAGAAAGCGTATGACCGTGCGCAGCATTTATTAGCAGCTGATGTGATTCCACTTGCTGAAGTAGAACGGAGGAAATCTGAGCTTGAAATCGCACAGGCTGAGTACAGTGCGGCTATGGATCAATTAAGATTGTTTGGGATGGGGGAAGGAGAAATCAAGGAGCTTAATAAAAAGGGGAAAATCTTACCCTGGATAGATATAAAATCTACCCGGGAAGGTTATGTGATCGCCCGTAATATTATTATCGGGCAGGTAATACAACCTGCCGATCCTCTGTTTCAAGTGGCTGATTTATCGTATGTATGGGTTGTAGGTGATGTGCCTGAGCAAGTAGCGAGGGATGTCGAATTAGGTCAGCATGTCGAGATTATAGTTCCTGCTATATCCAATAATCCTTTCGATGGTGTCATCATCTTTGTTTCAGATATCGTTAATCGTTTGACGCGCACGGTCATGACCCGTGTGATGGTTGAGAACCCAGATCGTAAGCTTAAGCCAGATATGATGGCAAACATGCATATTACAGATCCACAGCATAAAACTCTGGTAGTTCCCGAAGCGGCCGTCGTTCGCGAATTAGACCAGGACTATGTTTTTATTGCATTGAGTGATGATTATTTTCAGCGAGTTCCTGTAGAACTAGGGCCCGAAGTATCAAATTTACGTCCAGTACTGAAAGGAATTTCACAAGGCCATCAGATTGTGACCGAAGGCGCTTTTCATTTAGACAGTGAGCGCAAGCTTGCAGAATTGGAGTAATTCATAATGGCAGCTTTAGTTCGCGCAATTCTAAAACAACGTTTGCTTGTTTTAGTAATGGGTTTGATGCTGTGTGTTGCTGGTGGGTTTGCAGTTAAATCTCTATCAGTAGACGCTTTTCCTGATGTAACGAATATTCAAGTGCAAGTTGCCACGGTTTCTATTGGCCGCAGTCCTGAAGAAATGGAGCGACTCGTAACTGTTCCTGTAGAGATAGCCATGACAGGACTTCCGGGTCTGGTTGAGATGCGTTCCTTGAATAGAAGTGGATTATCACTAATAACGCTGGTATTTACTGATCAAACCGATGTGTTTTTTGCACGCCAGTTAGTGATGGAAAGAATTATCGATGTTACACCTCGTATGGTTCCTGGGGTAACGCCAGTGCTAGGGCCAGTATCAACAGGGCTTGGGGAAGTTTATCAATATACGATCGGGCATCCCAATGATGGGAATCGTCAGCTAACTTTTGAAGAGTTGATGGAGCGGAGAACAGTTCAGGATTGGGTCGTAAGACCACTGCTTCGGTCAATTCGAGGTGTCGCAGAAGTTAATTCCATGGGAGGACAGGTTAAAGAGTATCAGGTTTACGTTGATCCCAACAAATTACGGCACTATGACTTAACACTTGCTCAAGTTGATCGAGCGTTAGCGAGTAATAACGCGAACGCGAGCGGGAATATTTTAGCATTGCGTTATGAGCAATATCTCATTCGGGGTGTAGGGCTGATTGCTAGTTTAGAGGATATACGCAATATCGTTCTCAGAGAGTTGGATGGCGTGCCTGTTTATGTCCGAGATGTCGCTGAGGTGGTTTTTGGTGGTGAAGTGCGGCAAGGCGCTAGTATTAAAAATGGCGATACCGAATCGGTTGCAGGCATCGTAATGATGCTGCGAGGAGGTAATGCTAAGGAAATTGTTGGGCGAATTAAAGAAAAAGTTAAGGAAGTAAATGAGAAGGGGATGTTACCTGGGGGGCTACAAATTGTTCCGTTTTATGATCGAACCGATTTAGTGGATAGTGCACTGAACACGGTTTCAACTACATTAATGGAATCACTGATTCTAGTTATTGTCGTGTTATCAGTTTTTCTAGGAACAGTGCGCACTAGTTTTGTCGTGTGTTTTACCCTAATCATTACACCGTTAGTGACTTTTTTAGTCATGAATCATTATGGTATGCCTGCAAATCTTATGTCGCTGGGTGGATTGACCATTGCATTAGGAATGATGGTGGATCCTACGGTAGTTGTTGTGGAGAATATCTACCAACGCTTAGGAGAAGCCAAAGATACGGGTAAATCTAAATTTAATGTTATTGTTGACGCCGTGGCAGAGGTTGGAATGCCCGTGATTTTTGGACTTATCGTAACGGTGCTAGTGTTTCTTCCACTTATGACACTGGAAGGAATGGAAGGGAAAACGTTTAGTCCGCTTGCAATTACAATTTCAATTTCTTTGTTTATCGCATTACTCGTATCATTATTATTATCGCCGGTGCTGTGTGATTACTTAATAAAGGGAGGAGGTGAACAAGATACTAAAATTATTGCGGTGATGAAAAGCGCATACTTGAGTGTTTTTGATCTTGCAATGCGTAATCAGAAAAAAACCATCATGATTGCTATTAGCTCACTCATGCTTGCTTTTGCTATTTTTCCTTTTTTGGGGAAATCTTTTATCCCGATTATGAAGGAGGGAGCAATAACGCCGGTAATCATTCGCGCACCTTCTATTTCTTTAGAGGAGGCGATTGCAATAGAAACTGAAGCAATGAAGCTGATTGCAGCCGTTCCAGGTGTTAAGAGTGTTGTTTCTAAATTAGGTCGTGGTGATACGCCCGCTGATCCGGCAGCCCAGAACGAGTCCGATCCAATTGCCGATTTAGATTTAAAAGGCTCTGGTCGAACTCAGCAAGAAATTGAAGAGGATATCCGTAAAGCATTGGATGGATTACCCGGGGTAAATATTGTACTTTCTCAACCGATTGCACAACGCGTAGATGAGATGTTGACAGGGGTGAGATCTCAAGTGGCAATTAAAATCTTTGGCGATGATTTGGAACAATTGCGCAAACTTTCTGAGCAAATGGCGCGGATTGTCAAATCAACACCTGGTGCAAGAGATATACGAATCGAACGCTTATCCGGTCAACAAGAGTTGACCATTGATATTGATCGTCGTGCAATTGCACGGCACGGACTGAATGTTTCCGATGTTAATGAAATCATTTCGACAGCCATTGGCGGTAAATTTGTTACACAGGTGTTTGAAGGCGAGCGTCGATTTAATCTGCTACTGCGATTCCCAGAGGGATTCCGTCATGATGTAGAAGCAATTAAACAAATTCTATTGCGACCAGCTAATAATAACATAGGTGCTGAAGTGGCGACGGGCGGTGTGCTAGTTCCATTAAGTGCTGTCGCTGATATTCATGTCAAAGATGGGCCTGCAATTGTTTCACGAGAATTTGCGCGTCGTCGTGTTGTTGTTGGCGTTAATGTTCATGGTCGTGATTTGGGTGGTTTTGTTGCAGAGCTGCAGGAACGTGCTGCCAAGGAAATTAAATTACCTCAAGGTTATTATTTTGTTTGGGGGGGGCAGTTTGAGAATATGGAGCGTGCTATGGCTAAACTTAGCATCATCGTTCCTATTACGCTCGCTGCTATTTTCTTTATGTTATTTATGTTGTTTAATTCAGTTAAGCTGGCATGTCTGATTTATTTGGTACTGCCATTCGCTTCTGTAGGGGGGGTCGTTGGGTTATTTATCTTTGGGGAATATTTGTCAGTACCAGCATCAGTAGGATTCATTGCGGTGTGGGGTACTTCAATTTTGAATGGGGTTGTGCTCATTTCCTTTGTGAAGGAATTACGTGAAAAAGGCTTGAGT
>SSFW01000162.1 GCA_008015595.1 Nitrosomonas sp. | reverse complement strand
ATTCACATGAAATTGGGAGTGGGGCAAATGATTTGCCCGAGAAAGAATATTTATCTGCGCTGTTGCGCGATTTAGAGGCTGCATTACCTCAAATTTGGGGGCGATCTATTAGTAGTATTTTTATTGGGGGAGGTACGCCTAGCTTATTGAGTGCATCAGGACTTGAGCAACTATTGTCTCAAGTCAGGATGCTATTGCTATTGGAACCTTCCGTTGAAATTACCTTAGAAGCCAATCCAGGTACATTTGAATCGAAAAAATTCAAAGCATTCCGTGAAGCTGGCGTGAATCGTCTTTCAATAGGCGTTCAAAGCTTTAACACAGAGCAGTTGTTAAAGTTAGGTAGAGTCCATAATGCCAATGAAGCCCGCCATGCAATCGAGATTTCACAGCATTATTTTGATAATATCAATTTAGATTTAATGTACGCATTGCCCAATCAAACGATTGAAGAAGCGCGAGTAGATATCGAAACCGCTTGTACTACTGGCGTGCCCCATATTTCGGCTTATCATTTAACGTTAGAACCGAATACAATGTTTTATCAATATCCACCGCAATTGCCAGATGATGATTTGTCTGCTGACATGCAAGCATTGATTGAGCAAACTTTGAAGAGTTCTGGGTTTGCTCAGTATGAAATCTCAGCTTTTGCGCATGCTGGACATCGGTCTCATCATAACTTGAACTATTGGCAGTTCGGTGATTATTTGGGGATAGGTGCGGGCGCGCACAGTAAGATTAGCTTTCGTGACAAGATCATTCGCCAAATGCGCTATAAGCACCCCAAGAAATATCTTGAGGTATTGTTGAGCCAATCAGTTACGCCTATTCAAATGGAGCAGGAGCTCGAAGTAGCTGATCGTATCTTCGAATTTATGATGAATTCACTACGCCTTATCGAGGGATTTCGTCTAGAAGATTTTCGTTCTCGAACAGGATTACCCATTATTGCTGCACAACAGCAGCTTAAAGTTGCAGAGCAGATGGGATTGATTCATCGGGATTGTCATCGTATCGTGCCGACCGATATAGGCAGAAAATTTTTAAATGATCTATTGCAGATTTTTTTGCCCAATAAATAGCTTATCAGTATCGTTCTCAGAAAGCGTGATTGAAATCCAATGACTTATGTAAAATTAACCGAAGTTGTTGAATGTATGTTGGATGCAGGAACCAAGAAAGCAAATCTTTCGATCAAAGATATGCTGATTCGAGGGGCACTTGCCGGAGCATTTCTAGGCTATGCAACAAGTCTTGCGGTTTTGGTTATTGTTCAAACAGGCCTGGGAATTTGGGGAGCAATCGTGTTTCCCGTAGGGTTGGTGATGATCGTACTACTGGGGCTCGAATTAGCAACAGGAAATTTTGCAGTGATCCCGATTGCGGTAAAAGATGGCCGAACTCGTATAGGACGTTTGTTTCATAACTGGTTTTGGGTTTTGATCGGAAATTTGATCGGAGGGGTAGGTTATGCACTTCTTTTTGTTTTGGTTATCACGAAACTCGGTTATGTTGATCCAATTAATCTAGATCAAGCAATAAAGTTAGTCGCACTCGCAGAGCAGAAGACAATTGCCTACGCGGCAATTGGTTTTGGGGGAATGGCTACAGCTTTTATCAGCGCAATGCTATGTAACTGGATGGTAGCGTTAGGGTCAGTTATCGCTTTCACATCTACCTCAACAGGAGGAAAAATTGCTGCAATGTGGTTGCCGACCATGACTTTTTTTGCGCTGGGTTATGAGCATGCCATTGTGAATATGTTTGTTATTCCTGCGGGTATGATGCTGGGTGCAAATATAACGTTCCTGGAATGGTGGACGTGGAATGGTATTCCAGTGATTTTAGGTAATATTCTCGGTGGAATGGTTTTCACAGGCCTTGCGCTCTATATAACAACAAGGGAACAAGGATAAGGTAACGCGTTCTGATTTTTTGCTAAAGCTGGTT
Source organism: Nitrosomonas sp. (assembly GCA_008015595.1). GTDB lineage: Bacteria > Pseudomonadota > Gammaproteobacteria > Burkholderiales > Nitrosomonadaceae > Nitrosomonas. The sequence goes on along the minus strand of SSFW01000162.1, from coordinate 17,948 downwards.
AATAGCAAGCGATACGCTATAATTACTACGGCGCCCGTCATTTAAGAGACGCCCACCTTCTATCACTGCGTTACAGCTTGTAATTTGCCCAGCGAGTTTATTAGTATTTAATCGTATGCGGAACTTTCTAGCGTCATTACGATTAAAATAACCAACAGTCATCCCCTTAATATCAATACGAATGGCTTGACTATCAAATGCGTTGGTGTTTTCTGGAATGAGCGTGGCGAGGCATTCGAAATAAACCCCTCTATTGCCATGATTTTCAACTAGCTTCTTAAAAGCGGACTGATAATAAAATTCTCCGACTAACTGAAATTGTTGGTAGCGTGAAATAGGCTTCCAATAATATGTGACTGCTTGATGGTTTAAATTGTATTTAACTAACATGTTCTATCGATAGCCTAATCTAAAAATAAAAATGAATTGCCTTGCTGATGTAATGAATCTGTATCCATCGGTTATTTAAGAAACATGGGATGTTGAATTCTTTACGCCAAGAAGGTTTTAGTAGCTATAGAGAGCAACAATAATGCCAGCTATTTATTGTGATTATTAATCAGAGGGTTATGTGTTTATTGGTTTAGTGATGGTAAGCTGGTTGTAAAATAAATTGACGCAATATCACTGAATGCATCAAAAAAGTTGAATTTTTCTGAGAAAGATAGATAGAAAGCGGTTATGTTAATACTGGCTCATTCGAAGATAACAGCTGTGCCACTAGCAGATACCATCAACATGCCATTTTCTTTGCCTAATACTTCATAGTCTATGTCGATACCGATGACTGCGTTTGCGCCCAGTTCTTTAGCTTTATCTTTTAATTCATTAAGAGCGATATCGCGGGCGCGCTGTAGTTCTTTTTCATAGGTTCCTGATCGTCCACCGATGAAATCACGAATACCAGCAAAAAGATCTTTCAGAACATTGGCACCGAGCACAGCTTCTCCGGCGACAATACCGCAGTATTGTGTGATACGTTTGCCTTCAATCATCGGTGTGGTTGTTAGTAGCATGATTAATTTAAATCTTGAGATTATTATTTATGTTTTCTACATCTTTATTCCTAGTATATTTCGAGGGCATTTGTCGAGTCAAAGTCATTTGCTTCGTTGACGTAAATTGCCAGGCAGGTTAAAATCTGGGACTTTAAAGTAAAGTGTATTTACGTACTTTCTGGTTCTGGCAAAGATTATATGTCTTGGATACGGAATGAACCATTACGTAGGGTTGTATTTTGGCAAACGCTAGCAACGGGTTTGGCAACTCTTGTTTGTGGATGGTTAATGGGAATGCATGGCGCAATTTCTGCTTTACTGGGCGGTTTAGTCAGTATTGCTGCTTCATTGGTATATGCTGTATTGATCGATCGTCATGAAGGATATACAGCCGGTGATGTAGTGAAGACGGCGCTTAAAGCAGAAGGGATTAAGATTTCGGTAATGATCGTACTCCTTTTGGGAGTATTTTTGTTATATAAAGAAGTTGTTCCAATTGTGTTTATTGGGGTATTCATTGTCGCGGCAATTATCTTCAGTATGGCTCTATTTGTAACAACTGCAAAAAATAAATAATGGGAATAAAAAGCTAAAAATAATGGCAGCAGAACTTACACCAACTTCTTATATTAATCACCATCTGACAAATATGACCACCACTGTGGGTGATGGTTCATTTTGGACGCTGCATCTTGATGCGCTAGTTATGTCGGTGATGTTGGGCATAATGGGTATGGGTTTTCTTTGGTTGATTGTGCGTAAGGCAACGCCGGGTGTGCCCAGTAAAACGCAAGCTTTTGTTGAGCTATTGGTCGAGTTTATTGATAGTCAGGTTAAAAATACTTTCCACGGAAATAGACATGTATTTATAGCGCCGGCAGCCCTGACAATTTTTGTTTGGGTTTTGCTACTTAATGCGATGGATTTGTTGCCCATTGACATAATGGCTTGGGTTTATGAGCATGTGTTTGGCTTGCATAATTGGCGTAGTGTGCCTACAACTGATGTTAATACAACATTTGCGCTAGCGTTATCGATATGGCTGTTGACGATATTTTTTAGTATTAAAGTAAAAGGGTTAGGTGGTTGGATGCATGAATTGTTCTGCACGCCCTTTGGTACAAATATCATCTTATGGCCACTAAATTTACTCTTTAACATGATTGAGTATATATCTAAGCCGCTTTCTCATTCATTGCGATTATTTGGAAATATCTATGCTGGTGAAATTATTTTCTTATTGTTAGGGATGTGGGCGGCTACTGGTGTATCAGGCGCATTCTTTAGTGCAATTTTAGGGGCTGGTTGGGCGATTTTTCATATTTTAATCGTTAGTCTCCAGGCCTTTATATTTATGATGCTAACCGTTGTTTATCTTGCAATGGCGCATGAGTCCCATTAAGGTTGTTGTTTTAGTTAGAAATTTAATTTTATTCATTAAATAAAAAGGAAATGATATGGAAAATTTGCAGTATCTCGCGATGATTCAAGCTTACACCGGAATTGGCATTGGGTTGATGATTGGATTGGGTGCGGCGGGAGCGTGTATTGGTGTGGGTGTGATGTGTAGTCGTTTTTTAGAGGGGGCGGCTCGTCAACCTGAAATGATTCCAACTTTGCAAGGTAAAGTATTCTTGTTATTGGGGCTGACCGATGCTTCATTCATTATTGCAGTTGGTTTGGCAATGCTATTTGCTTTTGGTAATCCTTTGTTAGCTGTCGTTCAATAGTATTTAAACAAGAAAAATTTTAACAAAGCTGCCCAATGAATATAAATTTTACACTTATTTCACAGGCGATTGCCTTCTCCGTATTTGTTTGGTTTACAGTTAAGTTTGTGTGGCCGCCGCTACTGCGTGCGATTGAAGAACGTCAAAAACAAATAGCGGATGGACTTGCTGCTGGAGAACGTGGAAGAAAAGAACTTGAACTTGCAGATCAACGATCATCTGATGTTCTCAAAGATGCAAAGCAACGTGCGGCTGATATTGTCACTCAGGCAGAAAAACGAGCGGCTGAAATCATTGATGAAGCAAAATCAGTTGCAAAAGTAGAGGGTGATCGAATTATTGCGGGTGCTAAAGCAGAAATAGCGCATGAAATTTTTAGTGCAAAAGAAGAGCTACGCCAACAAGTAAGTGGCCTCGTTTTAACTGGAGCAACAAAAATTTTGCGACGTGAGATTGATGCAAAAGCACATGCTGATTTATTAACAGCAATCGAAGCAGAGTTAAAGTAATGGCTGAGTCAATAACTATAGCTCGTCCCTATGCAGAGGCTGTTTTTAAGCTTGCAAAGGAAAAAAATAGCTTATCGCATTGGTCGGAAATGTTAAGTAATGCTGCGCAGATTACAGAAGTTGCTCCTGTTCAAGAATTGATTGGTAATCCAAACGTTTCGGCATCGAAGCTAAAGGAGATTATTTTCAATATAGGCGGTAGTAAACTTGATGGAGAAGTAAAGAATTTGCTATCGGTTCTGATTGACAATGATAGAGTTACGATCATTCCCCGGTTAGTTGAGATGTATGAGCAGTTAAGAGCAAATCATGAAGGCGTCTTGGAGGCGAATGTCATTTCGGCCTTTTCAATGTCAGATAGGCAGCTGGAGAAATTGGTAGCTGCGCTTGAGAATAAATTCAATCGTAAGGTAAAAGCGAAAGTAAGTATTGATCAGGAATTAATCGGTGGGGTAAAAATCGAAATTGGCGACGAAGTTATTGATAGCTCGATATCCGGTAAACTAGAAGCTATGTCTATTGCCCTAAAAAGCTAGGAGTTAATGAAATGCAGTTGAATCCATCAGAAATTAGTGAGCTGATTAAAAGTAAGATAGAAGGACTATCAGCGTCGTCAGAAATACGCACACAGGGAACCATTGTATCGCTAACAGATGGAATTGTTCGTATCCATGGACTTTCAGATGTTATGCAAGGTGAAATGCTGGAGTTTCCAGGGAATACCTATGGCTTAGCGCTGAACTTGGAAAGAGATTCGGTTGGTGCGGTTATTTTAGGTTCCTATGAGCATTTAACAGAAGGAGATACGGTTAAATGTACCGGCCGTATTTTAGAAGTTCCTGTTGGTGAAGGATTGCTTGGGCGCGTTGTTAATGCATTGGGTCAGCCGATCGATGGGAAGGGACCAATTTCTGCGCAAGGGAAAGAACCCATTGAGAAGATTGCACCGGGCGTTATTTGGAGAAAATCAGTTGATCAGCCAGTGCAAACGGGATTAAAAGCGATTGATGCCATGGTTCCGGTTGGAAGAGGGCAGCGTGAATTGATCATTGGTGACCGTCAAACTGGAAAAACTGCTGTTGCAATTGATGCGATCATTAACCAAAAAGGTGAAAACATGATCTGCATCTATGTAGCAATTGGCCAAAAAGCTTCATCAATTGCGAACGTAGTCAGAAAATTGGAAGAACATGGCGCAATGGCGTATACGATAGTTGTCGTTGCTTCTGCGTCAGAATCAGCAGCGATGCAATTTATTGCACCTTATTCTGGCTGTACGATGGGGGAATATTTTCGTGATAGAGGCCAAGATGCATTGATTGTTTATGATGACTTGACCAAACAAGCTTGGGCTTATAGACAGATATCATTATTGCTACGCCGTCCTCCAGGTCGTGAAGCTTATCCAGGTGACGTTTTCTATTTGCATTCTCGATTGTTGGAACGCGCGGCAAGAGTTAGCGCAGAATACGTAGAGAAATATACGAATGGAGCTGTAAAAGGGAAAACAGGCTCACTTACAGCGCTTCCAATTATTGAAACGCAAGCGGGTGACGTAACGGCATTCGTTCCAACCAATGTGATCTCGATTACCGATGGTCAGATTTTCTTGGAAACAGACTTATTCAATGCGGGGATTCGTCCGGCAATCAATGCAGGTATCTCTGTTTCTCGGGTAGGTGGTGCTGCGCAAACAAAAGTTATCAAAAAGCTTGGCGGTGGTATTCGTTTAGCGCTTGCTCAATATCGTGAACTAGCAGCGTTTGCGCAATTTGCTTCCGATCTTGATGAAGCAACACGTAAGCAACTTGAGCGCGGCAAAATGGCGACTGAGCTTATGAAACAACCTCAATTTGCAACACAAAGCGTTTCAGAGATGGCATTGACACTGTTTGCTTTGAATAAAGGATATCTTGATGATGTTGAAGTCAAACGTGCATTAGCGTTTGAATCAGCATTACGAAGCTATATTCGTAATCAACATGCAGCACTGATCGATAAGATTGAGAGTACCAAAAATCTTGATGAAGATACTGAGAAAGCACTGATACAAGCGATCGAAGAATTTAAGAAAAACGGGACTTATTAATGGCTGGTAGTAGAGAAATACGCAATAAGATTAAAAGCGTAAAAAATACGCAGAAGATTACACGCGCCATGGAAATGGTGGCCGCATCAAAAATGCGTAAAGCTCAGGAACGGATGCGTAAGGCACGTCCTTATGGTGAAAAAATCCGTAATGTGGCTGCTCATATGAGTCGTGCTAGTACTGAATATAAGCATCCTTTTTTAATTGAACGCGATACTGTGAAACGTGTTGGTGTTATCGTCGTTACTTCGGATAAAGGTTTGTGTGGTGGACTAAACACTAATATTCTGCGTAGAGCCTTAAATGAGATGAAACGATGGCAAGCAGAGGGTGAAGAAATCGAAGTATGCTGCATTGGCAATAAAGGCTTGGGTTTCATGAATCGCATTGGTGCAAAAGTTATCTCTCACGTTGTCAGCCTAGGTGATACTGCAAATATTGAAAAGTTGATTGGTGCGATTAAGATTGTTCTAGATGGGTATACCAATGATCGGTTCGATCGTGTCTATGTTTTTTATAATCGGTTTGTCAACACGATGAAGCAAGAACCGACGATGGAATTGTTGTTGCCGCTGTCAGATGATCGGTTTGGCAACAATAAAGGTGATGAGGAAACGAGTCCCAAGAAACTTTGGGATTATATCTATGAACCCGAGGCCAAGTCTGTTATCGATGATGTAATGATTCGTTACGTTGAAGCACTGATCTATCAGGCAGTAACAGAAAATATGGCATCAGAACAATCAGCGCGTATGGTGGCGATGAAAGCCGCATCAGATAATGCTGGCAATTTAATCAATGAATTGACATTGATTTACAACAAATCGCGTCAAGCGGCTATTACCAAAGAACTATCAGAAATCGTGGGCGGTGCGGCCGCAGTCTAATTTTTTTGTATATCTATTTTTAAGGAACAATAATGAGCGAAGGAAGAATTGTTCAATGTATCGGTGCGGTAATTGACGTGGAATTTCAGAAAGACGGAATTCCCAATGTTTATGATGCCCTGACTATGGAAGGATCAGAGTTGACATTGGAGGTCCAGCAACAATTGGGTGATGGTGTCGTAAGAACCATTGCCTTGGGATCTTCGGATGGATTGCGTCGTGGAATGATGGTCGTTAATACCAAAAAACAAATTTCGGTACCGGTCGGAACGAAAACACTCGGTCGCATCATGGATGTATTAGGTCGGCCTATCGATGAGATGGGACCAGTCGGCGCTGAAAAAACGATGCCGATACATCGAGTCGCACCTGCTTTTGATGAACTTTCTGCTTCAACAGAACTCCTTGAAACGGGTATCAAGGTGATTGATTTGATCTGTCCGTTTGCAAAAGGCGGTAAGGTTGGATTATTTGGTGGTGCAGGTGTTGGCAAAACTGTAAATATGATGGAGCTTATTCGTAATATTGCGATCGAGCACAGTGGTTATTCCGTATTTGCGGGAGTGGGCGAAAGAACACGTGAAGGGAATGACTTCTATCATGAAATGAAGGATTCCAATGTATTAGATAAAGTTGCATTGGTGTATGGTCAAATGAATGAGCCACCTGGCAATCGTCTACGCGTTGCATTGACAGGATTGACGATGGCGGAATCATTCCGGGATGAGGGACGTGATGTACTCTTCTTCGTTGATAATATTTATCGTTATACATTAGCAGGAACAGAAGTTTCAGCATTGTTAGGTCGTATGCCTTCTGCAGTTGGATATCAACCGACCTTGGCTGAAGAAATGGGACGCTTACAAGAACGCATTACATCATCTAAAACGGGCTCAATTACATCGATTCAAGCGGTGTATGTTCCTGCGGATGACTTGACCGATCCGTCACCAGCAACCACTTTCGGTCACTTGGATGCAACCGTGGTTCTTTCGCGTGACATCGCTTCGTTAGGTATATACCCAGCAGTTGATCCGCTTGATTCAACATCAAGGCAGTTAGATCCGCTCGTGGTTGGGGAAGATCATTATCAAACCGCGCGTGAAGTTCAACAAACGTTACAACGCTATAAAGAATTACGCGACATCATTGCGATCCTCGGTATGGATGAATTGTCACCTGAAGATAAATTATCAGTCAGTCGCGCGAGAAAAATTCAACGCTTCTTATCACAGCCCTTCTTCGTGGCTGAAGTATTTACCGGTTCACCTGGAAAATATGTACCATTGAAAGAAACTATCAAAGGTTTCAAAGGTATCGTGAATGGTGACTACGATGATATTCCTGAGCAAGCGTTCTACATGGTCGGTGGTATCGAAGAAGTTATCGAAAAAGCGAAAAAACTCCAATAACAACTTTCTGATAGAGAAAATCAATGGGTACTGTTTTTCATTTGGACATTGTGAGTGCGGAGGATTCGATTTACTCCGGCCCTGCTGAATTTCTCGTTGCACCTGCAATGCTGGGTGAAGTAGGTATTTTTCCGCAACATACGCCTTTACTGACACGCATCAAATCAGGCATGGTTCGCATTAAAGCGCCACTCAAAGATGAAGAATCTGTCTATGTATCAGGGGGCATGTTGGAAGTACAACCCGATGTGGTAACTATCCTAGCTGATACGGCGATTCGTAGTCATGACTTGGATGAAGCTAAAGCACTCGAAGCGAAGAAACATGCTGAAGAGATCATGAAGGATAAACAAAGCGGTATTGAATACGCGCGTGCTCAAGCTGAATTGATTGAAGCCTCAGCTCAATTAGCAGCAATCCAGAAACTCAGAAAACGTGGCAGCGGCCACTAATCATATTTCCATTCCTTTCGCCTTGAAAGGAATGGAGTCGTCATTCCAATCGTAATATTCGTTCATTTTAAGGCTCAAAAAAATTTAGCTTGTAGTGATCTTACGGTACTAGGTTGAATTTTTTCTTGATTCGTTTTCACGTTCTGCCATTCTTGTTTATTTCTTAACAAAACGTTACAGATAATTTTCTTTGTGCTAGTTTTTTTCATCTGAAAGGGTGTATATTTTTTGCTGGCATTCTTGAAAGGACGTAATAATCATGGCGAAACGTACTAAAAAAATCTACGTGCTGGATACCTCCGTATTGCTGTTCGATCATAATGCTATCAAGAATTTTGAGGAAAACGATGTTGCCATTCCAATCACCTGCTTGGAAGAGCTCGATCGATTTAAAGTCGGAAATGACATTAAAAATTTTGAAGCACGAGAAGTGATTCGCTTCTTAGATAAATTATCTGAAGATTATGGCTTAGAAAAATGGATTCCCCTGGGTGAAGAGAAAGGGCGATTGAGAATCGTCATGTCCAATAGCCTGAATGGTATCGATGCCGAAGAAATCTATGGTAAAGGTAAGAATGACCATAAAATCATCAATGCAGCTCTAACGCTTGCTAATAGCCATAAATCAGCGCGAGTTGTTTTAGTCACCAAAGATATCAATCTTCGGCTCAAGGCTAAAGCGATCGGTTTACCGTCAGAAGATTACGAGACGGGCAAGGTTAAAAATGTCAAATCGATCTCTGCGGGATTCCCTATTCTTGAGCAAATCCCTTCGAGCACTATCAATGAAATTGCCAGGCGTGGCAGTATCGAAGAAGCGGGGCTACTAGGAACACATAAACTCGCGAATGGCTATTATATTCTTCGTAATGCCAATGATTCCCTACTGGCACGCTATAATCAAACCCAAAATACCATCGAGCGCGTCGAAAAAGCTTATGTCTATTCAATCAAACCCAGGAATGCCGAGCAAGCATTTGCAGTCAATGCGTTGCTAAATGACGATATTAAATTAGTCGCGCTACAAGGTGTCGCAGGTACTGGAAAAACCCTGCTTGCACTCGCTTCTGCGTTGGAACTCAAAAATAAATACGATCAAATCATCTTAGCGCGACCAATCATACCGCTGAGTAATCGCGACATTGGTTATTTACCAGGTACTGCCGAGGATAAAATCTCACCTTTCATGCAACCGCTCTGGGATAACCTCAAATTCATCAAAAGCCAATTTCGCCCTACCGAACGCAAATCCAAAATACTCGATGAGATGGAAGAAAGTGGCAAACTGGCCATTACGGCCCTCGCGTTTATTCGTGGGCGGAGTTTATCTAACGTGATGTTCATTATCGATGAAGCGCAAAACCTCACGCCGCATGAAGTTAAAACGATCATCACTCGCGCTGGAGAAGGTACCAAAATCGTCTTCACGGGTGATATTCACCAAATCGATACGCCGTACTTGGATGAGCAATCCAATGGCTTGACGTATATAATCGATCGATTGAAAGGCCATCCTTTGTTTGCGCATATACGCCTAGAAAAAGGGGAACGCTCTGAGTTGGCCAATCTTGCCAACGATCTGCTGTAGAGAGTTGAATCTACACTGCGCTGCTACTGAGTCAATGCTTGCAGATTTTATTGCTTGAGATCAGTTTTTCGGGTTCGTGAAAGTGGGCTACGCACACTATGATCAACCAAATCCGTCAGAATCATGATGATGCCGTAGATACCAGCAAGTGCCATGGCATGTTTATCAATATGAACCCCTTTGAAAACGGGGCTAATTGCGATGAGAACAAAATACGGTAGCAATAAGCCATTGGCGATATCATGCCGCACGTTGCTGGCTTTGAACGCGGGTTCTATACCTTTATATTTGCGGAATAATGCGCGAATGAATGGAAAGCTAATACAAAAAAATAGTGCACATTTATCGGCGAACGCGTTGATTGCCTCTGGTGCCATGCTGATGTTTATCGGAACGATAACAGTTTAGCGACAACCGCACCAACGATAGCGCCGGTTAGAGTAGTTGCTGTATCGATATCGAGATAACCGAAATCACCGAGAAAAACCGTCTCAGGTGTTCCTAAATAGGTTCTAGATAATCTAACGAGTAGATACAATCCGGTTGCACCAATGATGACATATTGCGCAAAAGAGTGAATTTTTGCGAGCTTGAGCTCCGTTGCTTCAGAAATGATGCGCTCTTTTTCTTCGCTGTTATTAGTATTTTTGAGCGCAGGATGCGATTTCAGTAACATAATTCCCTCTTGTTCAGAAAATTGAGTATGAATTTAATCAAAATATAATGCCATTGGACAAATAATTCAATGGAAAGCTCAATCGTTTTGCTTTGGTAGTTTGGTGGGGATAACCCACCAAGCATTATCACGCGCGCAGCATCAGCTTGATTGACTCTTGAATCGATTCAATACGGTCGTGCATAGCAGCACGTCCACAATCAACCAATTTTTCAAACTCATTGAAATTGTATCCAGATTCCACCGGCGTTTGTGGGTTGATCACGATTTCTGCACGCAATGCTTCGCTAGAAGAACGCCAGGAACCGAGCAAACCCCAGGAAGCGCTGAGCACATCTTTGAGTCCCAACGGTTTCTGGGTTTTTTGCAGTAATCCATCGAATCCCGTGATGACATCATTGCCACTGGCAAAAGGTTTGGTGTTGACATTGATAGCGATGCGCAATCCACAACGGCGATTGCTCAGAACATCCACAGGTACCAACGAAACCACGCTGCCATCGACCATCAAACGCGATTGATTGGCCACGGGCGGGAAAAAACCTGGAATTGCAGACGTAGCCAATACCGCAGGCGCGACCAAACCTCGGTCAAAGATAATACGCTCATGTGTCACTAAATCGGCGGCGACTACTGCGGCGGGGTGCTTAAGATCAGCAAATGTACAGTCACCAAAGGTGGCTTTCGCCGCTGCTGCAATTTTGTTACCGATGAATAGCGATCCACGGGGTAACAACGATGGATCCTTGATCTTGCGGTTAGAGCCCAATTGCTCACGCACTTGTCGAATCGCCTGGTCGATACTACCCAAGTGTGCAACCGTCAAAGCCACAATGCCGCCCATGCTGCTGCCACAGAGCACATCGTAAGTAATACCACATTCAGCCATGGCATCGAGCACGCCCAAATGCGCAAAACCGAGCGCAGCACCAGAACTCATCGCGATACCAACTTCTTTGAACGTCAAATAGCGTGCAATCTTATCCAAGGTTGAATTGAACGGCTCTTGCCAGGAATTCGGCGAGGTAATGCTTTTTTCGAGCGCTGCTGGCATTAATTGATAAGCCCAAGGCTCCAAGTCACAATAAGTTTGATCCCGTTCCCCTAAATAAACCCGTGCAAAATCAGCGACTCCCACTTGATCCGCGCTATTGAAGTGTTCTATGTAATTCGTCGTGGTATCGATGATGTGTAGCACTACATCTTTAGGCTCAAAATAACGGCTGAGATGGGGCAACTCCGCTGGGCGAACTCTGAGCACCAGCAACTGCCCATTGGGGGCAGATTCACGCCAAGCATTAAACTTGGAGTGTAATTCAGGATCAGCCGCGTCGCTGATTGGGTTTTGCAAGCCTGAAAATAGCCTTGAACCCGCTGAATAGTGATGAATTCCATCGATGATCCGCTCCACTAATTTTTGCGAAAGCGCCGATTCTGTTTCATAAGCCAGCACCACCAAGTTTGGGGCATAGCCTTCATGATGCGTGCGGCGCCGTAATCGTTCGATTAATAAATTCGTTAGATTGACATGGAGTTGCGGTACGCTTTCCAGCAAATGCAGGAATTGATTACTGTTGAAACAATAGGTTTTAGTATCTTTGGAAGCGACTAGCGTCGCAGAAATCGGCATGCCTGAAAACAGCGACATCTCACCAAATACCTGACCCGGCCCTAAGACAATGCCACTTTTGCGATGATAGCGATCCGCTTGTTGTACCCACACGGCACCTTCGGCAATCGCCTGGAAAAATTGGCCTTTATCTCCAGCGCGTGCAATGACACTGCCTTGCTTGTAATGGCGCACTGGAATCGTGGCCTGTAGATGCGCTAACGTATGAGGCGATAACGCATTGAAAAATGGAATATCCGCAAGTTTTAGCATGGAAGTCGTCATCCCTGAAAGAAACAAAGCTTTCATTTTGTCAGCAGCACCGTGAATATTCATCGATTCCAGCGCTTGCCGCAGCCCTTACAACGCTTTACTCCTCATTGTATTCTAACAGTTCTCTTGGCAAACGCACTGATAACGAAACGAACACCCTGTATTTTTTGATGAAACTAAAGCCGTACACTGCGAAAAATAGCCAAATTGGCTATCTATGCCTAAATTGCCTTATGACATATTAGTGCAAGCAACCCCACTTTTATGCAATGACGGTGGTAGAATTTTCAGTATCGCACGATCGTGGCTTTAAAACAGGCAAAACATGGGTGAGCAAAATGCAACTGTCAAAGAATTAGCGGGCAAAGTGCCCATTCAAGCTTATTTGTCCTACCGCCAGAATGTTAAAGAGAATGAAGCAGCCAAGAAAATATTAGAGGAGTACTGTCAGGCGAATGAGATCGCATTAATTTACGATAATAAAGCGATTAAAGTTGGCGGCAAGATTAAAGACTTCATGAATAGTATAGGAAAGGCACGTTTTGCTTTTATTTTCCTAACCCCTAATTATTTTGAATCGGCTTATACATTGTATGAATTAGCAGCGATCTATCAACTCAATGAGAAGTACAAAGATTACAAACGATTCATCGTTCCAGTTATAACCAAAGTCGATGACCCTAAACAAGACCCTAAGAAAAAAGTATCGACTTATTTGTGGACTTATGCTGAAGACTATTATTGGGGGAAAAAAACGTCGTCCAAGGCGCTCCGAAATGAATTGACTCACTTGCTTAATCTTAAAGAAGGGGAGCATGAAGAAGCTTGGACAATGATTAGAAAAGCCTGGGAAGAAATTATTGATCCCTGTCTCGGAGAAAAACAGATTGTTTTCTCTGGAAAAGATGCTGATGGTGCTTTAGTTAGAGCAGTCAATGAAATAAGCGGTTTAATTAAACAAGCAGTCGATGATCAAACCGTGAAGCTCAGGGCTAAAGTCAAATCAGAAATTGAAAGAATTCTTAGCGCAAAGTTTAATTTGCTTGCTGAGTTGAAATTGGAAGTAGAGGAAAAGAAATCTCAACAAATCCATAGTGATCAGGATGCTGCCAAGGCAGTTGCAGATTATTGGCTATCAGAATGTACGGTGGAAGACGCGCTAAGCCATTTAATTCGGGTTTATAAGCAAGCAAAGCGAGAAAAAATTACCGAGTGGGAAGCGCTTTATCTTAAGGGAGAAAAACTCTGTGGCTGGTTGCTTATTTTAAGCGTAGACCCAATTTGGTGGTTCAATCATCAATTAAGAGTCGATCACGCTTCGGCTCCTCAGGTGACCAAAGATTATGTAATTGATCATCCACCTTTTGCTGAGGTTATTATTTCTAGAAGCTTGCTGGAACGAGCTGATTACAAACTCAATAAAGGTAAAGTCACGCCAGCGAATGGCGAGCACAACGTTTCCCTTTTTGACGGTATATCAAACCATGCAACGATTGAGGAATCATTAATCGCTATTTATAAGGATATCTATCCACCAGATCGAGAATTACCAAAAGGGGCTGGCGAATTAATAAAAGATATGCTGACGCGAGCCAAGAATAATTTTAAAACGTTTGGTAAGCCTATTTATTATCTGATGGATTCCATGATTATTGAGCTGTTTGAGAAGCACGAAGAGTTTAGCAAGGCCCAGCCTAGCTTGGCGCAATATATCCATTTTATTCGTTGCAATCCTGCTGACAAAGCTGAGAGCCCTACAGCGAGTGGAGATTCGGTGTCGTTGCTTGATCTTTTGGGCATGTTTTTAGAATTAAACAAAAATGAAAGGTGACAAAATGTCTCAGAAAATGTCCGAATTTTTGCGATTAGAAAACTTTCTTCCACCCAAAGATAGCGCCGAGAAAGGGTTGACTATCATAAATAAAGAAAAAATGCTTTATCATATCTTTGATGAGGACGATTGCTATGCGTTATGGGCCGCTTATGCGGCGGGCAGGCCTTTATTGTTAAGAGGCAAGCCGGGAACTGGTAAAAGCCAAATGGCCAAGGCGATTGCTGAGCAACTGGGATGGGCATTTGTTAGTGAAGTAATTCGTGGTAATACTGAACTGAGTGATTTGCATTGGCATTTTGATGCCATCGGTCGGTTGAGCGAAGCCCAAGCCATGAGCTTTAGGCGGGAAGAATCTGACACTGATTGGAACAAACATACTGACCCTTTGAATTTCCTTTCACCCGGCGCTTTCTGGTGGGCCTATGATTGGAAATCCGCTGAGCAGCAATACCAAGCGTGTGTGACCAAATTGCGTCCTGCGCCGGAGCGCCCGCAAAAATTAACTAAATCGCAGCAACCGGATGGTGTGGTCCTGCTGCTCGATGAAATCGACAAGGCTGATCCCGATCTACCTAATGGGCTGCTAGAGACGCTTGGGCAATATCAGTTCACTGTGCCGTATCTCAATCAACAATCGATTCAGATAGGATTAAAAAACCCAATTAAAGCTGATCCTTCCCGTTTATTGGTCGTCATAACGACCAATGAGGAGCGTGAGTTGCCAACAGCTTTCGTACGCCGCTGCCTAGTTCACACCCTTAAAATGGAAAATTCAGCTGGTAAGCGTGAACAATGGTTGATTGACCGGGCATGCTTACATTTCGGTACTAAGATTAGTAAAACTGTTTATCAAGAAGCAGCCCAATTATTATGGAAAGATCGCGAAGCTCAAAGTGATAGCCGCTACTTGCCTGGACTTGCTGAATATATCGATTTACTAAAAGCACTGGAATTTCTCAAGCCTAAAGAACAGGAACAACGTCTGAGAAAAATTGCTAACTTTAGCTTGAAAAAGGAAGTGAGTATTGAGCCATGGCCTGGGAAAGACTAGCGCTCATTCACGCAGCGGCAGAAGGAGATGTCGCGTTACAAAAAATGGCTGCGGTGTTGGGTTTAACGTCTAATGAAACGACTCTGGCGCCTGAACCGAGCAAAGAAACAGGTGAAATTAACAAAGGGGATGGCGATCACACAGTCGATCAATCCGATCAGGCGGTATCAACGACCCCTAAACTTTCTGCGCTGTTCGTATACGTGGACCGAATTCAGCAAATTCCTAGCCAGGCTCAACAGCAAGACGCGTCCTATCAATATCTGGCAGACCCTAACCTAGCTTTGACGGAAGGAACCGCGCCTCAAGGAACTTACCAATTTGAGCTACCTCGACCGTGGTTCAGAATGTCTCAGCTTTTACCTTTGTTACACCAAAGCTTGGGGCAAATGAAAGTATCGCAGCACATCGATTATAACCGAGTGGTACGCAAGCTCTCCCAAAGCCAATCGATTCGGCATTGGCCACGTTCGCGCAGGCTTCGCTGGCCGCAACGCTTGCTCATTGTGGTTGACCCACGGAAAAGCCTGGAGCCTTACTGGAGTGATTTCGCTTTTTTGATTACCCAGCTTAAACAATTGCTAGGTAATGAGGCTGTAACGTCGATTCGATTTGATGAGAAATCTTTCGATGAATCCCGCTTATATGCTACCCCTTGGCCAAGTCGCCCGGAAGACGTTTGGTATCGCTGGCAGATACCTGAAACTAAAGTTCCAATACTGCTATTGACCGATTTCGGTGTTATCGAATCGCACCCTGCAGCGCGCTTTCGCTGGCAGCTGATGATATCAAAGTTACGTAACTATGCGGCGCCAATCTTGACATTGAGTCCTGCTGCGCATTCCCCACCGTTGTATTGGTTGTGCAAGTTAACCAAACCGACCCCATTGAATGATCAAGTTCGCTTGAAACGGCATGCGAACCGTCAGGGATTTCATCTATCGGGTCGCAATGTAGCTGCATCGCCCCAGTCGACTCTGAAAGAGATTTTGGCCTGGTTATCGCTATTGCCTATCATTGATAGTGGGTTACTGCGTAAATTGCGCGTGGCCATGAAATGGGGAGGCAGCGAGCTAGAAGGGATCATTTGGAATCACCCCGATGTTTATCAAACCGGATTGGGGATACGATTAAATGAATCAAAGACGGTAGCTTATCAACAAGACTATTACCAACACTTTGCAAGCTCAGAAAAAGTAGAAGTGTTCTGGAATCTGGTAAATGAACACCATCGCGATGCTTACCAAGGTTTAAGAATGCTTGAAGCGCTTAATCGAGGTATCGCCAATCGGTGCTATGACCAAGCAACACAGGATGCACAACATTATTTTCAAAGATTATGCGCAACCACAAAGCAAGTAGGCACGGATTCAACCCAGCACATGGTACTGCGGAGACAATGCCAAACCGTACTGAATTCTTTACCACAGAATGTGTATTTGAGTTCGCATCCAGACATTCAGAATATTGCTTATGGGTTATATGCGCTCACTCATTGGGAGGAGCTTCAAGCTGGGTGTTTACCTGAAGGAGCAAAACCAGGTTTTGATCCAAGTCGGTTACAATGGATAATGAACCCTGAGCAAAGGCAAGATATTGTCCAGTGGCAGGTAATTCAAACCGATGCACAAGGCCAATTTCTTTGTCGGCAATATCGGGACGATGTTCAACAAAGCAGAGTGCCCGTAGTGACACTGGATTCACACTCCTTTTTTACACCGTATTCTTCGGTTGAGACAGCGGATAATTCTGTTCCAAATGCGGTGAAGGATGGTCAGATTTTTTCTCCACAAACTGCTACTACGATTACGTTACAGACTACACTGCACCGTGTGGAATTGAGAACCATGGCAAAGCCATCCTGGGCATTGTGCATTAAAGCCAATCGCTCAGGGTTGGCGGTTGATTTACCGATTTGGCAAGGAAAATCAGTCACTGCACCTTGGCAGCCTGGCATTGGATCGACTGCGGGGCGTTGGCAACTGCCAACACCGTTTGGTTTGGATGAATGGGGTCTTTATGCCGATCTGGCGGTCAGAGAAGTGACACAGCGCTTCCGTTGGATTGCTCCAGGCACCTTTACGATGGGTTCGCCAGAAAACGAAGCAGAAAGAAGAAAAGATGAAACGCAGCATCTTGTCACATTGACGCAAGGCTTTTGGCTGGCGGATAGCGTTTGCACGCAAGCATTATGGCAAGCAGTGATGGGAAAAAATCCAGCCCATTTCCAGGATTTACCCGATCATCCAGTTGAGCAAGTGAGTTGGGACGATGTGCAGCAATTTATTCAGACTCTCAATACCCATCTACCAGATTTGCAAGCACGGTTACCGACCGAAGCGGAGTGGGAATATGCGTGTCGCGCGGGCACGACGACCCCCTTCTCGTTTGGCGACAATATTACGCCCGAACAAGTGAATTATCATGGTGAATATCCTTATGCGGGTGCTGAGAAGGGACTATATCGTGCGAAGACCGTACCGGTTAAATCATTGCCCCCCAATCCCTGGGGATTATACGAAATGCACGGCAATGTTTGGGAATGGTGTGGTGATTGGTATGGCGATTATCCAGTCGATGCAGTGGTAGACCCAATAGGGCCCGTTACCGGACAAGGCCGCGTGTTGCGCGGCGGCGCCTGGAGCGACTTCGCCTGGAGGGCGCGTTCTGCTGACCGCTCCGGGGGCGAACCTGACTACCGTGACTACAGCTTTGGCTTCCGGCTTGCCCTAGGTCGCGGTAAGGGCGCTAGCATGGTCAGTGAGGCTGGTGAGACAGGCGGCCAATCGGTGGAAGCGGAGCGAAACCGAGAGGACGGCTTGGATACACCAGCCTAGGGT
>SSFW01000099.1 GCA_008015595.1 Nitrosomonas sp. | reverse complement strand
GTCTTGTGCTGGCAAAACAGCAACTTGCAGGGATCGCTTTTGCGCAGTTGCGAGTCGATCAAATCGCATTCAGTGGCATTACGGTTGAAGAAAATCTGTTACCTAAAGTGAAATCATTTGAAAAAATGACACAAACGCAAGAAATAGCGAATTGGCCCACAGTCATCATGAATTGGCAGCGGGTTTTGGAGAATCTTGCACTGCAGTTTTTATCGGGAGAAGCAACTGTAAATCCAAAAAAATATCCTGAAACTTGTCAGTATTGTTCATTACAGGCGTTGTGTCGTATCAATGAAGCCACGATATTGAGCGATATCGAATTCAATCCGGAAACTGAAGCATGACATTGCGCCAACCGATTGCCGATTATGAGGAGCGTCTGCGATTGTTGGATTCTCAGCGGTCGTTTCTGGTGCAAGCACCTGCAGGCTCTGGTAAAACCGGATTACTAATCCAGCGATTTCTAGTGTTATTGACGAAAGTTGATACGCCAGAAGAAATCATCGCAATTACTTTTACGCGCAAAGCTGCACAGGAAATGCGTCAAAGAATCTTACAGGCGCTTGAGCAGGGGCAATCGGATATAGTGCCTGAAGATTGCTATGTACAGCAAACCTGGGAGCTTGCTCGAGAAGCGCTACGCTGTGATCGAAACAAGGACTGGCAGCTTTTAAACAATCCGAACCGACTTCGAATTCAAACGATTGATTCACTTTGCACAATGCTGGTCGGTCAAATGCCAGTATTATCACAGTTAGGCGCTTTACCTCGTATTACTGAAGACGCTACTGATTTATATCAAGAAGCAGCAAGACGTACGATAGAAGCCATAGAATCCGGTCATGAATGGTCCGATGCCATTGCTCATTTGATCATCTTATTCGATAATCAATTGAGGCGCTTGCAGCAACTGATTGCAGATATGCTGCGGCGGCGCGATCAATGGTTGCCCAACCTTGTCGAATTTTCCCATGAACCGGAAGTACGGCAACATCTAGAAAAAGCCCTTACCGAGTTGGTGGAAGTTGCATTACAAAAATTAGTCGATCAAGCACAAGCGATTAATCAAAATGAAATCATCACCTTAGCTAATTTTGCTGCAGCACATGTTCCCAATGATAATCCTATTTCGCGTTGTCTATCGCTTTCGACGTTGCCAGGGTCAAGCTGCAGAGATGATCGTGCAATATGGGAAGGAATTGCTGCGCTCTTGCTGACTCAGGAGGGTAATTGGCGTAAACAACTCACTAAGAACGAAGGATTTCCAGCGGACAAAGAATCAAAGAATAAACAAGAAAAAGAAACTTACAGTACTATGAAACAACGTATGAAAGCGTTGTTGCAAGATTTAAAATCTGCAGAAGGTTTTAGAAATCAACTGGTACAGTTTCGTGCTTTACCTGCTTCACGCTACGCAGATTCTGAATGGGAAACATTGCAGGCATTATTTAAATTACTCAAGCTGGCTGCGGCTCATCTGGAAATACTGTTTCAACAAACGGGGCAAATCGATTTTCCTGCCCTGACTTTGGCAGCAAGTCAGGCACTTGGTAAACCTGAAGCGCCGACTGATCTTGCGCTTGCATTGGATTATCGTATCCAGCATCTGTTGGTCGATGAGTTTCAAGATACTTCACTCAATCAAGCTGAATTATTGATGCGATTAATTGCCGGTTGGCAAGTGGGGGATGGAAGAACTTTGTTTCTAGTAGGTGATCCGATGCAGTCGATTTATCGGTTTCGCCAAGCCGAAGTTGGTTTGTTTCTAGAAATTCGGGACCGAGGCTTATTCGGTCAGATTCCTATTGAATTCGTGCGTTTATCGGTTAACTTTCGATCTCAACAAGGGATTATTGACTGGATCAATCAGCACTTTCCGAATATTTTACCCAATCAAGATGAGGTGGCAATGGGTGCCATCGCTTATACACCCTCAATCGCGATACATCCGAAGATGGGGGAGCATAGCGTAACTTTTCACTCTTATTGGCAAAAAGATGAAAAAGCAGAAGCGCAGCAAATTATCTCGATTATCCAGCAGAGCAAACAATCTGATCCAACGCGAACGATTGCGGTGTTGGTACGCAACCGAGCACATCTGGCACAAATCATCGTGCAACTGCGGCAGCAAGGGTTACGCTATCAGGCTGTCGAAATTGAACGCTTATCCCACCGTCCCGTCATTCAGGATTTACTTGCATTGACACGTGCCCTATTGCATCAAGGAGACCGCATCGCTTGGCTTGCGATTCTGCGAGCACCTTGGTGTGGATTGACGTTGCAAGATATGCTGATTCTGTCAGAGCCCGTTGATCAAGTATTGCTTGATTCGCTCAGAAATTCAACGACCTTAGCGCGATTAACAGAGGATGGGCAGCAGCGGCTGGCTCGTATTGTGCCGATCATTGAAGGTGCCTTGAGCCAGTTGGGTAAGCAAACGATCAGTCGAATTGTGGAAGGTGCCTGGTTAGCACTGGGTGGACCAGCTTGCGTGATGGATGAAATCGATTTGCAAGATGCGGCTATTTTTTTTCAACTATTGCAACAACTTGAGACAAGGGGAGTGGCAGACGCGCTGTACGACAACGAGACTTTGCAAGAAAAAGTAACTGCTTTATATGCTTTACCGAATCTATCGGAGGATGCTGCGATGATTCAACTGATGACCATGCATAAAGCGAAAGGCTTGGAGTTTGATGTAGTCATTCTGCCTGGTTTGGGGTATTCCAGTAAACAAGACGACCCGCAATTGTTATATTGGATGAAGCATCATTTTCAATCAGGGCAGACATCATTATTATTTGCGCCGATCGATGCACTTGGCGATAAACCTAACTCAACGACCGCCTACTTAAAGCAAATTACCCAGAAAAAGGCGCGCTACGAGACCAGTCGCTTGCTTTATGTGGCTGCAACGCGTGCCAAACACCAACTACATTTATTAGGGCATATCAATCATCAGGAGGATATCCCTGATGCTGAAATGAAGGCGCCTACTAAAGATAGCTTATTAGCGAGCTTATGGCCTGCGGTGAGTCATCAATTTCAAATTACCGGTGAATCATTAGCGAATAAATCGACGCGTATAGCAAATATCAACCTTAATAATGATTTTCTCCTACAACCCATACAACGGTTCCGATTGGTAAAAAACTGGCAGTTACCGACACCCCCCGCAAAAATACAAGCCACGAATATTCCATTTTTCATTCCCGAAACAGAATCGATTGAATTTGATTGGGCGGGAGAAACCGCACGTCTGCTCGGTAAAGTATTGCATCGCCTATTACAACATATTGGCAAAATGGGCATTGAGGCGTTTAAGGAAGATGATATTCATAAATTGCAACAAATCGGTCGTGTGCTATTGAAGCAAAGTGGCATCATGGCAGACCGATTCGATTGGGCAGTGGAACAATTATCAACCGCGCTCAATACTTTATGGCAAGATGAAAAAGCGAAGTGGATTCTGAGTAACCGCCATCACGATATTCACTCAGAATGGGCGCTCACTGGTTTTCGCCAAGGCGAACTCGATCATATCGTTATCGATCGCAGTTTTATCGACGCGCAGGCGGTCCGCTGGATCATCGATTTCAAAACGGGAACACACCGGGGGACTGATATCGATGATTTTCTAGGCCAAGAACTTCAACGCTATCGACCACAACTGGAACGCTATGCGCAATTGCTACAATCCATGGAAACACGCACTATCCGATTGGGGCTTTATTTCCCAATTTTGGGGAAATGGTTGGAATGGGGGTTTAAAGATGAGTAACTGTTATCAATGGTAGATTTACTAGCGCTTTAAATTTTTCGCAATACAGTTCATTCAGCTAATCGAGGTGGAACTTTAATCCATTCTGTTTGGCATTCTTTGACATCTGGGTAGTAGCCTGCTGGTGTTTCGCAATAATACCAATAGTTATTTTCCCGCAAGGGGGGTGACTCTGACTGTTGGATATAAACAGGTGGGGTAAGCGGTAGATTAATTAAAGGTGAATAATAAATCGGTGCACGGTAACGAGGATAAAGAAAAGGATCGGGATACGGATAAATTAATGGAAAGTTCCCGTAAGAAGGGTTGAGATAATATCCATAATAGCTACGATATCCGTAAAGACCGGTGGTGTAGCCTAAACCATAGCTCCAAGGTGTGTAGGAGAATGAACGATTATGAATGATGGTACGATGAGCGTCGGCTAATTTACTGTTAGCTAGCGTGAAAAAAGTGATGATAGAAAAAAATAACAAAACAATCGGTGTTTTGGTCATTTGTTTTTTTGATGTAAGCTAACGAGGCATGGTGCTATCATTTACTATAGATTAAATAGTACATCATTAGTTGCAGTGATAATTGAAGGGCTATTAACTTACTTCCTTAATTTCAAGCGTGGGATTGGAAAACCAGCCCTGCATGTTCTCGCATTTTATGAAAATGAATGGAAGGCCAGTTTTCTTTTGCAACACTTAATTCCGCTTCAAATGAAGCGAGAAAAGTTGGAGCATCAACGGCATCATAGGCAATGCGGTGTGAATTCAAATCGATAAAGCGCTGTAGATCTTTTGGATTATCAGAAGTAATCCAGCGTGCTAATTGGTATTTAGCAGATGCAATACGTGCATCGACACCATATTCATGCTGTAAGCGATGAGTGACGACTTCAAATTGCAAATGACCGACTGCACCGAGCAGTAACGTGCTACCCAGGTGAGGGCGGAATACTTGGATAGCACCTTCTTCACCGAGTTGAGTTAATCCTAATTTAAGTTGCTTGGTACGCATTGGGTCATTAATCTCCACGGTTTGAAATATTTCCGGCGCGAAAAAAGGAAGACCAGTAAATTGCAGTATTTCTCCTTCAGTTAAGGTATCTCCCAGTTGAAGGGTTCCATGATTGGGGATACCGATAATATCACCCGGGTAAGCTGTCTCTAAAATTTCTCGGCGTTGTGATAAGAAAGAAACAACCGTATTGGTTCGAATTTCTTTATTATTTCGTGTAACTTTAAGACTCATTCCTCGTTTGAATTCACCCGAACAAATTCGAATAAAAGCAATCCGATCACGATGGGCAGGGTTCATATTGGCTTGAATTTTAAATACGACACCAGAAAATTTCTTTTCTTGGGGTGACACTATGCGTTGTAACGCTTCGCGCGGACCCGGTGGAGGAGCAAGATTAATGAGCGCATCTAATACTTCACGGACACCAAAATTATTAATTGCGGAACCAAAAAAGACGGGAGTTTGTTCACCTGCTAGAAAGCTGCTCTGATCAAATTGGGGGGATGCCCCGGAAATCAGATCGATTTCTTGTTTTGCCTCTAGAAACTCATTTCCAAAACGAGTCGCAATTTGATCGTCACCAAAGTTGTTGATTAATTCGGGCTCCGTGTCGATTCGATCTGCTCCCGGTTGAAATACTCTTACACATCGGTTCTGGAGATCAAAAACACCACGAAACTGTTTTCCCATACCAATTGGCCAGGTGAAGGGAATCGCATCCATACCTAAAGTTCGTTCGATTTCATCGAGCAGGTCGAGCGGGTTTCGAACTTCTCGATCCATTTTATTGATAAAGGTGAGAATCGGTGTGTTGCGTGCCCGACATACTTCCAGAAGCCGTAAAGTTTGTGACTCTACACCATTGGCGGCATCGATTACCATCAAGGCAGCATCAACAGCGGTTAGTACTCGATAAGTATCCTCCGAAAAATCCTGGTGTCCTGGCGTATCTAATAAATTGATTACGTGATCGTTATACTCGATCTGCATGACGGAACTGGCTACCGAAATTCCCCGTTGTTTCTCAATTTCCATCCAATCTGAAGTGGCGTAGCGGCTTGCCTTACGTGCTTTAACACTACCGGCGATATGGATGGCACCCGCGAACATCAAAAGTTTCTCAGTCAATGTGGTTTTGCCTGCATCCGGGTGAGAGATAATTGCAAAGGTGCGGCGTCTTTTTACTTCCTGTTCAAGCATTGCGGTAAGTCCTAAAATTATTTGAGTTGTTATATGACCGCTTTTGTTACGGCGTGTTCATAGAGATGACAGTGAGCTGCGTGAGTTGCTGTAAATACTGTCGCTTCGGGATAGGATTGCTGACAAATTGGCATAGCTCGGGGGCAACGAGGGTGAAAATAACAGCCAACGGGGGTATGGCTCAATGAAGGAAGCTCACCATTCAGCTCTATTTGTGCATGGTCTGGTTGTGGGTTGATGGTTGGTACTGCAGATAATAGTGCCTGAGTATACGGGTGCTTAGCGTGATTTAACACTTCATCGACGGTTCCTTTTTCCACAATTCTTCCCAGATACATAACGGCTACCTCATCTGCAAGATACTCAACGACAGAGATATTATGTGTAATAAAAAGAAAAGCGAGACCAAAATTATGCTGTAATTTACTCAATAGATTTAATATTTGAGCTTGAACTGAAACATCAAGTGCGCTCGTGGGCTCATCACAGATTAATAACTTTGGATTAACCGATAACGCCCGTGCAATTGCAATACGCTGACGTTGCCCTCCCGAGAATTCATGTGGGTATCGCCATTTTGCTTCAGCAGGTAAATTGACTTGTCGAAGGAGTTCATCAATTCGTGTTTCAATCGAACTTGAGGATAGCTTAGTCTGTGATTCCGAGCGATGAACCGTATCGTGTTTATCAATTCCTAAAGCATCGATCCCTTCTTTTAGAATCTCGAAAATGCGCATCTTGGGATTAAGGGAAGAATAGGGATCTTGAAAAATAATTTGGTAGTCGGATCTTCCATTGCGTAATGCTTTAGGCGATAGTTTGGTCAGTTCAATACCATTGAATTGAATACTTCCTGCCGTCACAGGGATAAGCTGTAAAATACTTTTACCCACCGTTGTTTTACCACAACCCGATTCACCCACTAGGGCAAGCGTTTTTCCAGACGATATCGCTAATGAAATACCATCGACAGCCTTGACATGGCCTGATACTCGTTTCAAAAGGCCACTGTAAATCGGGAAATGAACTTTCAAATCCGTAACGTGGAGTAATTCATGATTGGGGGAGTTGGAAGGTGATCGAGCGATTGGAATTGCATTTTCGGTTTGTCTCGAAACCAGTTGCTGAGGTTGATTGAAAAGGTGGCATTTGACGTAATGGTCGGTGTCTGTGTTGGTCCAGCTTGGCACATGCTCATAGCACTGTTTTACAGACTGATCACAGCGATCAACAAAGCGACATCCTGAGAAAGTTTGTGATAAAGGTGGTACATTACCGTGAATCACAGCAAGACTATGCTGGCGTTTGTTTTTATCCGGTAATGCCGCAAACAGTTTTTGTGAATACGGATGCAGTGGATTAGAAAAGAAAGCTTCACGTCGTGCGGTTTCGATGATTTCACCTGCATACATGACAGCAATGCGATCAGCCATTTTTGCTACTACGCCGAGATCATGCGTAATGAGCAAAATCGACATATGCGTATTTTTTTGTATGGCTTTCATCAAATTCAGAACTTGCGCCTGAATGGTAACATCGAGTGCCGTTGTGGGTTCATCGGCGATTAATAATTGTGGCTGTCCCGCTAATGCCATGGCAATCATCACGCGTTGTTTCATTCCACCAGAGAACTGGAATGGATATTCAGATAGGCGGCGCTCGATATCGGAAATACCAACCTGTTGCAACAACTCTCTTATCCGTTGTTGCTTGGTTTGATTGGGTAAATCGAAATGATGTTGGAGCACTTCATCGATTTGAGCCGAAATCGTCATAACCGGATTTAAACTCAGCATTGGTTCCTGAAATATCATGCTAATCCGTTTTCCACGGATATTTCGCATCTCAGCTTCTGGTAATTGGAGGAGATCGTGATCAGCTAGCTTGATTTGACCTTCAACGATTTGCCCTGCTTCAGGCAATAATCGCATGATGGAAAGTGCTGTCATTGATTTGCCACAGCCAGATTCTCCAAGCAATGCAAAGGTTTCACCCTTATATATGGTTAGAGAAAGTCCATCAACTGCCCGTATAGGTTCGCCACCGGTATAAAGAACGGTTGAAAGCTGGTTAATTTCCAGTAACGGATTCATATTGAAGGAATGTTTTTTTGCTTAACTGAAATTGTGTTTTGAGTTGCAGTTAATTTAGCAGGCTGAATAGTTTTGAGTGGTAATGTTCTAATACGAGGATTGAAGGCGTTTTGTACTGCATCAGCAAAAAGATTTGCACTCAAGACCAATGTAAACATGAATCCAAATGCTGCCAGTAATGTCCACCAAACCATAGGTTCTCGCGCCATTTCAAGTCGTGCTGCATTGATCATCGTGCCAAAGCTGATCATGGATGGATCAACTCCCACGCCGACATACGATAACACGGCTTCTGCGAGGACTAAGCCACTAAAATCCATAACGATGGCGATTAGGAGGATGTGAAATACATTGGGAAGGATATGGCGACTAATGATCCGCCAGTGAGAAACTGCAAAGGCATGCGCCGCTTGAATATATTCCATTTCCCTTAACTTTAGCGTTTCGCCGCGTAGTAGCCGACATAGACTGGTCCAGCTAGTAATACCTAAGATGATGCACAGAAATAGTAAGCGCAGATCAGCGCGAGATAGAATAGTTTCGAATAAGTCTGGGTGTGTTTCGATATAAACCTGCATCATCAGCACTGCAGCCGCAATCAAGAGTACACTTGGAATCGAACTCAGCGTTGTGTAGGTATATTGAATCACATCATCAACCCAGCCCCGGAAATACCCTGCTGCGATGCCGAGAAACAAGGCAAATGGTAGCATGATCAATGTAGTCAGTGTACCGATGACTAGCCCTGTTCGTATACTTTTCAGTGATAGATAGAGCACGTCTTGACCGACTTTATCCGTGCCCAGCACATGGTAATGGGTTGCAAGGGCAATAACAGCACCCGATAACACGATAATGACATTGAGCGTGATAAAAATAGCCCACCATGGTGTCTCGGTTTGGCCACGCCATAGTGCTTGCTGGGTTTGCCAATAGCGAGTTTTATTCTGATATGCGAGCCAAATGGTAATGCTGAAGATTATGATGCTCCAAGCGAATAAACCCCATCCTGCGCCTTTAATACTGCGTATAGTGATGTCTTGACGGTGATCGGTTTCAGGGTTTACTAAATGAGCACCCCCAAAGGTTAATCTGGCAAATTCCCTGATCTGACCGCCATCCGGTAGCTCAATGGTTTCTTTGGCGTAGAGATAGGCAGATAGCGGTGCCGAATAGGTTTTTTCGACATTAGTGCGCAGTGGCGTTGCAATCACATCGAGCAAACTTAGCACCTCGACACTAAATGTTTGAGTGTTTGTTTCATGGGAAGAAGATTCGATAGTAGGGCGGAAGTGGATCGTATCTAAAATCCCAATGGACACAAAAAATAAAAGAATGGTAAATGCAGACATTCCACTGGCGCTATGCGTGACTCTACGCCAAGGCGCTACTAAGTGAGGATGGCGCCGAACATAACTGCTAATGGCGATAACGATTCCAATTAGCAAATAAATGAATGCATCAGTCCATAAAATAACAGGATCAAACGGTATAACCATTTAGCGCTCAGTTGCAGTAAATTGGGGTGTCGATAGTGTGAGAATAATGCGATATTGTAGTGGAAATATTGATGGAGCGTGAAAGCGATCGACAACAACAGTTTTTCACAGTTTTCGACAATAACAAAGCTTTCCTCTAATCACATAGGCAAGGCTGATTTCGAATGATAAGATTTATCAATCAAGATACTTTTAGCGTTAAGTTCTACTTGCATAGGGATTAATTATGAACGATAAGCTCAATATCGCACAGGCTAATCAGAAAGCGTTGGCGTTGTTGTTGTCGATGGCTAATCGCCATGGATTGATTGCCGGCGCAACTGGAACTGGTAAAACAGTCACCCTCCAGACGTTGTCAGAACAGTTTTCGCAGGCGGGTGTGCCTGTATTTATGGCAGATATCAAAGGGGATCTGTCAGGATTGAGTCAGAAAGGGGGAGGAAACAGCAAAGTAGAAGGCCGAATCAAAGAGCTAGGGCTTAACCAGTTTAATTATAGGGATAACCCTGTTGTTTTTTGGGATGTTTTTGGAAAAAAAGGTCATCCGATGCGCGCCACGATTTCCGATATGGGGCCGTTATTGTTGTCTCGCATGTTGAATCTCAATGAAACTCAGACCGGAGTTTTGACCACAGCCTTCAAAGTTGCCGACGACAATGGTTGGTTATTGCTCGATTTGAAAGATTTGCGTGCAATACTCCAATATGCTGCGGAGAACTCACAACAGCTTGCAACCACCTATGGCAATATTTCTGCAGCAAGTGTTGGCGCAATTCAGCGTGCTTTGCTGCAACTAGAACATGAAGGAGGGGAATCATTATTTGGCGAACCCATGCTGAATTTTGCAGACCTAATGCAAACCGATCAGCATGGCCATGGCGTAATCAATATTTTATCCGCTGAGAAGCTGCATAATTCGCCACGAGTTTATGCAACCTTATTACTTTGGTTATTATCTGAACTATATGAAAATTTACCGGAAGTAGGGGATGTTGAGAAGCCTAAATTAGTCTTCTTTTTCGATGAGGCCCATTTACTTTTTAATGATGCCCCTAAAGTACTTTTAGAGAAAATAGAGCAAGTTGTTCGTTTAATTCGCTCTAAAGGCGTTGGGGTATACTTTGTCAGTCAAAATCCATTGGATATTCCCGATATGGTTCTCGGTCAATTAGGGAATCGTGTGCAACATGCATTACGTGCTTTCACCCCTCGTGATCAAAAGGCAGTTAAATCGGCAGCGCAAACATTCCGGGCAAATCCGAATATCGATATTGAAACAGCGATTACAGAGCTTGGCGTAGGGGAAGCGTTGATTTCATTTCTGGATGAAAAGGGGCGTCCTAATCCGGTCGAGATTGGTAAAGTATTACCGCCTGCTAGTAGAGTAGGGCCCGCAACTGAATCTGAAGTAGCTCAAATTATTAACGCATCAGCATTTTATGGTTATTATGAAAATGCGATTGATCGGGAATCAGTATATGAAATCCTTAAAGTGCGGGGCGATAGCCGCGCGCAACACGCTGAGAAATCGGATGAAAGCCATGGGTTCGATTGGCGTTCGGTTTTGGGTAGTTCTTCAAGTACTAAGTCATCCGGACGACAGGCTCAAGGTATCATAGAAACGGTTGCCAAAAGTATGGCCAGGACCGTTGGTAATGAGGTAGGTCGGCAAATTTTACGAGGTGTATTGGGATCGATTTTAGGTAAAGATCGCCGTTGAAGTAAACCAATTTTATTTCTAGTTCGAGTTGGGAATATTAATTTGAGTATACATACTGTCAATCCAGCCGATTTGTCCTGACGGTGTTTGCACTCGTAGCCAATTTGCCAAATAGGCATTCGTTGTAAAAGTAGTATCCTTTTGCAGTTTTTCTAATAGTGCTGCCGTGTTAGCTGGTTCTGCAAAGATTGGGCTATTTTTTTGTACGAGCACGATAATCGGTGTCTTAAATGGAAAGATAGTCGATTGAGCGGTGAGTTTACGTGCTGTATTTTTAATCATTTCAATAATGGCTTGCGATTGAGTCGCAAAATTCATGGATGCTGCATAGTCTTGTTTTTGGTAAGCTTGAGAGGCTGCATTGATTAACTGCTGAGAATGATTGAATAGTCGCTGATCTGATCGATCTGCATTGATTAACAAAGATTGTTTGAGATTTTCAGTTTCTGCTTCTACCTCGGCAATTTTTGAAGCAGCACTCGGTTGTGAAGCAAGTCGATGTAGTTTAGTTTGGGCCTGCGTGGCTTCACTGACATTTTCACTATTGGGTGGTTTCTGATCTTTTAATTGTGCTTGATAGCTGCGCAGCAAATCAGCTTTTTCTTTGAGTTGTTTTTTTAGTCGATTGATTTCAGCTTCGCATTGTTTGGTGCACGGTAATTTTTCTGGAATAGGTATCGGTTCCAACTCAGTTGGTTGACTAGGATTAGCGGTTGTTTGGGCTGCTAAATCTGGTTTTGGTTGGGGTTGAACACAGGCACCTAAGACAAAACTCACCAAAATAACGATTGCTGCCAATCTAGATTGCTTTACATTCTGCAAGGACTCGACATTCCTAGGTAGACTCGACATGATTCCAACTCGATGATTAAAAGTTCATAGCGAAACGATTGGAAAGTTTAAAGCAAGATAGTAGAAATCATTTCAACGATTTAAAATAATTTCTAGCACAAATTTGCTGCCGATATAGGCAAGCAGTAGGATGATAAAGCCCACTAAAGTCCAGCGGATAGCAGTATGGCCGCGCCACCCATACAGTTTCCTCCCAGTCAGTAGCGCAGCAAAAATTCCCCATGAAATAAAGCCAAAAAGTGTTTTATGTGAGAAAGTGATCGATCGTCCAAAGACTTCTTGTGAGAAAATAATGCCACTGAATAATGTGAGTGTTAGGAGTGTAAAACCAGTCCAAATAATGTGAAATAGCATTTTCTCCATTGCGAGCAACGGCGGCAAATTCGTTAGCAACGGTGATAGCGTTGGGTGATGCAAACGATATTCTTGTACGGTCATTAACAGCGCGTGCAGTGCAGCAATGGTAAATAAACTATAAGCCAGCATAGCGACCAACAAATGCATTTTAAATGCAGTCATTTCGGTATTGGCTAGAGGTCGTACCGAGGGAATCAAAAGGGGCAATAATACGGCAATTGCTCCAGCAATTGCGATCGGTGCAAATAGATTTTGTAGACCTTGTAAACGTGGGAAGAAGCCAGTAAACCAATAAATTAAACCAGTCAACCATACAATCGAGGAAATCGCATTACCTACGCCAAAGCTAAGGCCTGTTTCAATGAAAATTGACTGGGATAGGCTTAATCCATGGAGAATAATGGGAATCAGCATAATGAGATGCGCTTGCCAATTCGCTCGCGACGGATCATTACCCTGATTGACTGGATAAATCGATTGATGTTTCCATCGTGTTTGCCAGAAATACCAGCCCGCAAACGTGTAAAATAGGAAAGCGAGGATATAAACTAATGTGCCAGTCATTCGAAGTAGAGTATAGTTTACTAACCGTAGATTTCGGTGTGCACAGTCTACAATGGGACGGCCTAAATTTAAAGCGTAAAAAATTAATAATGAATAATTATTTGAGAGAACACTATGTTTGAAAATCTTACTGAACGTTTATCGGGCGTCATTAAAACGTTACGTGGTGAGGCAAGGTTAACCGAAGAGAACATTCAAGCTGCTTTACGGGAAGTGCGCATGGCTTTGATCGAGGCCGATGTTGCACTACCTGCAATCAAAGATTTTATCGAACGCGTCAAACAAAAAGCGGTCGGTCAAGACGTCTTAGCAAGCCTTTCACCGGGGCAAGCGTTGATTGGTGTAGTGCATCAAGAATTGATCGCCATTATGGGCGGCGACAAAGCAGAACTCAATCTTAGCACATCGCCGCCGGCTATTATTTTAATGGCTGGATTACAAGGTGCAGGTAAAACGACCAGTAGTGGGAAACTTGCCAAATGGTTGATCGATAAGAAGAAAAAAGTATTGTTAGTCTCATGCGATATTTACCGTCCCGCCGCGATAGAGCAGTTGGAATTATTAGCTAAGCAGGTAGGTGCTGATTTTTTTCCAGTACAGACTGGACAGAAACCCAAAGAAATATGTAGTGCAGCCTTAGATTATTCGCGAAGAAATCATCATGATGTCATTATCGTAGATACTGCAGGACGTTTAGGTATCGATGAGTTCATGATGAATGAAATTAGTGAGCTCGAGGCGTTACTAAAACCCATTGAAACTTTCTTTGTGGTTGATGCGATGCAAGGTCAGGACGCTGTTAATACCGCCAAAGCTTTTTCTGATGCACTACCCTTGACGGGTGTCATCTTAACTAAGCTGGATGGTGATATGAGAGGTGGAGCCGCACTATCAGTTCGACATGTAACCGGTAAGCCCATTAAGTTTGTAGGGATTGCTGAGAAACTAACGGGCTTGGAACCATTTTTTCCAGATCGAATGGCTTCTCGTATTTTAGGAATGGGCGATGTACTGGGTTTGATTGAAGATGCCCAGCGTAGTTCAGACCAGAAAGAAGCTGAACAATTGATGAAGAAAATGAAATCAGGCAAGGGCTTTGACTTGAATGATTTTAAAATGCAATTTCAGCAAATGAAAAAGATGGGTGGAATGACTGCAATGCTTGAAAAATTACCGCATCAATTGAGTCAAGCTGCACAGAATGTTAAAGTGGATGATCGCATTATCAACCGCAACGAAGGAATCATTAATTCCATGACGCAACTGGAGCGTACTAAACCAGAATTAATTAAAGCATCGCGTAAACGGCGTATCGCAGCTGGTTCAGGGGTTTCAGTGCAGGAAGTCAACCGGTTACTAGCTCAGTTTGAGCAAGCTCAAAAAATGATGAAAATGGTTAATAAGGGAGGTATGGCTAAGATGATGCGTGCCATGAAAGGCATTCTTCCGCAATTCCGTTAATTTTGTTGGAGGTAAGGAAGCACCGTATCATTCGATTGCATCGGGTACATTTTCAAGTCCGATTATTTTATGCCCGGCAGTAATTTTTCTGCTTGTAAACCAAGCTTGATGCATTTCAAGCGCGTATTTTGCCGGTTTGATCGAAGCGTGTGCTACTGTTGAAAAGGGCTCCATTGCTTCAATATTGAGAATGATGCCTTTTTCATCAACAAAAGCAACACTCAAGGGTAGCGGCGTATTGAGCATCCACATGCTGTAGAAATCAATTTTGGGAAAGATAAATAGCATACCCTGGTTTTCAGGCAGCGTGGCGCGGTCCATGAGCCCTTTGGAACGGGTATCATAGGTATGAGCGATTTCCGCATTGAGGGGATGACCGCCAATCGTTAACGAAACTACCAGATTTTCAGCCAGTAATAGCGGACTCAGTGTCAAACCCAAGCAAAAGCTGATTATAAATAGATTGGATCTAATCATCGGCCAGTGCTACCAAAGCCACCTTCACCGCGATGGCTCATTGCAAAGTTTTCTACGATATTAAACTGCGCTTGTATGACGGGAATAACAACCAGTTGGGCAATTCGTTCTAAAGGATTGAGCAAGAATTCAGTTTGCCCACGATTCCAGCATGATACAAAAATCTGCCCTTGATAATCAGAATCGATCAACCCAACCAAATTACCTAAGACGATACCGTGCTTATGTCCTAAACCAGAACGAGGTAGAACAACCGCAGCAAACCCAGGGTCTTCGATGTGGATGGCAATGCCGGTAGGAATCAATTGTGTTTCGCCGGGGTGGACTGTTAATGGTTGCTCGGTGCAGGCGCGCAGGTCCAATCCTGCCGAACCGGGGGTGGCATAGCTAGGAAGTTGAGTTTGTAGTCGTGTGTCCAGAATTTTGATATCGATTTTCATGAGTCAAACTCAGCAGTATATGCTGAAGTAGCAAGAAATTCCCCACAACTAATTTGTGGGGAGTAAGGTAATGTTTCAGTAAGGTGGTACTTAAATTACTTGCTTTTACTGGTTAATGAACCTAAGAATGCTTTTACATCTTCAATAAACCCAGGGCCTACTTCGCGGCCTAGTTGGTGCTCTGCCATTTCTTCAATCGCTTGTTCTAGCGTGGCAATAGAACCATCATGGAAATAAGGCCCAGTTTGAGCAATGTTTCTAAGGCTTGGCACTTTAAATACTTTCTTATCAGTTTCTAAACCGGTTACCTCATATCTGCCGAGATCTTTAGTTTCATACGGTTCAACCAGGCCGATTTTTTTGTATGAATTACCACCGATAGCTACACCGTTGTGACAATTCGCACATCCCATATGAACAAATTTTGTCAAACCGCGTTTTTCCGCATCATTCAATGCATTCTCATCGCCTTTGAGAAAATCGTCAAAACGCGAAGGGGTTAATAAAGTCCGCTCGAATGCACCAATCGCTTTGCCAATATTTTTATATTGAATGGGGTCTTTTTCATCTTTGAACGCATCCGCAAACAGGGTTTTGTATTCATCAATTTTTTTCAGCTTATTGACTACCGCTTCTTCATTGGGCATGCCCATTTCGATTGGATTCAGAATGGGACCAAGTGCTTGTTCTTCAACATCTTTGGCACGCCCATCCCAGAAT
>SSFW01000135.1 GCA_008015595.1 Nitrosomonas sp. | reverse complement strand
TTGGCTAGGTTTTAAGAATTTTTATGTTATCACGCGCTATAATCGCAGCTCATTTTATGCAATGTCCGTGCATCAATTAGCTGATGCAATTCGAAATGCGCGCGGCTCATTAAGATAGGCAACAACGTATTGATTTTCCTTGATCATGAGTAATAAGCCAAAGAACCAGATTAATTCTAGCTTTTGAACAATGAATGATTTAGCAGCCTGGGAATATTTTGATAATACCTGGTTATTTGCGGGTCTTGTAGCAATCCTTCTTTCTATATTATTAAAATACTGGAAAATTAATACGACAAGCTCAATTAGCCGCAGTACTGAACAATTTATTCTTAAAAGTCAGAAAATTTTACTGGCCCTCGCTTTTGTTTTCTTAACGGGAAATTTGCTCATTCCAACAACAAAAGAAGCCAATGAAAAAAATGAATTCAACCAACCCCACCAATCAAATGTAACGACGCCTACCCCCATCGGCAACACTAGAAATGAACTACTATCTTCGCCCCCAGCGCCTGACCGAATACGATCAAATCGCCCAACATTGACGCAACCGCTCGATTATAATAAAAACAGCATCGCAGAAGACCGCAGCGAAGGAATCGTTAATGATTACTAAGATCGATTACCCGTTCCTAGCGCTTCCTAAATAAAATTAAAATAGCTGCTTTCCTAATCGCTATCGACAGTGGAAAGTGTTTACATTTCTCTTCAGAAGCACACATAACAATGGATAATATTTGGTTTAAACCCTATACCCTTGATTACTTGGAAGGGCTACGCAATGCCAACATGGGCATTCATATCGGCATTCATTTTTCTGAAATTGGGCCTAATTTTCTGAAAGCGCGTATGCCTGTTGATCAACGAACCACACAACCTTTTGGAATCTTACACGGTGGCGCAAGCTGTGTCTTGTCTGAAACATTAGGCAGCGTTTCTGCATGGATGACGATTGACCCAGAAAAATATCGCGCAGTCGGCTTAGAAATCAATGCCAATCATATCCGTGCTGTAACAAAAGGATATGTGATTGGTATCTGCACCCCCCTTCATGTTGGTCGACGCACCCAAGTATGGCAAACCGATATCACCGAAGAAACCACAGGCAAACGTGTCGCGATCTCTCGATTAACCGTAGCCATCATTGAACAGGGAACCTTGAGTAATCAGAAAGAGACCGTTATTGTCGAAAAATAATTTCATTGCGATCTTTTATAGCAAATAATTGCCTTCGCCCCCTGCAACCTTTAAATCGGTAAGTGTTCGTTAGCCCGAATGAGTATTTCCCAGCACCTATCTGCTGAAAATCTGGCACGAAGGAGTAACAATTTACCCAAACCCAAGTATTCAGATGAATTACCTATCTGCAAGCAGCGCCACAAGATCCTGGACGCGATTCGATCTAACTCAGTCATTATTGTTAGTGGTGAAACGGGATCAGGCAAAACAACGCAGCTTCCAAAATTTTGCCTAGAGCTTGGTAGAGGAGTCTCTGGGTTAATCGGGCATACACAGCCTCGTCGCATTGCCGCCCGATCTGTCGCAATACAAATCGCAACAGAACTGAGTAGCCCGCTCGGTCACGCTGTGGGTTACAAAGTTCGTTTCTCAGATAACATCAATCAAGACACCTATATCAAGCTCATGACTGATGGTATTTTACTTGCTGAAACGCAAAGCGACCCTTATCTGCAAAAATACGACACGATTATCATCGATGAGGCTCATGAGCGCAGCCTTAACATTGATTTTTTATTAGGTTATCTCAAGCAATTATTACCGAAACGAGCAGACTTAAAGCTGATTATCACTTCGGCCACCATTGATGCTGAGCGCTTCTCGCACCATTTTAACAATGCGCCCGTAATCGAAGTCTCAGGCAGAACCTACCCAGTCGAAATACGCTACCACGCAAAAGATAATAATCAAGATGAGGAAGAATACGATCTGCAGCAATCCATTTTGGACGCTACGGATGAGCTTCTACGCACTGGAATAGGGGATATATTAATTTTCTTACCCGGTGAACGTGAAATTAAGGAAACGTCCGAGACCCTTCGTAAGCATCGTTTTAATCATTTCAGTGATCCTGGAAAACTAGAAATTCTATCCCTCTATGCCAGATTATCTTATGCTGAGCAGCAACGTGTATTTCATAAATCAAACGCAGTCAGTCGCATCATCCTTGCAACCAATGTCGCTGAAACTTCGTTAACCGTTCCAGGCATTCGCTACGTCATTGATACTGGTGTTGCACGAATTAATCGCTATAACCATCGCAATAAAATAGAGCAGCTACTCGTTGAAAAAATTTCACAAGCTTCAGCGAATCAACGTGCGGGACGATGTGGTCGTGTCATGAGTGGTATTTGTATTCGACTCTACGCTAAAGAAGAGCTTGAAACGCGTCCACCATACACCGACCCAGAGATTCTCCGCACATCATTGGCTTCGGTCATCCTGCGCATGAAATCCCTCAAGATTGGTGATATCGAGAACTTTCCATTCATTCAGCCGCCTTTACCTCGCATGATTGCGGATGGCTATCAATCGCTCAGCGAATTAGGCGCCCTAGATATTCATCAAAAACTGACGACCATTGGCTGGCAACTTGCAAAATTTCCAATTGATCCCAAAATTGCACGCATGATTCTTGCCGCCAAACAAGAAAACTGCTTAAGCGAAGTATTGATCATTGCATCGGTATTAAGTTTGGCAGATCCGCGTGAACGACCCTTTGATCAACAAGAAGCAGCAGATCGTGCTCATCTCCCCTTTCATGACGAGCGCTCTGATTTTATTGGATTTCTGAAACTTTGGAATTTCTTTGATGAATTGCTTAAACACAAAAAATCAAAGAAAAAATTAATCACACAATGTCACGAGCACTTTATTTCGTATCGCAAAATGCGGGAATGGCGTGAAATTCACGGCCAACTCCATACGTTAGTTCTGGAATTTGGACTAAGGCCCAACCAAGTTCCAGCAAGTTATGATGAAATTCATCGTGCCTTACTAGCCGGTTTACTTAGCAATATTGGGTTTAAAAGTGAGAATGAAGGGGAGTATCTTGGCGCTAGAGGGATAAAATTCTTTATTTATCCTGGCTCTACGCTAAGAAAAGCAAAAGCCAAGTGGATTGTAGCAGCTGAGCTCGTTGAAACGACAAAGCTCTATGCACGATGTGCTGCTACGATTGATGTGACATGGCTTGAAAAAATTGCAGGCAAGCTTTGTAAAAAACATTTTTTTGATCCCCATTGGGAAAAGAAAACTGCACAAGTTATGGTATATGAACGCGTTACGCTCTATGGACTTATGATTGTGCCGAAGCGCAGCGTTACGTATGGGAAGATGAACCCCAAAGAAGCTCGGGAAATTTTTATTCGCAATGCATTGGTTCTTGGCGACTACGAAACCAATGCTCAATTCCTTAAACATAATCGCCAGCTCATTCAAGACATCGAAGAACTCGAACACAAAACCCGCCGTCAAGATGTTTTAGTCGAAGAACAAGATATTTTTACTTTTTACGACAAAATAATTCCCGACAATATATTGAATGGCAGCTCATTTGAGAGCTGGCGCAAACAAGCGGAGCAGGATAACTCCCATTTGCTTTATCTTAGCCGGGAATATTTAATGCGCCATAAAGCAGATACAGCTTTTGAAACGCTATTTCCTGAATCAATCTCCATTTTTGATCAACAACTCCCACTCACCTATCGTTTTGAGCCGGGTCACGCTATGGATGGCGTTACAGTAACTGCCCCACTTCATTCATTAAATAAACTAAAAGCGAATCAGTTTCAAGATTTAGTACCCGGTTTAATTCGTGAAAAAATTACCTGGTGCTTTAAAGCATTACCTAAGCCAATTCGACGCAATCTCATTCCTATTGCTGAGCATGTAACCCATTTCCTAGATTACCGTGATAAGCAAAAGCATTCGCTTTCCTTACTTGAAGCGCTTTCTGAGTATATTTTTAGCATAACAGGTACAAAAATCTCATCCGATACTTGGGATACAAAATTAATGCCATTACACCTGCAAATGAATTATCGAATTATCGATGATGCCGGGAAAGAGCTTGGGGTAAACCGTGATTTAATAGAATTACAAGATCAATTTGGGCAAACTGCTCAACTGATCTTTTCGCAAAATAACGCAGCAAATCAGCTTGGTATAGAACGTGATCAAATTACGCAATGGAACTTTGGCCAACTCCCTGAGGAAGTCACTTTTATTCGAGCACAAAAACAATTAACAGGATACCCAGCGCTCGTTGATCAGATTGACCATGTTGCAATTCGCTTATTTGATACTATCGAGGTAGCGCACAATCATATGCGAAGTAGCGTCAAACGACTGCTCATTTTGGAATTAAAAGACCCTATTAAGCTATTAGAAAAGAAATTACCAAGCACCAAGTCTGATTCGTTAGTATTAAGCCATCTCATCGATTCAGAAACACTCAAGCAAGATATGTTTGCCGCAATCTATGATCGTGCCTTGATTGGCGATGAACCTTTACCACGGAATGAACATGAGTTTTCCCAGTTGAAGCAGAAAGGCCGAATTCGTTTAAACTCCGTCGCTGACACACTTATTCAATTTATCCATGATCTTGCGCTCGAATATCAGGCATTCAAACAGAAACTGTCCACTGTCAATCCGCATCATGCTCAAATAAAACAAGAATTGAACAATCAGCTTCAGGCGCTCATTTATCCTAATTTTCTGCAGCAAACTGACTGGGTAAGACTTCCACACTTACTTCGGTACTTAAAAGGAATGCTCGTTCGGTTAGATAAGTACCCTAACAATCCAACACGTGATAACCAGCATGCGCTTGCCATCTCAGTATTATGGAATCAATATCGCCAAAGATATGAGAAACACAGCAAGCGTGGATTCAAAGATCCAAAGCTTGAAGAATTTCGCTGGCAAATCGAAGAATTGAGGATTTCATTATTTGCTCAAGAATTAAAAACACCTTACCCTGTTTCAGTTAAGCGTCTACAAAAATTATGGGAACAAGTCCATGAGTAGAGAAAACAGGGGTAAGCTTACACATTATTAAATGTCAACAGGATAATCGCATTATGATCACTAGCATGACAGGATACGCCACAGCGACCCAGGAAATTTCCAATGGCCTGATTTCCATGGAGCTTCGTTCTGTTAATAATCGTTATCTTGATATCCAATTCAAACTACCCGATGAATTCCGTAGCTTCGAGGCGGGTATGCGTGAATTGCTGAATACAAAAATAAAACGAGGAAAAATTGATTGTCGCCTAACCTTTCAACCCTATCCCGATTTAAACCTTCCCCAACAGCTTAATTCCCAAGTAATCCGTCAATTACTGGATCTAAATAATACGGTTCAATCAAATTTTATTGCGGCGCGAAGTTTGAGTGTTGCAGAAATTCTTAAATGGCCTGGCATCTTAGTGAGTGATTCTTCGCCAACCACTGATTTACAAGAAGCGTGTAACAACTTACTACAAATAACGTTGACGGAACTCGTCTCAACACGATTACGTGAAGGTGAGAAACTTAAAGCGATTTTGATTGATCGACTAACCCAAATGCGTCAGTTAACTTCAGCGTTATCACCACGTATTCCAACACTCATTAAGAATTTTCAGGAAAAATTAATCTTGCGCTTGCAAGAAGCACAGATTGATTGCAATGACGATCGTATCCGACAAGAGCTTGTTTTATTTGCAAGCAAAATCGATATTGACGAAGAATTATCACGACTCAATACGCATCTCGATGAAGTCGAGCAAACCCTACTTAAAGGCGGGGCAAGTGGAAAACGTCTCGATTTCTTAATGCAAGAGTTAAATCGAGAATCGAATACATTGGGTTCGAAATCACTCGATGTTGAAGTATCAAAAATTTCAGTTGAACTTAAGGTACTGATTGAGCAGATGCGTGAGCAAGTCCAGAATATCGAATAATCTAATAATTATTAGCTAATGTTCAGACTGCTGAGAATTGACCGGCTCAATATTTTTTGCGCCGACAATTATCTTCACATCATGTACTGGCATCCTTAATAATTCACCAATTGCAGTATAATCATCCGGTAATGCTGCATCATCCCATCCATTTGCAGAATGTCGCGCTAGGTTTACTGCCAATACGACATTACGCACACGTTGTAGTGACGCATTATGGTCATCCATAAGCGTAATCAACAGCTCGGGTAATGACCATCTCAGAACCAATTCTGATTGCAAATCGGCTAGCGTAAATCCGAGTACTTGTTTTTGAGCAAGATAACTTCGTAGTGTTTTATCTTTTTTTTGCATTTCTCGAATTCTTAGCATCTCCGTGGGCGCAAAACACCACATTAATAATTCTGAAATATCATGTAGCAATGCGGCAATACGTATTTCTTCAAAATGCGTATCATGGAGACGAACGGCCCATTCGAAAGCATAGTTTGAGGCAATATGGGAACGATGAACTAAATGAAGTAAGTTAATAAGAACTTCAACTTTCTGCTCGCGCAACAATTCTTCAACCGTCGGCTCTGGTAAAACATTTTTCATCGCCTTATCAACCCCAAGCATAATCAAGATCTGCTCAGCTTGCATCACTTCGTGTTCCAGACTCCTGTGCTTATGCTGACAAAAATAGCGAAGTAATTTCACAGTCATCAGTGGATCTCGTTTAATGATACTTGCAACACTGCGAGCGCTAGGATTTTTTTCCTGCTGAAGCAATAAAAACAGCTCATTACCCGTTAGTTTCAAGACTGGGATTTCTGCTTTATTAAAAAAACTAATCCAGTTTTTTAATCCAGTGATCGTTTTGGATTGCATAGACTTAACAATAAAAATCGATAATGATTCATATGACGGCAATCTATGAAAAATTATTAACTTCCGGATTATTAATCATATTACTCAGCAAAGGCTTTAGTGTATCAAATCAAGTAGTCATTCTGATCAATTGCCTATTGCTTACCAATCCTATGAGATTAGCTCAATTCAAAGAGAGAAAAAGGTCAAGCATTACGACACTCGGGCTATTCCGATGAACGGAAATCGATACGACTAACAAGCCAAACCAAGATCAGAACCGGTAATCCTAGTAGTGCAGTACTGAGGAAAAACCAGGCATAGCCATAGGCATCGACAAACTGCCCACTAAATCCTGCGATAAATTTAGGTAAAAGTAGCATCACTGAGCTAAACAATGCGTATTGCGTCGCAGAATAAGCAGAATGCGTCAGACCTGAGAGATAAGCTATAAACGCTGATGAAGCAATTCCTGCCGAAAGATTATCCGCTGAAATGGTAAAAATTAATCCGGGTAAACTATGGCCGATTACCGTCAACCATACAAACAATAGATTGGTTACTGCAGATAGTATTGCACCAATAAACAGCGTTTTAATAATTCCGATT
The DNA here is from genome assembly GCA_008015595.1 of Nitrosomonas sp. Taxonomy (GTDB): domain Bacteria; phylum Pseudomonadota; class Gammaproteobacteria; order Burkholderiales; family Nitrosomonadaceae; genus Nitrosomonas. The sequence continues at coordinate 17,709 of SSFW01000135.1, read as the reverse complement.
CGCATAATGAGCACCCCCCCCACCGCTGCACCTGCAATCGTCATCAGAACACCATAAACTTTTGAAACCGTCGCGACTTCGTCTTTGGTATAGCCCATATCGACGTAAAAAGGATTGCTCATCACCCCCATGACCACATCGGAAATTCGATAAACTGCGATCAATGCTAAGATTAAGAATGCATTGTAGCGGTGACGCACAATAAAATCCCGAAAGGGCGCGATTACTGCACCATAGAACCACAGTAATAATTGGGCAAGTCGATGATTTAAATTCCAGCGAGCAATCATCGCTTCTACTCGTTTTTCGTTTTCAACAACAAGCTGACTGATTTTCACCGCTGGCTCTTGGATAATCAGTGTTGTGAGCACACCAATTCCCATGAAGGCGGCCATTACAAAATAGGCGACTTGCCAAGCACGATAATCATAACCCGTAGGCATTGTATCGAGCGAAGCCGCAATCCACAGAACACCCGCTGAAGAAAGTATCATAGCCAATCGATAGCCCGCTTGATAAGTTGCCGCCATCGCACCTTGTAGCTCTATTGCAACCGCCTCGATCCGATAAGCATCAAGTGCGATATCCTGGGTTGCGGAGGCAAAAGCAACCGCTAATGCAAAAAAAACCATGTGCGTTAGGTTCAATAGCGGATCTGTGCTTGCCATACCAATCAGTGCTATCACAATCGTAATCTGTGACAATAACAACCATGCACGGCGACGACCGAGCAGCTTAGTCAAGATAGGCAAAGGCATACGATCGACCAAGGGTGACCACAACCATTTAAAGCCGTAAGCCAAGCCAATCCAACTTAAATGTCCGATCGTGGTTCGATCAATGCCTGCTTCTCTCAGCCAAAATGATAATGTGCCTAGAATCAGCAATAGAGGCAATCCCGCAGAAAAACCCAGCGCTAACATCCCCATCACTCTCGGATGTAGATAAATCCGGCATGCATCTAACCATGCGATTAGCGAAGTATTTTTCATAATTGGTAGTCGTAATCGATGATCAGTGGCGCATGATCTGAAAAGCGTTCTTGCTTATATATGGAAACTTGTGTTGCTTTATCTGCAACCGAAGCCGTTGCAATTTGATAATCGATACGCCAACCTACATTATTAGCCCATGCCTGACCCCGGTTTGACCACCAGGTATACTGCTCGGATTCTGAATTTAGGCGACGGAACACATCAACAAATTTCAGTTCTTCAAATACCGCTGATAACCACGCCCTTTCCTCCGGTAAAAATCCAGAGTTTTTTTGATTGGATCGCCAATTCTTCAAATCGATTGCTTTATGGGCAATGTTCCAATCACCACACAGAATAATTTCTCTTCCCTCCTTTGAAAATTCCTCCAGAAAGGGGAAAAAATGTTCCATAAAATAAAATTTAGCATCCTGGCGATGCTCACCACTGGAACCAGAAGGAAGATAAATTGAAACAATGCTTAATGAGCCAAAATCGACACGCAAATAGCGACCTTCTGAATCGATTCCCGGAATACCAACGCCTTCAATCACCTGATCCGGTTTGTTCCGTGTATAAACCCCAACACCACTGTACCCTTTCTTTTCAGCACAGTGAAAATAGCCCTGATAGCCGTCAAATGCTTTCATTTCAGGACTCATATCGTCAACCCCTGCTTTCAGCTCCTGCACGCAGATTACATCAGCCTGTTGCAACGGTAACCAATTAAAAAGCCCTTTTTTGGCTGCAGCACGAATCCCATTTACGTTAAGCGTTATAATTCTCATTTATGCTACTAAATTAAACTATGTCAGATTACAAAAAAGCATTTATCGAACTAGCCATTGGCTGTAATGTCCTTCGCTTTGGTGAATTCAAAACCAAGGCAGGCCGATTATCACCCTACTTTTTTAATGCCGGCTTATTCAATAATGGTAACGCTTTGCGTCAACTAGGCCAATTCTACGCTAAAGCAATTATCGCCGCCCAACTTCCCTTTGATATGTTATTTGGCCCAGCTTACAAAGGTATTCCATTGGTAAGCACCATCGCGATAGCGCTTGCTGAGCTTGGTTACAATTACCCTTTCTGCTTTAATCGAAAAGAGCTAAAAGATCATGGTGAAGGGGGCATAACGATTGGGGCACCACTCAGTGGGCGCGTACTCATTGCTGATGATGTTATTTCTGTAGGGACTTCAATAGGAGAATCCGTCAATCTCATCCGGGCTGAATCAGCAACGCCTTGTGGTGTAATCATTGCGCTCGATCGGTTAGAGCAAGGTTCAAATAAGCTGTCTGCCGTTCAGGAAGTGAACAACTTGCACCATATCCCAGTAATCAGCATTATTGATCTCAATGATATTGTCGATTATTTAAAAGAAGCTACAAATATGCGACAAAACTTACAAGCCATTCAGGCCTATCGTGAGCGCTATGGGACGCAGTAATCAGTAAAATAATAATACACAAAAAAAACCCTACCACATTGGGTAGGGTCTGAGGGGCCTCGTCACGTACTTCAACCTAATTCAAGCCACAATTTGTCAAACAAGGAGAAACTCAAAACAGAAATTGCTATGTACATCACTGATAACTGCAATATCTAAACCATTGGACACTAATTTACTGTAATCAATTCAATTTAAATGCTGAATAAAAGCAAGTTTTCCTAGCTATTTCCTAAAATTCCCTCAGTCAAATCTACTAAACTCAATAACCACCCGCATCTTGCAGTTTTTTATTTTTATAAATAATTAAATAGCCTTCAATAAAGTAATAACCCCATCACCCTACGCTGTCGATAAACATTACAAATCGACACCCTCAGAAATAACCACAGTTGCATAACTTATTGTTTATTAAAGTATTTATATTCATGGCACATGAATTGCTATTAATCTTTTACTAATTTCTCTAAATAAGCCCAGAGGAATTCTGCATTTTTAATATTTTCTTAAAAGGATCAAGATGAACAAAATTTTAACGATCGGATTATTAGTCAGTATTGGTTTTACTACACACTTAGCCGCAACGCCACTGCACTGGAATTTAAATACATCAACCGATGATTGTAATAACTGGGGGGTTGGTAATATTTGTAAATTCACCAGCAATACCGGTGAAGAAATCAAAGTGAATGCTTACTCCACCAATAATAATACTGGTACCGGAGAATTCGCTAAAGCAACGTTAACCGTGTGGTCTGGTGGGATTGGCGTTAAAAATCCATTCGATTCAAATGAAAGCAGTTCACCAAACCATGCAACTGATAATAATGGCAAAGATGACCTCGTCGTCTTTCAGCACTATGATCCCAGCTATCTTTTTACGGGATTCCAAATTGGCTGGAAACAGAGCGATGCGGACATCACAGCTTGGATTGGCGGTAATAGTCTCGGTGCAAACTACGATTTTACTGGAACACATTTCTCAGATTTAGCCGGTTTGGGATTCACTAAATTCACTTTTAACAACGTTTCAGTGAATACCACTCAAGATCTTGATCCAGACACAGTTGGGCGTTATCTAATCATTGCACCCACTGAATTTGATTCAAGAACGAATTGCGGCCCTCGCCATCGCAGTGCGTGTGATCAATATGATTATTTCAAAATTAGCCAAATCAGTGGCGATGAACCAGTGACCGTACCTGAACCAGGCACACTGGCTTTGTTTGGTATTAGCTTATTTGGATTATGGTTGAGCAGCTCTTTACGCAGTTTACGCCTGAGACTCCCCGCATTAAGCTAAACATATAAACATAATTGGACAAACACCCTGCTGCAAGCAGTAGGGTGTTTTCTGCATTTTATGATAGGTTTTCAATAAGTTAACAACCTTCTTTGAGCCTAATAAAGCCCGCCAATAGAACCGATTAAATCAAATAACGGTGCGAGTAACATCATCAAAAAATGGTGTAAATTATTTACCACGTTTTTTTCTACCCTTTTTAGCTGAAACGATCGGCAAAGTACTCATAATCGCTTGGTAGCGCTCGAACAGAAACGCCACGCGCTCGGCTTCGGAAGCGAACGATTTTTTGCCGTAGGCGGCGTCGACGGCGCGGTCGAGTGTCTGATGCGCGCGCACCAGTTCCGGCGGCATCGCCAGCGGGTCGTACAAATCGGCCAGCGTAGCATTGGAGAACAACGCACGGGCGTCGAGCACGACTTGCGCGGCGGATTCGATGGCTTTGCGATGGGTATCGTTGGGTTCTGGCCAGGGGAAATTATTATAGACGATTGTATTGGAATAGCTATAGTCACTTTTTAATCTTCCACAAACAGTTCGCATCCAGGCATTATGCATCGTGCTGGAAAGAATACCGAAAACATATAAATCAGCATCCGAGATAAAAAATAACTTGTCTCCACAAATAACCGATACATCGAGATAACCAATCGGAATGAATCGCCGACGCTCGGAAGATACTTTAGGAATTGCAAGATAACGCTGCGATGTAGGCTGGCGAATTTCACCAAACAGTGTCGGTGTATTTGCCAATTCGATTGTCGCTTTTTTGGGACTGGCAAGCCGCATTGCCTTCACAGCCTCAACACGCTGTAATACCTGGGGCATTGCGCGTAACTCGCTTGGTGAGATGTCGCGCAACCATAAACACCATCTAGAAATACCATTTAGAAATTCATCACCCATCAAGTAGGGACGAATCCACTTTTCAGATTTGGATTCAGTTTTTATTAGCGCAATTTTTTCTTCATCAGAGAGTAATAAATTTCCACCATCTGTAGGTTTTCCACCATTTTCCATTTTTGGTGCTGAAGTAGATAGAGGTAAATTTTGTTTTTTTAAAATCACGTTTGGAGCATCCACCAAATAAGAATTGATGTTTTTGGCGATCACGGCATGCGGCTCACCCTGAATATCAGCGTATTCAAAAATGGTTTTATGCGCTGCTTCTTGCAAACCGAAACCGATAATGATGCAATGCACCGCCGCCTTACCGCTCGCTTCGCTGCTCCATTGAAAAGTGCGGTGGGTGAAATGTAGATGTACGCCGCGCCGCAATAAATCTGGCCACAAAACACCGACCTGTTCGCCTTGCGTGATCGAGTTGGTCGACACGAATGCGACCCGGATCGCCGGATGGGCGGTGACAAAATCAGTGGCTTTGCGGTACCAGCAGGCGACGTAATCGAGCAAACCGGCATTTTTGGTGTCGTGGAAAATTGTGGCGACGTCGGTGCGCTGTGCGTTGTTTAAGTAAGTTTTTCCAATGAACGGCGGATTGCCCATCACAATATCGCATTCTTCTGCCGCGATCACGCTGTTCCAATCCAGTCGTAGCGCGTTGCCGTGCACGATGTGCGCGGCTTTTTTCAACGGCAGGCGGATGAAATACTGGCCGAATTCTTCCGACACCAGCGCGTTCATCTGGTGGTCGGTCAACCATAGCGCGACTTGCGCGATTTGCACCGGGAATTCCTCGATTTCGATGCCGTGGAACTGGTCGACGTCGACCTGAATGATAGTGGCGATGTCGAGCGCTTGCTGGCCGCTGTGGTGCAGTGCGCGCAGCACCTCCAATTCGAGGCGGCGCAGTTCGCGGTACGCGATCACCAGGAAATTGCCGCAGCCGCATGCCGGGTCGAGAAATTTCAGACCGGCGAGCTTGGCGTGGAAGGCTTGCAGGTTTTGCGTGCGGCTTTTGACGGTGTGTCGGATTTTATCGAACTCAGCGCGCAATTCGTCGAGGAACAGCGGGCCGATCAGTTTCAGGATGTTTTCCTCAGTGGTGTAGTGCGCGCCGAGGTTGCGCCGCGCGTTCGGCGTTTCGTCCATGATGTTCTGGAACAGTGAACCGAAAATCGCCGGGGAAATGCCGCTCCAGTCGATGGCGCAGCAATAAAGCAGCGCGGCACGCATGTCGCGGTCGAAGCTGGCGAACGGCAGGCGTTCCTCGAACAGTTTGCCATTGATGTACGGAAATCGGCTCAGCGTGTCGTCGAGGTTTCTCAGCCGGGCGTCTTCCGGCGTGTTGAGCACGTCGAACAGTTGCGCCAGTTGCGACGCAAGATCGCTGCCATCCTCACGCGTATTTTGTCCGATAAATTCAGTGAACTGAGTGCGCTCAAAAATCCCGGTATCCTCGGCGAACAAGCAGAACAACAAACGTACCAAATACACTTCGAGCGCATGGCCAGTGTAACCGATCTGCTTCAGGCGATCGTGCAGCCGCGCCATGCGCTTCACCGCTTCGCTGTTGATCGGACTCTCTGGCAAAATTCTCTGCGGCTGGTAACCCGCGATGAACCAGAACAACTTAATGTTTTTGTGTAGTTCTTTAAGTAAAAACTCGCTATGCGTGCCTTCGACTATATCGTAAAGACGGAAGCGCGCAAAATCGCTGACCAGCACGAAGCGCGGCAGTTCGTGTTCCTTTAGTCCAGGGAAATAATCGATGGCTTGCTGGTAGGCGCGATCGAGATCTTTACCGCGCGATTTGTGTTCGATCAGCAGGTTACCTTTCCACAGCCAGTCGATGTAGCCGTCACGGTCGCCGAGTTTTTTGACTTTCTGCTCGAAACTGCCGATGCGCCGCTGGTTGATGCTGAGCACGTTGAAGAAGTCGATCCAGAACGGTTTGGCGTCGGCATCTTCCGATTCCGCTTTGGCCCAGTCGCGAGAAAATGCTAATGCGCGGTCTTTGATTTCATTCCAGGCCAGTGCCATTTATTCTCCAGGTAATAGCTATAAATTGATTAAGTTTGTCTGATGTCTCATTTTAGATCGTCGCCACAGCATTATAATAACTACGAGGCTATTTTTTCAGTATGAAACATTTCTGGCACATATCTTTGGGCCATAATATATGTGTGATGCGGCACTCAAATAAAACTCCAAATAATTCAAAGCAATAAAATTAGTTGATATTTCCCTTAAAACTCGTTAAATTCACAGCCAATGCATGGGGTTAATATGAGTAAATCCTAAACCACTGCATCGAATAGTTTTTTAGAGAGACGACCTTAAAATCCAATCAGTGCATCAAATTTTATTGATTGGTGTTATAGCAAACTAGGGTTCCGACTACTTTCGATAAAGGAAGAAGTGCTGGTCCGAGAGTTTCTGGCTTCGTTCATAACGAAGCTCCACGGAGGGATAAAAGCCCGGGAGATCGCAAGTGTTTTACACATTACGACTCTCTGTATTTTATTTAAATGGAGCTTTAGTTATGCCATCACATGAAAAGCATGTAATTTTCTTTGTAGTCTCATCAGTAACAGAACCGAATACCCACAAAAAATCACGTTACCCGACTCAGATTCCAATACGAGAATCAGAATCGGTGCGTTGCATTTTTTACGTCATCGTAATCTCCCCGGAGCTCTGGTTTTTCTACATCATTGAGGAGTAATGCAATGGAACATTCACAAAAGTCTAAACAACCATTGCCTAGCGCTTCCATCAATCCCGGCGAAACACTCAACCGAAATATGGGTATCTGGAATAGCTTTACACTCGGTTTTGCCGTGGTATCTCCCGTCGTTGGGCTTTATGCAATCGTAGGCGTGCAAGCACAAGTAACCGGTGGTGGTTGGTTCGCAGCACTTATAATCTGTCTTGCTATGCAATTATTTGTGGCAACCGTTTATGCCGAACTCGCCTCGCAATTTCCAATTGCCGGTGGCGCCTATAAATGGGCTCATTTACTGTGCGGTCGGATCACTGGCCAATACGCAGGTGCCATTTATGTCAGCTCAACTATCGCGATGTTAACGACCACAGCTTATACGGGTGGAATCTGGTTAGCGATCCTCTTTGGCTTAAACAGCGAATCAGGTATTGCGATGGTCGGGTGGGGTATTGCCTTTTTATTGCTGTGCCTTGCAATCAACCTGGCGCCAGTTAAATTTTTTAAAGGCATCATCGCCATGGGCGTCTACGCAGAAATCGTCGGCTCTTTTGGAATGGCACTACTACTATTTCTATTCTTTAGAGAGCTACCCTTTTCTGAGCTTTTCCAGCACTTAGGAACGGGCACCGCACCCAATCAGCTATCCGCTTTTTTAGCAGCTTTAGCAATAGCAGGGTGGGCATTCATTGGCTTTGATGCATGTTCAACCACATCGGAAGAAACTCATCAGCCTAAACATTCCGTCCCCCGGGCCGTGTTCCTCTCCCTCCTTGCCGTTGGCACCGTGGTAGTTTTTAATTCTGCCGCATTAACTTTATCGGTGGATCATGAAGTGCTTTCTAAAACCAGTTCAACCTTTGATCCGATTACACCGCTCATCTCAACTCACATCGGCGCCTGGGCTGAGAAACCCTTTTTGCTGATCGTCGTTATCGCTTTCTTAGCTTGTGGCGCATCCGTTGTCAAATATACCTCGCGCATCGTATTCTCAATGGCCCGTGAAGAAATATTACCTTCCCAACTCAGCATAGTGTCTCATCACGGCACACCCTATCACGCTATCCTAGCCACTGTAGTATTTGCCAGTATGGGCTTAATGCTTGGACTCAGCGATGAGGCCGTTGCAACGATTATTTCATTCGGTACTGGCGGATTATATGCGATGTTTGCAACAACAACCGGCGTTGCTTTATTCAGTCGCCTCACGGGACGTTGGAATCCTGCTTTAGGGGAACTCAAATTAGGGATTTGGGGTTTAATCATTAACAGTATCGCCTTCTTATGGTCTGTTTTTGAACTCATCAATATTGCTTGGCCACGCTCATATATGGCTGCACCTGATGCCCCTTGGTGGCAGCTTTGGGCAGTACCGCTCGTTTTAGCTGGCATTCTGGTGCTAACAACCTTGGTTATCTTGATAAAAGGAGAAAAACATGGAACACAATCCTAACATTGATTGGAAATTAACCATCCCCGGGGGCTGCCATTGGTCAGGTATCCTACGCCGTGGCACGACACTGAGGCTAACTGATATCGATGGAAACGCTAACGTAGCAGCACTCTTCTACAATCAAGAAGAAAAGCTCGAGCGTTATAACATGGCAGATACTTTAAAGGCACAGCACACTTTTTATCTAACCCAAGGCCATGCCTGCTACTCGGATATGGGAAGAATTTTTTGCTGTATCACAGCGGATACGGCAGGATGGCACGATACGGTTTGTGGGCTAAGTAATGCCAAGCTTATTGAGCAGAAATACGGTACCGCTCGCTATCAAGCGCATCGCAATCAAATGTTTCGCAGTGGGTTGGATGGAATATTAATTGAACTTGGCAAATGGGGCCTTGGTTTGCGGGATGTCGTTGCCAATATCAACTTCTTCAGTAAAGTCACTGCCGATCAAGCAGGTCAACTCACTTTTCAGCGTGACCACCGTTCCCCCAACGCATCGGTTGATCTGAGTTTTGAAATGAATACCTTAGTCGTGCTTTCGATGGCACCTCACCCCCTCGATACGGCGCCAACCTACGCGCCTGGGCCGGTCCAATTATCGATATTCCCCACACAACCGACAACCCAGTGGCTCTGCTCACAGCGTCCTGAAAATATTAGGGGTCGACACAATACCCAGCAATTCTATTGCTTGCACGGAGGAACACAATGAGCCATCAACAATACATCGAAAGTTATTTAACGCCTGACACAGCGATTATCGATGAAATTTGCCCCGCAGGAGAACCGTGGAGTAAGGTCATTCAACACGGTCAAATTTTCCGTATCGTCGATTTAGAAGGTAATCAGGCAGTCGACACCTTATTTTTTAATGCCCATGCACCACAAGAACGCTACAGCGCATCCGACACCATCCGCAATCAGTCGAATTTATATCTCACGACAAACAGTAAGCTCTATTCCAATGTTGGAAACATCCTATTGACCATTATCGCCGATACCTGTGGTCGTCACGATACCCTCGGTGGCGCTTGCGCTGCAGAAAGCAACACGGTTCGCTATGCGTTAGAAAAATTTCCGATGCACAGTTGCCGCGATAACTTCTTATATGCGCTGGCAACCGAACCCATTTTTAATCAACTGGGGATGAATAAGCGCGACTTGCCGAGCAATATCAATTTTTTCATGAATGTCCCGGTAACCGAATCCGGTGATCTAACGTTTAGCGATGGAGTTTCAGCACCGGGCAAGTATGTCGAAATGCGTGCTGAAATGGATGTGTTGGTGTTGATATCGAATTGCCCTCAATTAAACAACCCCTGCAATGCTTATAACCCGACACCGATTCGCTTGCTCGTTTGGGATTCGCCTTGCGCTTAAGCCAAGTTAACTACGCCATCATTCACAGGAAGAATCGTCATGTTTAAAAAAATTCTCATTGCCAACCGGGGTGCCATTGCCTGTCGCATCATGCGTACGTTACGTCGATTGAACGTCGCCAGTGTCGCGGTTTATACCGAAGCAGATCATTTATCGCGCCACGTCGATGAAAGCGACGAAGCTTACTGCATCGGTAATGGCGCAGTTGCTGAAAGTTATTTGGATACTAACAAAATTCTAGCGATTGCAAAGCAAGCCCAGGCTGAAGCGATTCACCCCGGTTATGGTTTCCTCAGTGAAAACCCTAATTTTGCTGAAGCCTGTGCACAACAGGGCATCCGCTTTATCGGGCCAACCCCGGAGCAAATTCGAATTTTTGGGTTAAAGCATACCGCACGCAGCATTGCGCAACAAAACCAAGTGCCATTACTGCCCGGTACCGATTTGTTATCCGATGTTGAAGCGGCCTGTCGTCATGCCCAAACGATCGGCTACCCAGTGATGCTCAAAAGTACCGCTGGCGGCGGCGGTATCGGGATGCGGCTATGCGCAGATGAAGCCGAATTAATTAACCACTATGAAGTGGTTAAAAAACTGGCTGCTAGCCATTTCAAGGAATCAGGGCTTTTCCTTGAAAAATATATTGCCCAAGCTCGCCACATTGAAGTGCAAATCTTTGGTGATGGAAAAGGTGGCGTTATCGCACTCGGTGAGCGCGATTGCTCGTTACAACGCCGAAACCAGAAAGTGGTCGAAGAAACACCTGCTCCTAACCTCTCACCGGCGATCCGTTCAGCGCTATTAAATACCGCGGTCAAACTCGGTCAAGCCATACACTATGAATCAGCCGGCACCGTTGAATATATCTTTGATACTCAAACTCAGCAATTTTATTTCCTCGAAGTCAACACGCGTTTACAAGTAGAACACGGCATCACTGAAGCCGTGACTGGGGTGGATCTCGTCGAATGGATGGTCAAACAGGCAGCGGGAGAACTGCCGTCACTCACCACTTTCACAATTAAACCCCAAGGCGTTGCCATTCAGGCAAGAATTTATGCTGAAAATGCAGCTAAAAATTTTCAACCGTGTTGTGGCACCCTGACAACGGTTGAATTTCCCCAATCCTGCCGGGTTGAAACCTGGGTTGAAAACGGTACTGAGCTATCCGCTTTCTACGATCCCATGATCGCAAAAATGATCGTGCATGCACCAACCCGGGATGCGGCAGTCACTAACTTACTCACCGCGCTTAATGAAACTTCCTTATATGGTATTGAAACGAATCTCAACTATCTCAAACAAATCATCAGCAATGATGTGTTTCAGAAAGGTCAAGTCAGTACGCAATTTCTAAGTCAGTTTACCTATTTAGCCAACACCCTCGATGTACTTGATCCAGGCACGCAAACAACGGTACAAGATTACCCCGGCAGGCTCGGATATTGGAATGTCGGTGTCCCGCCCTCTGGTCCGATGGACTCATTGGCCTTCCGGTTGGCCAATCGATTGGTCAACAACCCTGAACATTTAGCTGGGCTTGAAATCACGCTGAACGGTCCAACACTGCGCTTTAATTGCGCTAGTGCGATTGCGCTCTGTGGCGCACCGATCGAGGCCTTTCTCGATAATGAACCGCTTGCGCTCTGGCAATCGCACGCTGTTCGCGCGGGTGCCTTGCTGAAAATTGGTAAAATTGACTCTGTCGGCAGTCGCGTTTATCTCGCAGTACAAGGGGGGATTCAAGTCCCGCATTACCTCGGTAGCCGATCAACGTTCATGCTCGGGCAATTTGGTGGGCATGCCGGTCGCGCGCTGCAATCGGGCGATGTGTTATCGATCAAACCAGTAAAACCTTTTGTCTCACAAAAACTGCGTGAAGCTATCATTCCCAGTTATACCCATGATTGGGAAATTTTTGTGCTCTATGGTCCCCATGGTGCGCCAGATTTTTTTACGCAAGCTGATATCGAGCAATTCTTCGCGACCGCTTGGAAAGTCCATCATCATTCCAGTCGCACCGGAGTAAGACTGGTCGGTCCCAAACCGCAATGGGCAAGACCCGATGGTGGCGAAGCCGGGCTACACCCTTCCAATATTCACGATAATGCCTATGCAATCGGTACTATCGATTTTACTGGCGACATGCCGATTATTCTGGGCCCCGATGGCCCCAGTTTAGGGGGGTTCGTTTGCCCAGCGACGATCATTGCCGCAGAGCTCTGGAAAATCGGGCAACTCAGACCCGGAGATCGCATCCGTTTCCGACCGCTTTCCTTGGAAAATGCGCAAATGCTGGAAACCCAGCAAAATCGCTTGATCCAGAATCTCGATCACGCGCAACCCGCTGCGACGAGTTCCATCGCAGATGATTTGGGTCAGCCCATCCTCCAACAAATTCCAGCGCAAGGAAATCAAGTGCAAGTCACTTATCGCCAAGCTGGGGATAAGTACCTATTAGTGGAATATGGTCCGCCTATCCTTGATCTCAATCTCCGTTTTCGCATTCATGCGTTAATGACGCTCATTGAAACCCAAGCGCAAGGGATTATTGATTTGACGCCTGGCATTCGGTCGCTGCAGATTCACTTTGATACGCGCATTCGAACGCGCGATGAACTGCTCGCTTGGTTGATGGCTTGTGAATCAAAATTACCCACGCTTGACGACATGAATATTCCCTCACGCATCATCCATTTGCCGCTTTCTTGGGATGACCCAGCAACGCAAATCGCCATCGAGAAATATAACCGCGTGGTGCGCCCAGCAGCACCCTGGTACCCGAGCAACATCGAATTCATTCGCCGCATCAATGGCCTCGATCACATCGATGACGTTAAGCAAATCGTATTCGATGCAAGCTATCTCGTCATGGGGCTAGGTGATGTCTATTTGGGCGCACCGGTTGCAACCCCGCTTGACCCACGACATCGACTGGTCACCACCAAATACAATCCGGCGCGCACTTGGACGCCTGAAAACGCAGTGGGTATCGGCGGCGCCTATTTGTGCATTTATGGCATGGAAGGCCCTGGTGGCTATCAGCTCGTGGGTAGAACATTGCAAATGTGGAATCGCTATCGTCAAACGGAAGCATTCAAAGCTCACCAGCCCTGGCTACTGCGCTATTTTGACCAGATTCGTTTTTATCCCGTCAGTGAAACCGAGCTACTTAAACACCGTACCGATTTTATCGCCGGTCGCTTTAAATTGCATATCGAAGAAAGCACGCTCAATCTCAAGCAATACAACGCCTTCCTGCAGCAGCATCGTGAAAGTATTGAATCGTTCAAAACTCAGCAACAAAAGGCGTTTGATGAAGAAAGCCAACGCTGGAAAGCAACCGCCGCTTTTGAAACAATTAACGAAACTATCCTAGAAGCAGCCGATGCCCAAATTGAAATCGATCTACCGGCAGGGGCTGAAATCATTACCGCACCAGTTAGTGGAACAGTATGGAAATTGCTGACCGAAGCAGGCCAGCAGATTAATCAACAAGAACCCATCCTCGTCATCGAATCGATGAAAATGGAGTTTCCCGTACCAGCTCCGGCAGATGGCGTTGTTGTGCAGCTTTTTTGTCAACCCGGCAATTATGTCGCTGCGGGCCAGGCGCTCGGTGTGCTGCAGCACAGTTGTTAAATTGAATCACTCAGATTGGGCGCAGAGCACTAAGACCCTCCCCAAAAATCTCAGGGGCTACGCTCCTGCCCCCGCAAAGGACAAAAGCACAGAGCACACCTCAAAAATCCCTGGCGACACGAAAGCCGGTACCATAACCCGCCCCATCAGTAATGATCCAGTCGCGACCAGCCGAACGCAGATCCAATGGATCGAAGCCCCATGACCCGCCGCGAACCACCCGACACGAGCAATCACCGTTATCCTTCTCTAACCAAGCCGTACCATTAGTAGGTGCGTTCGTATAATCATCATGCCAACAATCCTGCGTCCATTCCCATACATTACCGGAAATATCATACACCCCAAAGGCATTGGGTTTGAAGGAGCCTACCGGTGCCGTTTGTCGACCATCCCATTGACTGCCACAGTCACCGCAAACTGCATTATTTTTCCCAATGTTATCTCCCCACCAGTAAACAGTGGTTGTGCCAGCACGTGCCACATATTCCCATTCTGCTTCAGTGGGTAAGCGGTATTGCTTGCCCGTTTTTTTCAATAACCACTGTACATAAGCTTGAGCGTCATCCCAGGATACGCATACCGCCGGATGTTCATCGTGCTGGTGGAACCCTGGGCTTTTCCAGTTACGTTGTGGTATTCGTTCAAATTGCTTCTTTTCCTCATTCCAGGTCCAGCACCCCTTCTCATTCTCTTCTGCGGCTGTTTGAAACTCCTTTCCGCCATGATAGTCTTTATCTTGGACGAACAATCGAAACTGCCCTACGGTAATTTCCGTTCGGCTAATGGCGAAAGATGCAATGAAAACTTCATGTTGTGGACCTTCATTAGAATAGCGACCCGGCTCGGTTTTAGGAGAGCCCATAATAAGTTTACCTGCAGGAACTGCTACCATGTCGGGTTCGATCAGTAACCGGGTTGTGGTCGGTGGTTTTTCGTGAGGCGTTGGTTTAGACGTAAATTGCGCTGTAACTACCCCGCCCTTCATTAGCGTAATGTCCCATCCGTCTAACACCGTCGTGATGAATTTTTCTGGAATTGCGCGACCCAATCTATTATCTCCTTTGGTTACCAGGTCATTAATACTGCCTTTTTTCAAGATGGGGCCGCCAGAATTGCCTTCATCAAGATTACCATCGAAAATTAGATCAGTACCTTGACGTAAGGCTAAAGTTACTGGGATTTGCGCCCACTCAATACCTGGCGGAAAGCCAATTGCAATCAATTCGTTGTTATCTTGCACCTTTTCTTCTACCGCAAACAGAAGCGCTATAACATCGGTTGACACTAGCGTATTATCGTGAACTTTGAATAAGGAAGTATCATTGCGTTGGTCGTTTTGTAATACCTCCGTTTCGACGGATGTATGTCGCTCGCTAAAAAATGCTACTTTAGGGTATTTATCGTCGGCGAGGACGTGTGCTGCTGTGACAATATAAGTTGCCTTCGTATCCTGCTGGACGATGAATCCGGTTCCGGTTTTTTGGATTCCATCTAAAGTTGCAGCTACTTTGACCACTCCTTTGCGCAAACTATCGATTTCTTGCGCACTTGCGAACTGGTGAGTAACACTTGCAAGCAGCAAACAAAAACTGGATAACAACCACGGTAACAAACGCTGCCATCCGGATAGTTGAATTTGTTTGCTTTCATCACGCTGTAGGTAATTAGACATGTTTTCTGACCTCCTGATAAATTTTATAAGTGCCGAACACGACTGAACCCACCCCTACGGTGATACTAAAAATCAATACCAGCCTTTGATCATGCCAGAAATTTTCGAACGCCGTGAGATGAAGATCTTTAGTCCATTTTCCAGTTTGCTGGGCTACTTTATCAACTTGCCCGATTAGTCTTAGCACAAAACCATTTTACTGTGGATCGTAATAAAATTTTTGAATCGTGACATCCTGGAGATCGTTAAGTGCAAGAACGTCGTGTGCAGCCAACATCACTGCGGGGATCTGCGCAAACCCATCGTAGCTAATCGTTCCGAGTGCAATGAACGTAGACCCGGGTTTTCCATCCGATCTTTGCCTCCAAAAATTGATGCCGCTAATCGCGCTATTGGGTTCTACCAACGATTCATGATTTGAACGGCCAGCAAGGGTCAACGTGACGGTAAAACGATGCGTAGCACTAATTACCACGACGAAAGGACCGCTATCACCCACTGCGACTTGTAAATCAACCGACGGCTTTTTATTAAATATGAGCTGCGTCCTATCAGCAAGGTTACGTTTTCGGCGGCAAACAGCTTAAATGGGTTAGTCAGCGTAATACGCGACGCGAGTGCAAGGTCATCCCGAGAAAATTCAATGGTATGCTGATGTGACGCGACACAGGGAGTAAAAAAGGTAAGCGTGGTGCAAGGTGGGATAGTGATCGATTCCAGTGATCCCGTTGGTTTATTCTCCTCAGTGAGCGGATGGATGATAATTTTGGGGGAATTGTCTTGCTAAGTCACGATCCTCGCTAGTATAACTGATAAAAATATCGCTCATAATTTTATGCTCATTTCGCAAAGCAAATATTGCGAAGCTATCGATTAATTGCGATCTAATCGATGTTATTTTTGATGTCAAACCGCATCATTGGAGGATTTGGTACTGCTGAGAAATGGTAAATAACTGATTGCATCGATAAACTCAGAATCACGGTAAATCCAAAAAATATAGGGCAACTTACCCGTTGGCATTACTGATGATAAAAACGATGCTTGGGATTCATCATGCTTCTGCTAACCCACACCCCACCTCGCCTTCTTGACATTTTTTTGACAAATACTGTGATAGTCTCCAACGTTAGTGTACTTAATTGCATCCGTTAGGAAATTAATCATAACAATACAACGAGCTATAACCACCGAGCGTTGTATTAAGTGAATCATTAATTGGGAAAATTCGTCTATCAATCATAGGAGTAAGGAAACTATAT
This sequence comes from Nitrosomonas sp., assembly GCA_008015595.1. Lineage (GTDB taxonomy): Bacteria > Pseudomonadota > Gammaproteobacteria > Burkholderiales > Nitrosomonadaceae > Nitrosomonas. The sequence goes on along the minus strand of SSFW01000135.1, from coordinate 942 downwards.
GAATCTTAACTTTCAACATGTTCGATATTTTGGGTTTAACTTGAGTCATTAATTACTTATAACAATAAAAAGAGAAGGAGAATTAAATATGGAAACCAAACAATTTGAAACACTCTTCAAACGTAGCCTAATTGCTGCGGCAGCTTCGTTATTATTAGTCGGTTGTGGCGCAGAGGAAGGAAAGGAATCATTCTCTGATCGTGTTGCTAAACGATTTGGCGGTGGAGATGCGGCAGGCCTCCCTGAACCGGCATGGAAAGAAGCGGCAGCCGAGCATAAAAAAGCGAAAGAAGCAGGCGCTGCAAGTGGCGATAAAGGAAAAGAGCCTGAGAAAAAAGAACCTGAAAAGGCAGCCGCTGAGCCAGCTAAACCCAGCCCAGTTGAAGCAACCATTCAAGCAACTGAAGAAATTGCAGCGGATGTCGGGGAAAAAATTTCTGCCGTCGCTGAAGACATCAAAACTGAGGTTAGTGAAAGCGTCAATTCTCTGGCCGCTATGGCAACACCGAGCGCAGACGCTCCAACAGAGGATCTTAAAGCGGTTGTTAAACCAACACCGGAAATCATTCGTCAGTTACAACAAGCGCTGACAGATGCTGGTTATAACCCAGGCCCTGTGGATGGCAAAAGCGGTGGAAAAACTACTGAAGCGATGAAAAAATTCCAGAAAGATAATAACCTGACAGTCGGTCAGATTACTAAAGAAACATTAGCAACACTCGGTATCGCATACTAAAAAAACTTTTCTGTTTGTTTATATAAAAGGCTAGTCCAAAAAAATGAACTGGCCTTTATTTTTTGTTGATAATGCTTTCAATTTTTTTAAACAATAATATCGGGTATTTGTGGAAACTGATCGTCTACATCAATTAAAAGCATGGCTTCACAACGAATTTCCTAATCAACATTTTGATTTATCGATTGCTTCTGCTGATGCTAGTT
>SSFW01000167.1 GCA_008015595.1 Nitrosomonas sp. | reverse complement strand
GAGATAGAGAGCAGGTATTACGATGTCTGCTATAATGAAAAATAATCTAGAAAAAGTTAATGTTTTCAACCAATAATAATTATAGCTTAAAGGAACGATCGAATGGATGAATCTACAGATGTGTTACTGATTTCTATCTTGGCAATCCCGTTTGTCATAGCGATTCAAGCGTGGGTGAAAAAACGGAAAGATAGTCGACGAAACGAAGAGGGCGAAGAAGAATTTAAAACAACGCGCGAAGCTTTATTTGCTTTCCTGCTTGAAGGGCTAGCAATTGTAGGCGGTCTAGCCATTTTGATTGCAGCTACTAGCGGTATTCTTAGGTATGTGATTAACACTTATAGTTAGACTTGAGATACTTGTTGATTAGCTGAGTTGATAGTTGGTACATAGGTTATTAATTTGACTTCTTGAAAGGCTGATCACTACATTAGCCTTATTCTGGGATCGACTAGCGTGTAGGAAATATCTGTCAGAATAAGGCCGATGATATAAAGAAACGAACCAATGAATACCATCGCACGAACGATGGCAAAATCTTGAGAGTTGATAGCCTCGATGGTATAGCTGCCGAGGCCGGGAATACCAAAAAATGACTCAGCGATAAGGCTGCCTAGAAATAAGAGCGGAATCGTGACGACTGCGCCCGTTAGAATTGGAATGAGGGCATTTTTAAGCACGTGTTTAAATAGGACAGTACTTTCAGGTAAGCCTTTGGCACGTGCGGTACGAACATATTCTTTGTTCATTTCCTCCAGAAAGATTGTTCGATACCAGCGAGTATTAGCGCCTATACTACTGATTACCCCAATTACTACAGGTAATAACAAAAATTTACTCGCGTCGAGTCCAGTACCATAGCCTGAAATAGGGACTAGATGCCAGATTTTGCTGATTAAGAATTGGCCGCCAATGATATAAAAAAGGCTTGAAATCGACATCAGTGCGACGCATAGTACGACACCCCAGAAGTCGATATAAGTCATGCGAAAGAAAACCATCATCAAGGCAAGTGAGATATAGACCCATATTCCCAACAAAAATACCGGTAATGCAATGGCTAAGCTAGGAACCATGCGAGATTTAATTTCATGGCTGATGTCGCGGCCATCATCGGCTTGACCAAAATCAAACACAAACATGGCAACTGATTTTTCGAAGAAAATGGTCTGTGTTAGCTTTGAAAAGCCTTCAGCCGTTTGGTTATAAATCAGTGGCTTATCATAACCTCGATCCTGCTTCCACTTTTCGATCGCGTCATCGGTGACATACTTGACCCCAAGGTGCATTCTTGCCATGTCGTCGGGTGTATTGACCATAAAAAACAAAACGAATGTAATGAGATTCACGCCAATCAAAATTGGAATCGCGTAACAGATACGGCGAATAATATAATTAAGCATTGTTTACTTTTTTAACCTACAAGTTGCTTGGCCTCAGTTTTACGTTCTTTTTGGCGGTATGCAATGAACCCTGGTAGTAAGCTCAGCATGAGTATAATTACAGCGAGGCCAATGGGCCAAAGCACCGGCTGATTCCACTCGCTTTGCTTGCGCTCTCGTAATTCAGCATTAATGCGCAAGTATTTCATATTGTTATAAGACATCTTATTGGGCTTTACATTTTGAAACCATGCGTGATAAAGCGCATAGTCTTTGGGGTGATATCCCCATAACCAGGGCGCATCGTAGCGTAAAATTTCCACCATTTGATCGATAATTGCTTGCCGTTCGGGGCCATTATCCATTTTCTCCATGCGTTCAAATAACTGGTTATATTCTGGATTATCGTAATTGGCAGCATTATTACCGCTATGGTTGCCGGCCTTACTTTGAGGCCCATACAGCAGAAAGAAAAAATTTTCGGGATCAGGATAATCAGCATTCCAACCCCATTCGAAGATTTGTGCGTTTCCTTTGCGCATTTTGTCTTGGAATCGATTGTAATCTGTGCTTCTTACAACCAATTGGATATTGATTTTTTTGAATTGCTTGCGCATCCAATCAAGTATGGATTTATCATCGGCGCTCCGTGAAGTAGCATCAAAATAGAGAACAAGTGGGGCGCCGGTTTTAATGTCAATTCCATCAGGGTATCCAGCCTCGGCAAGTAGTTTTTTGGCTTCTTCAATGGATCTTCGCTTAATACGACCATCAATCCACTGGTGAACGATATCGTTCATACCTTCTTTACCTTCTCGATAGCCCATGATGCCGGGAGGGATAGGCCCCTGGGCGGGTATTCCTCTCCCATTGGCAAAAATGGAAACATACTCCTCATAGTCAACCGCAATTGAAATGGCTTGCCGTAATTTTCTAGCAGCGGCCTTTTCTTGATCTGTTCGACCTCCTACAACAGGATCAAGCATATTAAAACCCATGTAGTAGGTTGATGCGGCCACTGCGGTTTCCAGCCGAATACCTTGTTGTTGCATCTCTTCCGTTACCGTTGCTTCGCCATGGCTTGTTAGCTGAACTGCCTGATCAAAACTATCCGAACCAATCCCGGACGCATCATAATAGCCTTGTAAAAATTTATTCCAGCGCGGTATATTTTCTTTTTCACGACTAAAGATGACTCTGTCGATGAAGGGTAAAGGTTTTCCTGCATCAGCGAGTAAACCACTTTCCTCATCTTCAGGCATACCGTCTGCTGGATAATATTCACCCTGAAAGTAGGGATTACGTTCGAGTACCATGATGCGATTAGGGTCGTTCTCTACAAGCATATAAGCACCGGTTCCAACTGGATACCAATCGAGCGTGATATTTTTTTCAGCTAACCCGGGCTGAGAATAAAACCGTTCTGCTTCCCAAGGGATGGGTGCAAAAAAAGGCATGGCTAGCCAATAGATGAATTGAGGGTATTTTCCTTTGATTTTGATTCGGTAAGTAAAGGCATCAACGATTTCCACTCCTTCTAATGGAAAATCGCGTAGATCCAAGTGTGTGTCTTTAGGTAATGTATCTGCTATTTTTCTCAGTGTTTCAGCATACTCCTTGAGTCCTACAATATATTCCGACATTAAGCCAAAAATGGGGGAATGTAATTTAGGATGCGCCAATCGTTTGATTTGGTAAGCATAGTCTTCTGCTAGCAATTCGCGGGAGCCCAATGCGGTAAAGTCGCTCAGTTTAAAGATTGACTCAGTTTCTTTTTGCGTTAATGCATGATAGCGAAGGTTTCCCTGATCGTTTCTAGCAAATGCTGGATGGGGTTGATAGCGAATATCAGGTTTTATCGAAATTTCGTAAATCGAATAGGCGATATTTGTAATATCTTTTTCCGCGTGTGATTCATTGCCTATTTCATCAATGTATTTGACGAGAGGCATTCCATGGGTTGTTTGTGGAATCAGCGTAAAAGGGCGTTTTAGGTAGTGATATTGTAGTGGGGGTTGATAAATCTGTGCGGTGAGTAAAATTTCATTGGAACTGTAAGATTGAACGGGATCCAGATGCTTAGGTCGTTCAGCAAACGCGTTGTAGAGAATATTCTTACTTGCGTCTTCACTGGGGTAGGGGCTATTCCAAATTGGTCGACTACAGGCAGATAGTATCCCAACAACGATTACGATCCCAAGCCAAATAATTTTGCTGTTATCAAACCTAAAACAACGATCACACTGTTTCTTGATTTCTTTTTCCATTAGGGTTTGATTCTCGTTCCCAGTAGATCTAGAAACTTTGCGAGCCAATCTGGATGGGCAGGCCATCCGGGTGCCGTTACCAAATTTTGATCTTGATGCGCTTTGTCCATAGGAATATCGATATATTTTCCACCCGCGCGTTTGACGTCTGGCTCCAAGGTTGGATAGGCAGAGCATGTTCTACCTCGCACACTATCGGCTGCTACTAATAATTGTGCGCCATGGCAAATAGCCGCGATTGGCTTACCCTGCTGAGCAAAATGCTGCACAATCTTGATTACTTTGGGGTTCAGTCGGATATATTCGGGTGAGCGTCCTCCCGGAATGATCAATGCGTCGTATTGCTCCACTTTGATTTTGGAGAAGCTCGCATTCAATCGAAACAAGTGGCCTGGTTTCTCCGAGTAAGTTTGATCACCTTCGAAATCATGAACTGCTGTTCGAACGGTATCTCCCGATTTTTTGTCTGGGCATACCGTATGCACTATGTGTCCAATTATTTGTAGCGCTTGGAAAGGAACCATCGCTTCATAATCTTCCACATAGTCTCCCACTAGCATCAAAATTTTCTTTTTACTCATAACAAACGCCTGTATTTATTACGCAATGAGGTTATCGATGAAAAATTTAGGAATTCAAATTAATTTTGCTGTGCCTGAATGGGGTACTCGTTATTTTTCCACGCTGGTATTCCTTCACGATAATAATAAATTGTCTTCCAGCCCCAATTGACTGCTTTCTGCGCAGCTATCGAACTGCCCATGCAATAGATCCCATTACAATAAATTACTACCGGACTTTCTTTATCTACAATCGCGCGTAATCTTAGTTCATCGAAATCACTTTTGATTGACAAATGATACGCGCCAGGAATATGCCCCGCAATGAAGTCTTCGTATTTACGCACATCAATGAAAGGAATTTTTTGATCAAAGAATAATTTTGCAGTTAAGGTATCGATTGTCTGAGCACCTTGAACATGCTCAGGGGCAGTCGAGTCAGCAACGCAGGAATCAATGAATAAGTAAAAAATAGCGAAATAGCAAAACCACTTTTTTACATGATGCATGTCAAGCTTCCTATAAAGTGTTATTTGTATTAACAAAACTGAGATTAGCAAATTGTTGATGAAAAGCTGCCAAGAAATTCACCGTGAGGATAGATTAATCCAGGTTGCGTGCTAAAGTTATTCTACTGATAGGGAGTTTATTAAATCAATGACTAACAAAGTTTGTGTTTAAATTGACTGACGTATTGTTGAAAATCTTTACCAAGTATTTTTTCACGCAATACCATAATATATTTTTATAGATAATGGGTCAGCTCTTTGGGGTGATCGATCAAGTGATCTGCGCCCCAGGACTCAGGCGGACCATCGTTACCGAGGTAACCGTAACGGGCGACAATCGGTTTGATTCCAGCCGCAAGGCTCGCTTTCACGTCACGTATATCATCACCTAAATAAATACAATTTGCAGGTTTAGCGTTGATTTGGTTGCAGGCATGCAGTAGTGGTTCTGGGTGCGGTTTGGTATGCGGTGTATCATCTCCACTGATAATACAGGCAGCGCGGTTTATGAGGCCAAGCGATTGCACGATGGGTTTGGTAAATCGAGAGGGTTTGTTGGTTACAATACCCCATGGAATATTGCTTGAATCAAGATGATCTAAAATATCTGCAATACCCGGAAATAAGCAAGTATCGTGACAAAGACGTTCGGTGTAGAACTGTAGAAATTCTTCGCGCATGAGTTCATATTCGGGATGAGTCGGCACTAGATTGAAACCAAGGTAGAGTAAACCGCGGGATCCAGCAGAAGCTTGTGTACGGATGATGCTAATCGGGAGCGACGGTAAGCCACGGTTTATGCGTTGTCGATTGAGAGCATGACCTAAATCAGGTGCTGTATCAGCAATTGTTCCATCAAAATCAAATAGGATAGCGTCGACCATGTGCTGTTGGCAGTGCTTGGTAAGATTCAAAGCATGAATTAGGCCTGGAAAGCCATGATATAGTTAACACTCGTGTCAGATTCCAGCGCATAAATTTTTGTGATGGGATTATAGGTCATGCCAATTATTCTGGCCTCAGTCAATCCAGCGTCACGAGCCATATGAGCAAGTTCAGAAGGTTTGATAAATTTAGCGTACTCGTGTGTTCCGCGTGGCAATAGCTTCAGAATATATTCAGCCCCAATAATTGCAAAAAGATAGGCTTTGGGGTTGCGATTGAGGGTAGAAAAGAATACCCAACCACTAGGTTTTACAAGTTGAGCACAGGACTTAATGACACTGGCTGGATCGGGCACATGTTCAATCATTTCCATGCAGGTTACGACGTCAAAATGCCGAGGATGCTCGGTAGCAAGCATCTCTACAGTAATTTTACGATAATCGACCTGATGGCCGCTTTCTAATAAGTGTAATTTAGCTACTTTTAAAGCTTTATCGCTTAAATCAATTCCGGTGACATTTGCACCTCGAGCTGCCATAGATTCTGATAAGATTCCGCCGCCGCATCCGACATCCACTACAGATTTTCCACTCAAGCCACTGCTGACCTGATCGATATAATTCAACCTGAGTGGATTGATTTCATGCAATGGTTTGAATTCACTATTGGGGTCCCACCAGTGGTGAGCGAGTTGGCTAAATTTTTCAAGCTCTAATGGATCTGCATTGATACCGTTATTATCCATTTTTCTCCTTTCATTGTTTACTTGTGATGCGGTTTTGCCAATATTGTGTGCGCTCGATGATTTCTGCTTCGTTCAGAGTAACAAGTTCTCCTTCATTCAGCAAGAGTTGACCGTTTACCCATACATGGCTGACGTGTTCTCGGCTAGCAACGTAAATTAGGTGGGAAAGCGGATTGAAACAAGGGGATAACTCTAAGCCAGAAAAATCGATTGCAGTAATGTCTGCAGCTTTACCAACCGATAATGAGCCAGTTAGCGCTTCAATACCCAGAGTGATCGCACCATTTAACGTCGCCATTCGTAATACTTGATGAGCGGACAGTGCCTGAGCGCCGTGAGTGACTTTTCCGAGTAACGATGTGAGGCGCATTTCTTCAAACATATCGAGTCGATTATTACTAGCAGCTCCATCTGTTCCAATTGCGACATTGATCGACGCGTTGACTAAGTCAACGATCGGCGCAATACCGCTCGCAAGCTTCATATTAGAAGAAGGGCAGTGAACTACATTGCAATTGTGCAGTTTCAATAAGTTGATTTCTTCATTGGTTAAATGAACCATATGCACGCCAATCAGATTAGGCCCAAGTAAATTAAGCTTTTGTAAACGCTCGATAGGACGAATTCCAAAATCATGGAGACTGCTTGCAATTTCCTCGCTGGTTTCATGCAGGTGCATGTGGATTGGCAGATCCAGTTGATTGGCAAACGTGAAGATATTAGACAGTGTGCTATCGCTAACGGTATAAGGCGCATGCGGCGCTAAACAGAAAGAGAGAGTAGGATATTCTAAGTATTGCTCACGGAGCATGAGTCCTTTGGCGAGATAATCATTTGCATCCGTCGCATATGCAGTGGGAAATTCAATACTGATAAGTCCAATCGCCGCACGCATACCGGTTTGAGCGGCCGCTTCCACCGCCTTTTCAGGGAAGAAATACATGTCATTGAAGCAAGTAATGCCTCCTTTCAGCATTTCTGCACACGCTAAAGTTGTTCCTGCTAGAACAAAATCCGTATCAACCCATTGTTTTTCAACGGGCCATATGCAGTTTTTTAACCAATCCATTAACGGTAGATCATCAGCCATGCCGCGCATTAAGGTCATCGCAGCATGTGTGTGTGTGTTAATCAGACCTGGAATTATGAGATGGTGATTTAAAACAAAGTGTTGTTCAGGTGAAAATTGCGATAGCGCCTCAACGGTTGGAAGAATAGCGATGATCTTGCCATCTTGGATCGCAATGGCGTGATCAATTAAGGTTGTATGGGGGGGATCAACTGGGATAATCCAGCGTGCTTCGAGTAATGTATCAATCCTCAAGGCTGTAGATGTCACGTTTATACTTACTCATAAAAAAGCCCTGCACAAGGCAGGGCTTAAGCTACTCACTATTTTACTTGAGTTTATTTCTGTTCAATGGTTTCGTAGCGATCGCTTCGTGTGCCTGCGACTTCGATCTCAACGCGACGATCGGGTTGTAGGCAATCAATTAATGCTTTGGTGCGTTTTTCACCACGGCAGGTGTCGCCAGTTACTGGATCAGATTCACCTTTTCCATCAGTAAAGACACGATCTGCGCTGATACCTTTAGATACGAGATAGCCTTTAACAGCTTCAGCACGTCTTATTGATAAACGTTTGTTGTATTCATCGGATCCGAGCCGATCGGTATGTCCAACTGCGATCACGAGATCGTAGCTAATCATGTTCAACTTGCCTACAAATTCATCTAGCGATGCTTTGCCTTGTGGTTTAAGAACCGCTTTATCAAAATCGAATAATGCGTCTGCTGAAAGTGTAATTTTTTCAGGAGATGTTAAAGGTGCCGGAGCAGGCGTAGCTGCTTGCTTTTCTACTGGTGGTGTATCATCAGGATCGCATTCTGGAATTGCCATTTCTTCTGTCCAGAAACCAGTGCGCCAGCATAAACCTGTGGAATTCCGAGATACGGCACCACGATCATTGACGTTATAGCCTTGTGTTTTTTCGGTTTCGCTTTCACCTTGTCTATTGTGTGCATCGGCTGCTACCATATTTGAAAGCATCAGTAGGGGTAAAACAGATACTCCTATTAGATATAATTTGGCTGATATAATCTTTTTCATGCTATCGTCCTTTTTCGAAAAAATTCTGTAATTTTGCTTCAAAACCAATTGGTTTAACGAAACCACTGAACACCGACATGAACATGAACCCATGATACATATCTCTGAACCGATTCGTCACGCTACTTGGGCCGGATTATGCGTACATGTTTTGCTTTTTGTCAAACCAGGTTGTTGTTGATATACAACACTCTGTCTTGCGATTAAGACAGAGTGATTGAATACACAACTAATATCTCCGACAATTATCCGGTATCTAAAGATTAGGTTAATGCGAAAACAGCAAGAGCTTTTCTAGCTAATCCTGATGATCTGCTGCGAATAGTTTTAACTTAACGACGATGACTTTCTTACGATTTAAAGTTCAGGTGTTGTTGCGCTTTATCCAACACTGAATGTTGATGGCTTGATTACTGAAGAGTATCTAATCCTGTGAACGAAACCGCTTGTACACTCATTGCTCATGACTTAAGCCGACAATTCGGTCAATATGCTGCTGTGCAAGGTATTGAAATAGAATTGAAGCAAGGCGAAGTGCTTGGGCTGCTTGGCCCGAATGGTGCTGGAAAAAGTACAACGATGCAGATGCTTTCAGGAAATCTTGCGCCAACCAGGGGTTCGATCCAGATTTGTGGCATTGATCTACTTGATCATCCAGAAGAAGCCAAACAAAATATTGGGTACTTACCAGAAATACCACCACTCTATAAAGAGCTTACTGTCGATGAATATCTACGGTTTGTAGCTAAACTTCACCGTGTTGAATCGTCACAGATACTTGATGCATTGGTGCGTGTTAAAGATCGCTGTGGACTCAACCAAGTAGGGAAAAACTTATTGGGATTTTATCAAAAGGTTTTCAGCAGCGAGTTGCTATCGCCCAGGCGATCATCCATCAACCGAAAGTGATTATTCTGGATGAACCTTCGGTGGGTCTGGATCCTAACCAAATAAGAGAAATTCGTGAGCTAATCCGAGAGCTGGGTAAAACAGCAAGTATTATTCTTTCTACGCACATCTTGTCAGAAGTTGAAACAATCTGTGATCGTGTACAAATTTTAAATAAAGGGGGCGTCGTTTATAGTGCTGCGCTTTCAGATCTTAAACAAAAGAGCATCAATCTCGAGCAGATTTTTGAGCAATTTACGCTAAAAAAAGAGCTGGTTGGAGATTATTAAAGTGATTTTAACGATAGCTGCCAAGGAGATAAAAGTATTATTTGTTTCTCCTCTCGCGTGGGTTTTTCTTGCTGCGATTCAGCTCATACTTACATGGGTATTTCTAGGGCGCTTGGATGCTTTTATAGAGCTACAATCGCAGCTCATGCTGATTGCCAACCCGCCCGGAGCGACTGAAGTGATAATCGTTCCTGTCTACGCAGTAGCATCCATCGTGTTATTGATGGCAACACCTTTGTTAACGATGCGCTTGATGGCTGAAGAATGGCGAAATCACACAATGCCCCTGTTGATGGCGGCGCCTGTTACGGTGACTGCGATTGTTCTGGGTAAATTTGCTGGGTTAATGATCTTTTTCCTGATCATTATTTCTCTTGTTGGATTGCTTCCCTTCTCACTTTTTTTAGGTGGGACGATGGATTTAGGTTTGATATTGAGTAATACGATGGGTTTATTACTCTTAGCAGCAAGTTTTGTTTCCCTGGGACTGTACGTTTCCAGTTTAACAACTCATCCAGCCATTGCTGCAGCAGGAACGCTTGGTTTACTGATGATGCTATGGATAATTGATATTGTCTCAACCGATTTAGGAAATCTTCTGCCGAATCTATCATTGCTCAAGCATTATGAGCAATTCAATCGAGGCATGATTGATTCATTTAGTGTTATTTTCTTTATGCTATTCATTATTAGTTTCTTGGTACTGACTATCCGTCGCTTGGATTGGAGTCTACTGCATGGATAATCAACAGTTATAACCAAAGAATGACAACGATTACCCAGAAACTACGCTTTAATCTGCTCGTGCAGAATGGGCTATTTGTCCTATTGCTTTTGATAATAATAGCGCTAGCTGGATATGCAGCAATGCAATTTCGCTATCAATGGGATGTTAGTCAAAACAATCGAAATAGTCTTAGTCAAGCGAGTCTTGATGTCATAAATAAAATGAATGGTCCTATTGGGATCACGGTGTATGCAACGCCTCAAGATGTGCAATTGGGTGATATTAGAAAAATCATTAGCAATTTTTTAATGATTTATCAGCGAGTAAAGCCGGATCTGGTGTTTGAATTTATCGATCCCATTGAACAGCCTGATCTAGCTCAAGAAGCAGGAATCAGGATGAATGGTGAGATTATCATTACATTCGATCATCGCAGTGAACATTTAACCGCTATCAATGAGCAGGCTTTTACAAATGCCTTAATGCGTTTGGTGCGCTCAGAGGAAAAGCGGGTCATGGTTCTATCAGGACATGGCGAACGTAAACTAGACGGTATCGCTAATCGCGATATGGGCGATTTCGGAAAAAAATTAATAGAAACGGGATTCAAAGGAGAATCACTCAATCTGGCGAGTTCAGATATTCCGCTTGAGACTAATTTATTAGTGATTGCATCACCTCAGACTGATTTGCTGGAAGGAGAGGTAGAAAAAATTATCACTTACCTGGATCAGGGGGGAAGTTTATTGTGGTTAGTCGATCAAGAATCATTATTTGGTTTACAACCCCTTGCTGAAAAATTAGGGATTACTTTTACGCCAGGTATCGTAGTTGATCCGCAAGCAAAGCGATTAAAAGCGCCTGTTACATTTGCATTGGGAACGATTTATGGACAGCATGCGATTACGGAGAATTTTGATTACATCACAGTATTTCCTTTTGCGAGACAGATTATTCTAAATGAAAACGAGGAGTGGTATGGTGTTTCATTAGTTGAAGTTGCCCCGCAAGGCTGGGTTGAGACAGAAGCATTAGGAGACGAAGTCAGCTACGATGAAACACATGATGTGCCTGGTCCTGTTAGCGTTGCAGTGGCGCTTGATCGCACGCTGGATGATCGGGAACAACGAGTTGTAGTAATTGGGAGTAGCCATTTTCTTGCAAATACTTATCTAGGAAATGGGGGCAATATTGATTTTGGCGTTAATATCATCAACTGGTTGGCTGGAGATGATGATTTGATTCTGATTCAACCGCGCGCCACGATTGATAGTCAACTGGTTTTGAGTGAGGCGAGCTTGACATTGATCGCAGTCGGATTTCTGATTGTGCTTCCTTTATTTTTGCTCGTTACTGGTTTTGTGATTTGGTGGCAGCGGAGAGCTAGTTAGTATTTGCCATGGCATCACGTGTTTGGCTTAATTTGATTATGTTTGCAACTGCTGTAGGACTTGCAGTTTTTCTCTATATTAAGCCATCGTTCCAACCGCAAACAACTTACCCAATTTCGTCGCTATCGAAAGAAGCTGTTCAGCTTATTCAAATAAGTTCACAACATGGAACCATCGAATTAAAGCGGTCGAATGGTGATTGGCTCATGACTGAGCCCCTTCAAGCTAGAGCTGATAAAACAAAAGTGGAGCGTATCTTAGATTTGTTAACAACTACAAGTGATTATCGACTACCACCGGAAAATTTGAGTCGCTATGGTTTGGCGGCACCTATCGCTCAATTACAAGTGAATCACGAATTATTTGCTTTTGGTCAAATAGCGCCAGTGTCTAATCATCAATATGTGATGACGCAGTCGGGTATTTTTTTGATTTCGCCACGCCACGCAATGTTACTAACGGTAGCACCAACAGAGCTAATTGATCGTCAGTTATTAGGTGAAGCGGAAATTCCACAACAATTTATTTTTAAAGCAATGCATTTGCAGCAAACGGAAAAATGGCTCCTATCTTCTGAGGCAAGTGATGTCCATCTGAGTCAGGATGAAATTAACCAGTGGGTTCATTCTTGGCAGTTGGCTCAGGCCTCTTATATAACTCAAAATGAACATGAAGTCGACGAGACTCAAGAAACGTTAACAATCGTATTGCAATCAGGGCAACCGATCCATTTTTTGATCATGCAGCGCGATCCTGAATTGGTATTGTTGCGCAAGGACCAGTTTATTAATTATCACTTCTTGGGTCACTCAGGCAACCAGCTACTATCCCCTTATTCTGGGATTAGGCATGAAGAAAGAATGGTTGAGTAATGCCTGAGTTACCAGAGGTAGAAACTACTCGACGAGGCATAACTCCAGCGCTTATCAATCAAAATATAACAAACGTAACGATAAGACATGCAAATTTACGCTGGCCTATTTCAGATAGACTTGATCAGCTTTTAGTTGGACAAAGAATTGAGGCGATAACGCGTCGCGCCAAGTACCTTTTACTCAGATGTACGCGTGGATTCTTGATTATTCATCTGGGAATGTCGGGTAGCTTACGCATTTCGTTTGATTCAGCTAGTGTTGAGAAACATGATCATTTTGATCTTAAAGTGAGTAGTGGCGCTGTGTTGCGTTACCGAGATCCTCGCCGTTTTGGGGCAATCTTATGGAGCGATGCAGAGAAAATAGCGCAGCATCCACTATTGGTTAATCTCGGAGTAGAACCGTTGAGTGATGCTTTTGATGGCAAGATGCTATATGAACGTTCTCGTCATCGGAATCTCAGTGTTAAAGTATTTCTGATGAATCATCAGATCGTGGTTGGTATTGGGAATATCTACGCAAATGAAGCATTATTTCATGCGGGGATAAATCCGACTGTTTTAGCAAAACGTATTAATCTAAAACGTTATGAGAAATTAGCAGACGCGATTAAAACGACACTCAATGCTGCTATCGAAGCCGGTGGCAGTAGCCTACGTGATTTTGTGAATAGTGAAGGGAAACCAGGTTATTTTCAGCAGCATTACTGGGTTTATGGCCGAGACAATCAACCGTGTAAGCGCTGCGGGCAATTAATTACTAAAATCAAGCAGGGGCAGCGGTCTAGTTTTTACTGTCGTCATTGCCAGAAGTAAACAAATCAAATTTATAAATTGAATCGCTTATCAATCAAAGAGGTAAGTAATTGAGCCGTGTGGGATGCTTGTGATGGGTCGGTGGTTAATTATTATCGGGGCATTATTATTTTTTCTGGGTGTGATTGTTCAATTTGCACCTTGGTTAATCAGTTGGTTTGGAAAATTGCCAGGTGATATCAGAATTGAATCCGAAAGAGGGAAGATTTTTATTCCAATTACTTCCATGTTAATTATCAGCATCGTAATTACCTTGCTTATAAATGTATTCAAACGCTAGATGAATAGAGGCAATTGTCTTCTTTAATCGACTTAATCTTTGTTTAATTATGAAATAGACTACCCAGGCCATGAATAAACGATATAAACATCATAGGTGAGACATGAAAATTACCTTTATTGGCGGTGGCAATATGGCAAGTGCATTGATAGGCGGATTACTCCAGCAAAACTTTCCAATGACACAAATCCATGTCGTCGAAATCAATGCCGAGACAGCTAACAGAATTAATCAGCAATTTGGCGTTGGTACAACAACAGACTTGATTGAAGGTATTTCAGGCAGCAATGTGATCGTATTGGCAATTAAACCACAACAGCTACATGGGGTTGCTCAGGCGCTAAAACCGTTGTTAACCAGCCAGTTGGTTATTTCGATTGCGGCAGGTGTTCGAACTCGGGACTTGTCACGGTGGTTGGGCAATTATCAGTATATTGTGAGAGCCATGCCGAATACACCCGCTTTAGTAAGAGCTGGAATGACGGGTTTATATGCAATACCCAGTGTTTCAGTCGCGTTGAGGGATGATGCAACTACAATTTTGGGCGCAGTAGGCTCTGTTTTGTGGTTAGAAGAGGAAGATCAATTGGATGCAGTAACTGCAGTTTCTGGGAGTGGCCCAGCTTATCTGTTCTATTTTATGGAAGCAATGGAGCAAGCGGGCGTCGAATTAGGTTTAACGCTTGACCAAGCTCGGGAATTGACGATTCACACATTTATTGGCGCCAGCCAGCTTGCATATCAAAGTCATGAGGATGTTGCGGTGTTACGATCACGCGTCACTTCTAAAGGAGGGACGACGGAGCAAGCATTGCTCAGTATGAGCCAAGATGATGTTAAGAATGAAATTATTCGAGCAGCGTTTGCTGCCTATAAACGCGCTCAGCAGCTCGGTGATGAACTAGGTCAGGTAGATGGTTGAAATTTTGAGTATGAACCTCTTTGGAGATTGAACAATGTCTAGTCAAATATTGATATTCCTGTTGGAGACGATACTTGGTCTTTTTTCTCTGGCGTGCTTACTAAGATTTTATTTGCAATTATTTCGAGTTCACTACGATAACCCGCTATCAAAATTTTTGATTGCTGTGACGAATTTTATCGTTCTACCTACCCGTCGAGTCATTCCAAGTTGGAAGGGATTTGATCTATCCACATTTTTTTTAGCTTGGATAGGACAGCTTCTTATCATGGTCAGTACTAGTTTTATTCAAGGCTATGAATTAGAGACGGTATCAGGCAATACGATGATAGGGTTTGGCTTGTTATCGCTGTTAGAGCTTGTTCGCCTGACACTTTACATCGTGATGGCCATGGTTATCGTGCAAGCAATTCTTTCTTGGATTAACCCTTATAGCCCAATTGCACCTTTGCTTACGAGCTTTACACGTCCAATTTTAGGTATTTTCCAACGATTTATTCCGCCGATTGCCAATGTTGACTTATCCCCACTATTTGTACTGGTGGCAGTGCAATTATTGCTAATGGTTTTGACTGGATTGCAGCAGGAAATAGCGGTCTTGTTTTAATGAATTGGTACCGCCGAGAAAATAATGGCAAACTAATTTTATCTCTTTACATCCAGCCAGGCGCAAAAAATACGCAATTTGCAGGCTTGCATGGCGATGCCCTTAAGATCAGTCTTGCAGCACCGCCTATAGAAGGTAAGGCAAATAAAGCGCTCATTAAGTTTTTAGCGAATTGTTTTCAAGTTTCTGCCAATCAAGTAAGCATAAAACGAGGAGAGCGCTCTCGCTATAAACTTGTCGAAATCGAACAAGCCACGATTGATCCTGGTTTATTGCTCGAGGGAGAATCTAGCTAGTACTAACGTAATGCGGTAGTGAGAACCTGTTTTTGTTGGAAGGTCATATGAATCGTGCGACAATTTGCCACATTTCCCGGATTCATCATCTTTACTAAAATTGGTTGAACCAGGTTGGTATTCTTCTTCATTAATACAGCAAAGAGTTATGCTATGCGACTTGTCTTTAAAGACTTTTTTCGCTATTGCTCGACAATCATCATTGTTTTCAATTTGTCATGGATCATTAGCGCGTGCCAAACTTTTGATCAATCATCTCAACAGTCTCGATTCATTGAGAATCCTGCAGCAATAGGATCTCAATTCCCTTATCTTTCTTCCTTGCCGGATGGTTCAATGCTCATGAGTTGGATCGAAGGAAAAGGAAATCACCAGGTTTTAAAATTTGCTATCTATCGCCAGGATCGTTGGGTGCGTATCGGTCAAGCTGTACAAGGCTCGGGGTGGTATGTGAATTGGGCTGATTATCCTGCGGTTGTTGCAATCGATGATTCATTCTGGGTAGCTCACTGGCGCGTTAAATCTAAAACTGAGCAGATTTATGACTACGATGTGTTTTTCTCGATTTCTGTCGATGCCGGTGTAACATGGAGTGCGCCGCAGAAGCCATATCAAGATGATACGGCTGCAGCCCATGGATTCGTTTCTGTTTTTCCTGCGCTAGGTCAGGCTGGTATAGTCTGGTTGGATGGGAGAGACGTTGCAAAAAAAATCTCTGATCGCTTTTCGTTGCGCTATGCCTTAATTCATCGGAATGGGCAAATTGACTCAGATCGAGTGATTGATGACAATACGTGCACATGCTGCTGGACTGCTTCGGCAGTGACTTCGAAAGGGCCCGTTGTAGTTTGGCGAAGTCGGCGTGGCGATGAAATTCGAGATCATCATTTTGTGCAGTTGATCGATGGCATATGGTCAGATCCGCAACCCGTCAGCCAGGAGGGGTGGTCTATTGCAGGATGCCCAGTTAATGGCCCCTCTATCGCTACAAACGGAAAATACGTGGCTGCAAGTTGGTTTACCGCTGAAGGAAATCGTCCGCGTGTACGCAGTGCTTTTGCCAATGATTCCAGCTTGCAATTCAATCAAGCGTTGGATATTGATGATGAAAAACCGATCGGCAGAACACGCGTTATAGCGCTTACTGATGAGACAGCCATTGTGATTTGGATAACGGCAATGGATAAGGTAACTCGGAAGGCGAGCGTGGCAGCTCGAAGCATTGGTATGAATGGAAATATGGGACAGATCAAACGCTTAAGTGAAATCAATCCAGGTCGTGATAGCGGAGTGCCTCAAATAGTCAAGAATCGATCCTCAGTTATCATTGCATGGACTCAAACTGAGCCTCCTTCCGGGGTAAAAGTACTTTTTGTTCCTTTGGAAATATTTGATTAGCAGACCCGTTGATTAGGTTATTTCAATGAATGCTGACCAGCTTTGCAATGCTATGGAAAGGTAAAATTCAGGTTTCTTAATTTTGAGATTGCAATTTAGGGCATTGCTACAAAGAATTGTTGAATAAGCCTAACCGACCAAAATCTAGATATAAATAGAATCAATCAAGATTTCATCACGCAAATAAAAGATGGCTGTAATATTGCAAGTAATCCAGTTACACTTTGTATTTGTGACTAAAAAGAATTCATTAAAATCAGAGAAAAAATTGGATTAATGGCAGAAAGTTTTGGGGAATAACGAACGCTGATCAAGCAGAGAGGAGAAAATAGAATGAAATATAAAGGAATAGAAGAGTTCAGAAATTATGTTTCTGAACGTAATCCAGGCCAACCTGAATATATGCAGGCTGTTACAGAAGTAATAGAGAGTTTGTGGCCTTTTATTACCAATAACCCTCGGTATGCTGAGCATGGCTTGTTAGACAGAATTGTCGAACCTGAACGAATCATTATCTTTCGAGTTGCCTGGGTGGATGATCATGGTGAAGTAAAGGTCAATCGGGGTTATCGTATTCAGCATAGTTCAGCAATTGGCCCTTATAAAGGAGGGATTCGTTTCCATCCTTCTGTTAATCTTTCAATCCTTAAATTTTTGGCTTTTGAGCAAACTTTTAAGAATGCTTTAACGACATTACCTATGGGTGGCGGGAAAGGGGGGTCTGATTTTGATCCTAAAGGGAGAAGCCCGGGTGAGGTGATGCGTTTTTGCCAAGCATTCGTCAGCGAGCTATTTCGTCATGTAGGTTCTGATACCGATGTGCCAGCAGGTGATATCGGGGTTGGGGGTCGTGAGGTAGGCTTTATGGCAGGCATGGTTAAGAAATTAACGAATCGTGCAGATTGTGTATTTACAGGGAAGGGAATTAGCTTCGGTGGCTCCCTGGTACGACCCGAAGCAACGGGTTATGGTACAGTTTATTTTGTTGAAGAAATGCTGAAACATGTCGGTCAATCGTTGAATGGGCTGCGTGTTGCTGTTTCAGGATCTGGTAATGTCGCGCAATTTGCGGTTGAGAAAGCGATGGCATTTGGCGCGAAAGTGATTACCGTTTCAGATTCGAGTGGCACCATCGTCGATGAAGCTGGCTTCACGCCCGAGAAATTGGCGATTTTGGCCGAAGTAAAAAATCATCTTTATGGTCGTGTAAGCGACTATGCTGAGCGTGTCGGCGCAAAATTTATTCCGGGCGAACGACCTTGGCGGGTTCCTGTTGATGTTGCTTTGCCTTGTGCAACTCAGAATGAAGTGAGTGAAGATGATGCGGCGACGCTGATCAAGAATGGCGTGATTTGTGTAGCTGAAGGTGCGAATATGCCTTGTACAGCAGGCGCTGTAAAACGTTTTGAACATGCAAAGGTATTGTTTGCACCCGGTAAAGCAAGTAATGCAGGAGGGGTTGCGACATCTGGGTTAGAAATGAGTCAGCAAGCGATGCGACTTTTCTGGTCACATGAAGAAGTTGATGCACGCTTACAAGAAATCATGAGAGCGATTCATAATTCCTGCTTGCGCTATGGTGAGCAATCTGATGGAAGAATTAACTATGTCGATGGTGCAAACATAGCAGGTTTTGTAAAAGTAGCGGATGCAATGCTTGCGCAAGGGGTAATATAATTTTATTGAAATAGAGATTTAATTTTTCAGGTATTTTGGGATTTGAGCCTCTGACAGTAAGTCTGAGCTTTGTATTCGGGATTTACTGACTATTGCTGAGTCATGAGAAAAATAATATTTTGTTTAATGCTGGTGGTCAGTACGATTGTAACGGCTGCCAGCTTAGAAGATGATTTTCTGAAGCTACGTGAAGCTTTTCGAGTGGGTGATGCAGCCAAGCTTGCATTATACGCCCCACGCTTTCAGCGCCATGCACTGGCACCCTATGCCGAGTACTATCAAATCCGTTTGTATCTTGAAACGACGAGCGTTGATTCAATTCAGGCATTCCTTCAACGTCATCAAGGTAGCTTGATTGGCGATAAGCTAAGAGGTGATTGGTTAAGGGTTTTAGGTAAGCGCCAGCAATGGACTTTGTTTGCTGAAGAATATCCAAAACTCATCAATAAAGATGAGGGATTGATTTGTTACGCACTGCAGCTCCGCTTAGCTAGTAAAGACAAAGAGGTGATTGAGGAGGCTCGCTCACTTTGGTTTACAGAAAAGGATATGCCGGATAGCTGTACGCCTGTTTTTAGTCAGCTCATTGCCAATCAGAAGTTATCGCATGAAGATATTTGGTTTCGAATTCGCTTGGCGCTAGAAGCTGGCAATACAGGTGTTGCAAGGCAAGTGAGTCGCTACTTACCAGGTAATCATGAATTGAATGCACAAAAATTGAATGAAGCTTCAAAGAATCCGCTCCGCTATTTGGAGAAATTTCAAGGAAGCTATTCTAATCGTGCAGATCGGGAAATTGTTTTGTTTGCGTTAGGTCGATTGCTGCGTAGTGAGATAAATCAAGCTTATGTACATTGGCTTAAGATCCGTAACCATTTTCCACCAACGGATCAATCTTTTTTTATGAGTAGTCTGGCCTATCGTGCGGCGCTTAAACAAGATGATCGTGCATTAGATTGGTTTATTCAAGCTGTAGACAAGCATCCCTATCCACTGTCGGAAGCCAAACATGCATGGATGGGGCGTGTTGCGCTTCGTAAGGGCAACTGGAATCACGTTTTGCAAATTATCGATAATATGCCCGATAACATGCAAAAAATGGATGTGTGGCGATACTGGAAAGCAAGAGCATTACTTAAAAACGGGGAATTAGGTGAAGCAAATGCGATTTTGGCACCGCTAAGCAATGAACATAGCTACTATGGTCAAATGGCAAAAGAGGAGTTAGGGGTCATGATGAGTTCCCCCGCTGCTAATTATCATCCTAGCTCGCAAGAAATACATGCCATGCAACAAAACCCGGGAATACAGCGTGCATTGGCTTTATATCAATTTAACCAGCGGATAGAGGCAGCCCGTGAATGGGTTTGGACGATTCGCAATTTTACAGATGAGCAGTTGATTGCAGCAGCTGAAGTGGCATTTCGCCATGGGATTTATGACCGTGCAATTAATACAGCCATACAAACCGTCTCACAGCACAATTTTAATTTGCGCTATCTTGCACCTTATCGTGATCAGATGAGAGAAGTATTGAAACACCAAGAATTAGATGAGGCGTTTGTGTACGGGTTAATTCGCCAAGAGAGTCGCTTTCTCGCTGATGTGAAATCGACAGCGGGAGCAATGGGGCTGATGCAACTAATGCCGGCTACTGCAAAGTGGGTTGCTGGAAAATTGGGAATGCAACAGTTTCAGAACCATCTCGTGACGGATATTAATACCAATCTGCGCTTAGGAACGTATTATTTGAAACACGTCTTGTCCCTATTTGATAACCAACCTTTGCTAGCGGCTGCCGCTTATAATGCTGGCCCTGGCCGTGCAAAACAGTGGCGCGATCCTGAAAAACCCTTAGAAGGGGCCATCTATGCAGAAACCATTCCATTTAATGAAACACGCGACTATGTGAAGGTGGTTTTAAATAATTCCGTCTACTACGCAAATAATTTTGGGCACCAAAATATTCCCCCACTCAGACAACGATTAGGTGTGGTCGCACCGAAGCCTCAATAAACTTCAGTAGAATCTATGGAAGTTTTTCTCGTTGGTGGCTCAATTAGAGACGAATTGCTTGGGTTACCGGTGAAAGATCACGACTATGTAGTCGTGGGTTCAAATCCAGAGAAAATGGTACAAAACGGCTTCCGGCCCGTTGGAAAAGATTTCCCAGTTTTTCTCCATCCCGTGACGCATGAGCAATATGCTTTAGCAAGAACTGAACGTAAAGTAGCCCGAGGGTACAAAGGATTCGAAGTTTATGCTTCACCTGATGTTACTTTACAGGAAGACTTGGCGCGACGAGATTTAACCATTAATGCGATAGCCAAAGATCAGACTGGAAAAATAATCGATCCATTCAATGGGATTGCTGATCTTGAAGCAGGGATCTTAAGGCATATTAGTCCTGCTTTCGTTGAAGATCCGGTAAGAATTTTGCGCGTGGCTCGCTTTGCAGCACGCTTCGGTTTTCATATCGCACCTGAAACGATGGAGCTGATGAAGGAAATGGTACACACGGGTGAGGTCGATGCGCTTGTTCCTGAGCGTCTATGGCAGGAAATTGCGCGGGGGCTGATGGAAAAACGACCTTCGCAGATGTTCTATGCATTGAGAGCCTGCAATGCCTTATCGCGGGTTCTGCCTGAAGTCGATGTGTTATTTGGTGTACCGCAACCTGCTCAGCATCATCCTGAAATCGATACGGGCGTGCATATCATGATCGCCATTGATTATGCAGCACAAAATAATTATTCATTGGCAGTTCGATTTGCTACCTTAACGCATGATCTTGGTAAGGGTACTACACCGCCCAGCGAATGGCCAAGGCATGTAGGACATGAAACACGAAGTGTGACACTCGTAAAAGATTTATGTGAGCGCATACGTATCCCGAAAGAAGAACGTGATTTAGCGCTTATCGTTGCACGCTATCATGGAGATGTGCATCGAGCGGAAGAATTAAGACCTGCAACGATTGCTGATATTTTACAAGCGACCGATGCCTATCGAAAGCCAGATCGCTTTGCAGCATTCCTGCAAGCGTGTGCTTGTGATTTTCATGGGAGACCGGGTTATGCTGAAAAACCTTATTCGCAATCAGTTCGACTGAATAAAGCTTTTGATGCGGCAAGAAGCGTGGATGCGGGTGTTATTGCAGCGAATCTGAAGCAAAAAGATATCGATTTGCTTGATTTGCCGTCAATGATTAATCGCTCGATTCGAGAAGCACGAATTGCTGCAATCGTGAATAGCCAGTAGATCATTTGGGCGTGTTGGTGAGTAGATCAGCTTGGCCATTGGAGAGAATAAACACGCGGTCTGCAGCATTGATGACTGCAGGCTGATGTGATACCGCAACAATCGTATAATCTTCTGCTAACTTCTTGAGTGTTTCACAGATGAGTTGCTCACTTTGAGGATCAAGTGCACTAGTAGGTTCATCCAGCAGCAATAGTAATGGTTGATGAGCCAGTGCGCGTGCAATCGCGATTCGTTGGCGTTGGCCTCCTGAGAGCATACCACCGCGCTCCCCAACAACGGTTTGAATGCCCTCGGGGAAACTACTGATAAAATCCCAAGCCCCTGCTTGTTTTAATGCCCGTTCCGCATCCTCGGTTGTAAGCGTAGGTGCCCCAACGAGCGTGTTGTTTAATATTGTGTCGTGGAGCAGAACTGTATCTTGCGATACATAGCCGATTAAATGGCGCCACTGGCGTAAATCGATATTATGTAAAGGCACGCCATCAATGAGTATTTCTCCTGATTTGGGTTCCGCAAGCCCACAGAGCAAATCGAGTAGCGTGCTTTTGCCGACCCCAGAAGAACCAATGACCGCAGTAAATGACTTAACCGGGATTTCGATATTAAGATCTTGAAAAATTGGCTTACGATCATAATCAAATGCAACATGTCGTAGGCTGATACCTTGTTGTAAGGTCGGTGTGATCGTGCCGGTGGCCCTTTCTGCCGCTGCACGCGCATCTTCTGCTGCGGTTCTAAGTGCCCAGTATGCACTTTCTTGAACTGTGAGCTGCTGGTAACGTCGTTGTGTTTTGTTAAGTAAGCCCAGTATGCGTGTTAACAAAAACACCATCACCATGACTTCGGGCAATGAAAGATTCCAGACAACTAGCGCGATGTAGAGTCCGCTCGCAGTTAGCGCCGCTAAAATGGGTTCTTGCAATGCTAGTAAGGCTGCTCGACTGATTACCTCTTTGCGAGTTGCTTTTTCGAGTTGTATTGACTGCTCATGCAAAATGGCATCCGCTACATTATCGCGTGCCATGGCTTTTAGTGATTTTACAGAACTAAGTACATCGGAAAGGTAGCTTAATAAATGACGTAGCAGATGTGTTTGCTTGGTTCCTGCTCGCCTTGTTGCGCGAACCAGCCGATGGAGTGCGATGAACAGTACGATCCCAATTAATAATGATCCAAATGTTGCTTGCCATGAAATGAAGAGCGCCACAATCGCGTGAACGATTACCTGGATAGCGAGTGCGAGCACATTGACGCTATGTTCGAAACCATTTGCTGCACGATAGGCTTCTGTAGCCACTGAATTTGCAAGTGACCCGACGGGTTGACGGAGGTAATATTGCCAGCGGCTCGCTAATAAGGCCTCGATCAAATCTAGCCGCAGGGCAGTTGCGACGTGGGCAACGGTATAACCGACTTGGCGATTGGTGAGCAATAGAATAACGCCTTTGATAAGCATGCCGCCTACGATGATTAATAGTATCGCATCGATTGTTGGAGCAATACCAATCCGCTCTAGCGCTTGGACCATGAAGCGCCCAATTTTTGAATCATCCGTTTCGCCAACTGCAATCGATATCAATGGCAGCAGCGCTGTTAAACTCAACGCTTCTGCAACGCCAGCAAACAACAATGCGACGAGCACAAATGTACTTCGTCGCGGGAAGACCATGATATAAGTGATGAGTGTGCGCATATTCGATTAGAAATTATTTCTTAGACGTTAGCTCGCTATTGGATTATTGGTTTTCAAATCGTAAAAGAGTCTAAGAATTATGGGCACAGTCGGTCAAAATATAGTAATGATTATGCCCGCTTATACATAAAATGATGGCAGCAGCACTCAGGGGGTAACACTAGGCTTCGGTGCTGGCGCAATCGAGGCTGGTCCAGAAGGTGCTGCTGATTCACTTTTTGATTCTATTGGAGCAGACTGAGGGGTATTGTTAGTCTCAGTTCTTGAATTATCAGGTAATGTTTCTGTTTGGGGTGGTGTTGATGTTGGTGAAGTTTCCTGAGTACCTGATGCTTCTTGGGTTACTTCTGCTTTATTGGATGAGAAACGTTTTCTCAGCTCATCAATCGTACCTTGATTAAGGTGTCCACTATGTAAAAGATAAGCAATACTTCCTAATAAGACCAGAATGAATAGATAAGTCTTCCACGGGCTTTTTTTCTCTGCATAGGGATCGACCAAGGAACGTTGTGCACCAGCTGGTAATGTTGCCATGTGAGTCAATGAAGTGCCAAACGGAATATTAATAATTGCTCGTGTATTAACAGCCCAACCATTTCCATCGAGTAATGGTGCTAGGTTGCGTTTTCTAAGCTTCAGAAAAGCGATTAATACGGAAGGACCAGATATTAAGAGGATCAAACCAAGAATCGCGAGCGGCATTTGCCACCATACGAGACTGAGGAAACCAGTCAGAACCGATGCAATTGCAGTCCCAATCGCACCGATAGCAAGACCAATTGCAGCAAAGATCCCTGCAAATTTTCCAACGTCAAAGGGGGGTGTTGGAGGTTTGCCAGCTTCTGCCTTTTGTGAAGCATCTGCTATGCCGGAAGCTGCCTGGTCTTGAACCGATTTCTCCCGTGCGCTAGCCATTTTCTCGATTTGCTCACCAATCATTTTTCCGATGCGTTTGTAAGGGTACCAGAAGGCTTGACGAACACTAATGGGATGTTCAATGATCCTGACGATGGTTGCATCCCAGTCCTGTCCTTTTCGAACGTAAAAAATACCATTACGGCCAACCATTAAATTATCGGCATCACCATTAGTGAAGGCTGCT